>DATJTB010000034.1:0-6480 GCA_035503795.1 Methylocella sp.
ATCTTCGTATGAACGCCTGGATTTGGAACCGTCTCCCAGCCTCTTGGAAGTCAAAGCGCTCCCTCCGCGGATATGGCTCTCATGTGCACCGCCTGATTCAGCTGCGGGAAAGGAACCAAGCAACCGGCACCTTCTTTTTTCGCAATCGCCCCGAGCTCGAGTTGCTGGTCCGACAGCTCAACCAATTTCCGCCCGGTTCGACCCTTCATATGGCGGTGCTCGGGTGCAGCAAAGGAGCGGAAGTCTATTCCTTCTCCTATGTGATCCGCGCCAAACGGCCGGACCTGCAGCTCCGCATTTGCGGCCTCGATATATCCAGCGAGGTGCTTCAAATTGCGGAGACCGGAACCTATCCGCTCGACGGAATGGAGCCGTCCCAGGACGTAGGCTTTCGGTCAATCTTCGAACGGATGTCCTCGGCCGAAATGGAGGCCTTATTTGAACAAGACGGGAAGAACGCAAGCGTGAGACCCCGGTTTCGGGACGGAATTATTTGGCGCCTTGGGGACGCTGGAGACCCGAACCTAGTGGGAGATCTGGGCCTTCAAGATGTCGTCGTGGCGAACCGATTCTTGTGTCACATGCCTCCGGCTGACGCGGAAGCTTGCCTGCGCAATCTGGCTCGACTCGTGAAGCCCGGAGGGCGCCTGTTCGTTTCCGGCGTCGACCTCGCGGTGCGGACCAAAGTCGCGTCCGAGCGCGGCTGGCGCCCGGTGACCGATCTTATCGAGGAGATCCATGAAGGCGACCCCACTCTGCGCCGGGATTGGCCTCTCCACTACTGGGGTTTGGAGCCCTTCGACCGGACCAGAGAAGACTGGGAAGTGAGGTACGCTTCCGTTTTCCGGCTGCCCGAGCGCGCCTGAAGCGCGAGGGCGGTTGCGTCAGGTAAGCCTATCTTATTTCGAGGAAGAAGCAGCCCCCTTTTCCGGCCGACCGAGAAACTGTATCCGCAAGCTTGAGCTCGCGGCCTATTCAAGCTAGGGCCAATTTGCGCCCAACAAAGGCTTCAGCATAGCGTTCCGGCGCGCGACATTCCATTCCTCTTAGCCTGGCCAATCCGAGAAAGGTCTCCGGGTCAAACCACTGTTTCGAGCGCTGGGTCCCGAAATGAGCGATCAGAAGATCGATTTTTCGCTTTAAGGCGCCGGCCGAAATCGGCACGTAGACATTGGGCCGACCGATATCGCCGTCCCATTTCGGAATTTCATATTCAAGAATGCAGTGATCCCGGAAAGTATTCCAGGTGAGGCGGCAGACCTGCCGGTGATCCTGATGCGCGTCCTCCTTGCGATGGGTGAGGATAAGATCGGGATCCACTCGTGGTCGAAGCGCTTCAAACCACGATTTGATCGCCTCCCCCTGCTCAGGGAAAAAGCCATCCCGAAACGACATGATTTCGATCTGCGAGCGTTGCGCTCCGGATAAAAAATCGGACGCTGACGCTCTAGCCTCGCTCTCCCGCTCGCCGCTGCCGCTTAGGACGCACCAATGCACATCAAGGCGGACGCCGCGCTCCTGCATGTCTAGAAGTGTCGCCCCCGCTCCTATTTCTATATCGTCCGAATGCGCGCCGAGGCACAGGACCGACAATCGATCTCCAGGCGCCGCGAGCCGTAATGATTTCATGGCGCCGCATTGCTGCCGGCATTCTGCCGTCGGCTCCAGGGCGTCTCGCCGCGTTCGACCATCTCCTCCAGAATTTGTCTGTCCCTCAGCGTATCCATGGCCCGCCAAAAGCCCTCGTATTTGTACGCCATCAACTTTCCCGTTTTGATGAGACGGTCGAACGGCTCAAGCACCAGCTCCTCGCCGTCCTGGATGTACTCGAAAATCTCTTTGCGAAAGATAAAATAGCCGCCATTGATCCACATACCAGATTGCTGGCTCGAACGGATTTGTTGCACGACCCCCTCGTCATCGAATTCCGCCAGGTGAAAGTTAATCGGTGGATGAACAGCAATAAAGCAAGCAATCTTCCCGCTTGCCTTGAACTGATCGATCATCAGTTCAAGAGGCGCGTCGGTCAGCCCATCGCTGTAGTTGGCCAGGAAGATCTCTTCATTCTTCACAAAATGTCTAACTGCAAAAAGCCGCGCTCCAATATTTCTCCAGACGCCAGTATCAACGAGCGTGATCCGCCATTCGGGAGGCTTCTCACCAATAATCTCAACTTTCGAGCCAAACTCTGAGATTATGCAATCGCTACTTTCTGCAATCTTATAGTTTAAAAAATAATTCTTGACAACATTCGCTTTATACCCCAAGCACAAAATGAAATCATGATGTCCTTGTTTGCTGTAGTACTGCATTACATGCCACAGAATTGGGTGATTACCGACAGGGATCATGGGCTTGGGAATGCTCTCCGAGTAGTCTCGAATACGCGTACCTAAGCCTCCACAAAATAACACAACTTTCATGACCTTAATTCCTTAGGATCTATTACCTCTACCTTGGGTATAGCGACGATAAACTTACATCCCCAATCTCCGACGTGGCGCATCTGCTCAACGATTTCTTGCTTCAGGTTCCACGGCAAAATCAACAGATAATCGGGCCGCGCGTCATCGATAGCGGACACTGGATAAATCGGGATATGCATGCCTGGGGTGTACAGCCCATGTTTGTAAGGGTTGCGGTCCACGGTGAAGTCGAGGAAATCGACGCCGATTCCGCAGTAATTCAACAGCGTATTGCCTTTACCAGGAGCCCCATAACCGCATACCCTTGCGCCTCTTTCCTTTAGTTCAATCAAAAAGGACAGGAGTTGGCGCTTCGTATGATGAACTTTTGCGGAAAATTTTGTATAAGTCCCTATATCCTCAAATCCACTTTGCCGCTCGTGAGCAAGCAAAGCGGCAACAGCGGGCGCCGGAGCGAAGTGAGCCTCAGTCCGGCAGAGGTAAACGCGCAGAGAACCACCATGAGTGCTTAAGCGATCGACGTCGAAGACCCGCAAACCGTGACGTTTAGCGAGGCGGTCGACCGTGACAAACGAAAAATAAGAGAAATGCTCGTGATAGATCGTGTCAAACTGATTTTCTTCGATAAGGCGTTCAAGATGCGGGAACTCAAGCGTGATGACTCCGTCAGGGTTAAGGAAAGCCGCCATTCCCCCGACAAAGTCATTGAGGTCGGGAACCTGCGCAAGCACATTGTTACCGATGATGAGGTCGGCGCGTCTGCCTTGTGCAATGAGTCGCCGCGTCAGGTCCATACCGAAAAATTCGACGATGGTAGTAATATTTTTTTCGCGAGCAGCCGCGGCAACATTAGCGGCGGGCTCAACGCCTGTCACCGGGATCCCTAAGCGAACGAAATGCTGGAGCAGGTATCCATCATTGCTCGCAATCTCATAGACTTGGCTGTTTCGGTCAAGGTTCAGCCTGGCTGTAATCATCTCGCAATATCGACGAGCGTGCTCCACCCACGAGGTGGAATATGACGAAAAATAGTCGTATTCGGTGAAAATGCTTTCTGGTTTGACGTATTCCTGCAGCTGGACGAGGAAGCAATTGCTGCAGACCAGGACATGCAGCGGGAAAAACGGCTCCATTTGGTCAATTTGGTCGGCCCTCAATATGCTTTCACAAAGGGGGGACATACCGAGATCGACAAAGGTTGTGGTGAGCGCAGCGTTACACAGCCGGCATTGCGGACGCCGGAGCGCGTTATTGTTCGTAGTCTTCCGCTCCGTGGCGCCATCCATGCTGATGCCGAAGTTTGTCATGCCCAGGATAATATACCCCTTGATGGGTCTGTGCAAGTCGGACGATGACGCGCGGATGGCCGACCTTCAGAACCGGATCGCCGATCGCCGCCCTCAATGATGTATCGGCGCAGGCCCGCGGCGGAAGGAGCGCTCAAAGCCCTCGAGGCCCGCAAATGGGCGACCCCTTCGGCGGGCATAACTCTCGAATCGCTGTCGAAGACCCTGCCCGCCGACAAGCGCCTCACCGAAATGCGCACGGCAAGGTGCGGATCGCAGGACCGCCTGGCGGGTGTGAGGGATCGGGCTTGCGCTCGATTGTTGTCGAAAGGGCGCACAGTCGGTCGAGTTGGACCTGCCCAGATCCGACGCTGAAAACGCTATCGCGCGCACAGAAGTGCGGACCCGGTCGGAGGGCGCAAGCCATGCGCCCCCGCGCCGCTCAGGCGTCCCTGGCGGACGGGCGCTATTCCTGCGGCAGGGCCAGCGGCTGCAACGGCACGGCCGAGGCGATCGGCCCAGGCCCCGCGCCGTCGCGCTGGTAGATGTCGGGACGGAACTGAACGATCCCGTCCGGCGTCGCCCAGGCGGTGATATAGACCCAATAGACCGGGACCGGCTGGGTCAGCTTGACGTCGAGGCGCTGGCCTGAACGGATGACCGCGTCGATCTGGTCCCGGCCCCAGCCGGGATTGTCCTTGAGCAGCCAAGCGACATAGTCGCGCACGTCCTGCACGCGTACGCAGCCGGACGAAACGAAGCGGAAGTCGTCGCCGAACACGCCCTTCTCCGGCGTGTCATGCATGTAGACGCCGTAGGGGTTGGGGATGTTGATGCGCACGAAGCCGAGCGAGTTGATGTCGGCGCCGGTGTCCTGGCGATAGGTGAAATGCGTCGCTTCATCCGTGTTCCAGTCGATCGACGAGGGCGACACTTCCTGCCCGTCCTTGTCGAAGACGTGGATCTTCTCTTCGGTCAGATAGTCCGGATCGGCCTTCATCTTCGGGATCAGGTCTTTCTTGATCAGCGAAGGCGGCACGTGCCAGTACGGGTTGAAATTGATCTCCGTCGCCTTGGTTTGCATGATCGGCGACTGGCGGTCGATCCGGCCGACGCCTGCCCGGTGGTGCGAGTAGACAACGCCGTTCTCGACGGTCTCGACCGAGGCCGCCGGCAGGTTGACGATCACGAAGCGCTCGCCGAGGTCGCCAGAATAGGCGCGCAGGCGCACGAGGTTGGTCTCGAGCTGCTGGAAACGGGCCGCGGCCGACACGTTGAGCGCGGCCAGCGTGTCCTTGTCGACGGTTCCGGTGCGGTTGAGGCCGTTGCGCGCCTGGAAGCGATCGACCCCCGCCTCCACCAGGGAATCGTAGATCGGCCCCGAGCCCGCGACCGGATCGAGATCGCCGGTGGCGACCAGCCGCGCGCGCAGCGCCCGGACCGCCGCGCCCCTGGAGCCGACCCGCAGCTCTGGGCCGGCCGGCACGGTGATCCAGCCGCCGCGGGCGACGATCTCCTGATATTTCTGGATCGCCGCCTGCGTGGCGTCGACCGTGGCCGGCGACAGGATGGGCGTGGACTCGCGCCTGACCGCCATGTCCGGCGAGGCCTCATAGCTCTGCGGCCATTCCGCCTGGTTGTCCTGCTGGTCGGCCCTGGACGGGAGCGACCCGAGGGCGAGAGTGAAGGCGACACATGCCGTCGCGCCGAAAAGTGCGCGGCGCGAAAGCCGCGATACGGTCCTGCCACGCATCAACTGCAAATCTCCAAGAACGGACGGCCCTCGTCCCGACCCCTGGCCGTCCCGCCCCAAGGCTCCGGGGGACGTCGCGGCGGTGCGCGAAAAGCCCTCCCGCGCATCGGCACGCAACATAGGTTCCACTCAGGCGTTTTTATGACCGCTCCCTTAATGGCAGATAAACACCAGACCGGGCGCTCGCACAAGCAGCGCCCCGCACATCGGTTTAAAGAGGGCGGCGCGGTGTCATACGGGACTCAGCTGATCAGATCGCCCGGCGTTTCCGACAGCGGCGAAGGCGCTGGGCCGAGGCCAGGCGCTCGAAAAGAGAATCGACAATTTCTTGACAGACCCGGTTTGGGTATGATATTGTTTTTCAGAATTAGAGAGCGAGTTGGCTCGCGCTTCTTCCCGAAGACCGAACGGTCGGGCTTCGGCGGCCAAGACAGGAAAAGACTCATGCCAATTCTGTTTGAGCGCGACTCGTCGCGCCAGGGTTCCGTGCAACATAGCCCGTCGAGAGACGGGCTACGCGCGCTTCGGCGATTATGGCGATGATCGGTTCCGATCATCGAGTCTTTGGCATCAGCGGATCAGAGGATCGGAAATGGCGCCGCAAGACATTGGAATCGCTCAAAACGGACTCGGGTATGGCCCCGCCGATTCGCGGTCGCGGGGCAAGGGAGAATCGATCAGGTGAATTTCGTATCAGAGCCGGTATTTGATCTGGTCGGTCCAATACCGCTCGAGGCGCAGCAGGGAGGCGTTCATCCGGGCGAAATCATCGCCGGGAATGCCGCCGATCTGTTCGATCGTGCGCGCATGCTTCTCATAAATGCCGGCGACGATGCGGTGCACCTCCTTGCCTCGCTCGGTCAGGCTGATCCGAACCGACCGGCGATCGACGCGCGAGCGGGAGTGGTGGAGGAAGCCGATCTCGACCAGTTTCTTGACGTTATAGGAAACATTCGAGCCGAGATAATAGCCGCGCGTGCGCAATTCGCCCGCGGTCAATTCCTTGTCGCCGATA
>DATJTB010000035.1:0-12288 GCA_035503795.1 Methylocella sp.
GCCTTGAGATAGCCCAGCATGACATTCGGACCCCGCACGAAAAGCCGGCCGCCTTCGTTGATACCGGCAACCGGCTCGAGCCGGGACTCGATGCCGGGCATCAGACGGCCCACCGTGCCGAAGCGGTTGAACATCGCCGTGTTGAGCGCCAGCGCGGGGGCCGTCTCGGTGACGCCATAACCTTCCAGAATGCGCACGCCGAACTTTTCCGAGTAGATTTTCCGGGTGGAGTCCCTGACCGCCTCCGCGCCGGCCAGGATGTAGCGCAACGATCGGAAGTCGTAGGGGTTACCGCCGAGCGCATAGGCCGCGAGGAAAGTATCGGTGCCGAACAGGAAGGTGGCATTGGACTCATAGACCAATTCGGGGACCGTCCGATAGTGGAGCGGCGATGGGTAAAGATAGATGCGCACGCCCGACACGAGTGGCAGCATCAGCCCGACGGTGAAACCAAAGGAATGAAACACCGGGAGCACGTTGAAGACCTTGTCGGTCCGGTTGAAGTCGATGCGCGCGGCGGCCTGCGCGGCATTGGCGAGTACGTTCCTGTGAGAGAGGACGACGCCCTTTGGCGCGCCCTCGGTGCCGGAGGTGAACAAGATCACCGCAGGATCGTCGGGCCTGCGAGGGACCATGGGCTTGCCGGCCGCCACAAATCCACGCACCTTGTCCAGGAGGCGGATGCCCGCCTGAATGTCCTCGATGTAGATGATCTTGAGGACGGAGGAAAGCCTTGTGACGAGCTCGGACAGCCTGCCCTTCTCGATGAATGTGCGCGAGGTGACAAGCGCCGAGGCCTCGGCGGCTTTGCAGGCCGCGAGTATATTAGTGCGGCCGGCGGTGAAGTTGATCATGGCAGGGACACGGCCCGCCGACATGAGACCGAGCACGGTGAGCGCAGCACCATTCGATGTGGGGAGCATGACGGCGATGGCCTGGCCTTCGGAAGCTAACGGTGCGAGCTTCCGACCGAGTATGGCGGCGCCCATCAGCAGACGGCGATAGCGTGCTCTTCCGGAGACCGGGTCTTCGACGGCTATGCGGTCCCAACCGTTGTTCCTCGCCGCATCAATGACGGCATCGATGAGGGTGCGATCGGTCGAGGTCGTCCGGAACACGAGATCGGACATGACATCGTAGAGTGCGGTGCCCACCGCATGACGCCTCGCCCTCCCCTTAAGCCGGGGATCCACGCTGAGCTTGATGGGCTCCAGCACCGTCGCCGTGACCTTGGGAAACCAGCGCCGGCGGATCTGTTGCCTCGTCAGACGCGAGAAGAAAGTGTGTTCGAGACCGTCGATATGCACCGGCACCACGGTCGCCTCCGACTTGTCGGCGATGAGACCGGCGCCGTCATAAACCTTCATCAGGCTGCCGGTGACGGTCCGCCTCCCCTCGGGAAAGATGACGAGGGTCTCGCCGCTCTTGACGGCATTGATGAGCGTGCGGGTCGCCAAAGGTTTCAACGGATCAAGCGATATGGCGCGCGTGACCTTGAGGAACGGCTTCACCCACCAGCGTTGCGCGACTCCCGAGTCGATGGCGAAGACCGGGTCCTCCTCAAGGAGCGACAGGGCCAAACCCCCATCGAGGAAGCTCACATGGTTGAGGGCAATGATTTTAGGTGAACCGAACGCCGTCAGATTCGCCGCGCCGCGGATCTCAAGCCGGAACAAAGCCTGGAACAGAAGCAAGACAAGTTCACGGAATCCGCGTGTCGGCAGGGTTTGCTGGATCGCGAGCGTTACCAGGAGACAGAGTGCGCCCATAATGAGGAAGAGCTGCCCGGTTTTAAGACCCGCCATTTGCAGGATTGCGACGGCCACGCCGCCAGCAACCATGAAGGCGGCGCTGAGCACATTGACCGCCGCGACGACGCGGGCGCGCCGATCGGCGTCGGCCCAGGCCTGAACGGCCGCAAAGGACGGGACAATGAACAAACCACCGGCAACGGCGAGGCCGGCGAGATCAATGGCTAATCGCGCACCAAGAACCGAAGTGAGAACGGCCTTTGCGGACCGCAGCGTCGCGGCGGGCGCCTGATCGAGCGCCGCCCATCCGGCATCGAGCGCGAAGAGCCCGAGGAGAACCGCGCCGATCAACGTCGGGACGAGCAGGATGCGTCCATGCAGAAGCCATGCGGCCAAACGCGAGCCCACCGCAATGCCAACCGCGAAAACCACGAGATAAAGGGTCACGACCTCCTCATTGCCGCCCACCACGTCCTTCACCAAGGGAGGCAGGAGAGACAAGGCGACGGCGCCAACGAGCCAGAACCAGCTCACCACGAGAGCGCCCCAGCGAAGCCGGGGATGGTGCCACAGATCCTTGAGGAGCGAGGCGGTCGAACGGAAAATATTCATGTCCACGCGCAGATCCGGTGCGGCTTCGCCGGTGCCTGGGATCAGGAGGGCCGCCCCCCAGCACAAGAGCGCAAAGAGGATGATTAGCGCGCTGAACA
Organism: Methylocella sp.; assembly: GCA_035503795.1. Taxonomy (GTDB): domain Bacteria; phylum Pseudomonadota; class Alphaproteobacteria; order Rhizobiales; family Beijerinckiaceae; genus Methylocapsa. Next base: position 2,462 of record DATJTB010000035.1, read on the forward strand.
GATATGCGTCGCCACCGCGCGTGGCCATTCCGCCGGCGATCGTGCCGAGGAGAATGGCGAGAAAAGTCGCGCCCTCGACCCATGCATTCCCCAGGGCCAATTCGTCCAGCGCGAGATGATCGGGCAAGATGCCATATTTGATCGGACCGAACAGGGTCGCGACGACACCAAACAGGAACAGAGCCACAAACAGAAGCGGAAGCGAGTGCAACGCGAAACCCGCGCTCGCGAGCCCCGTGATCCCGATCTCGGCCAGCTTGAGCCGGCGCGCGACCAGCGCCTTGTCGAAACGATCCGCGAGCTCACCGCCAAGTCCGGAGAGAAAAAAGAACGGCGCGATGAAAACAGTTCCGGCCGTTGTGATCATCGCATCGGCATTGGGGCCGCCGATCTGGAACAAGATCATGAAGACCAGCGCGTTCTTGAGAAAATTGTCGTTGAAAGCCGAGAAGAACTGGCACCAGAACAGCGGTGCGAACCGGCGCGAGGTCAAAAGCGGGGTCGTCATGCTTTAGGGCCTTGTCACTGGAGGTTTCGAATATCGACGAACTGTGATCGGGACGACGAACAGGGGCGCGCTCGATTCGCGTCCCCGATCGATTGATCGAGGACGCGGGCGTCCTGCGCTCGAGCGTCTATGAAGACGGTTGGCTCTTTGTTGTCTTGCGCAAGCCGATGAACAGGAGGGCGGCGCCCGCAGCAAGGAGCGAGACGAACCGCTGCCAGTCGGCGATGAATTCCCAATAGCCACAAAACCCCACCACCACCGAAAATATGCCGCCGAATATCAAGCCCGTGCCAACCGCCGAAACACCCGCGAGCCCACCGGTCAATATGGCCGCAAGGCCAATCGGAACGGCAGTATAAAAGAGCCGGCCACCAAAGCGCGACCGCGCGGCATCATAAGCCTTGCGCGCGGCCTGCGTCTTGTCGTCGTCGGCCTGGCGCTCCTCGGCCGTGGCGTTTGCCTTGTGCCTATAAGTGTCAGCCGTGATGTCATCTGCGTATTTCGGTGCGGGGCTCAAGGTACTGACGCCGTAGAATATCAGCGCCGGCAGAAGGATGGCGATCCCAAATCCAATGGCGATATTTCGTCCGCTCATTTTCCCGTTCTCCAGGTAGATGCAACCACGACACGACCGCGAAAGAGCCTGACGACCGTCTTCAAGATATTCGGATCTCATGGCTATGAACACTGTTCACAACCGAGCATACGCCTTTATGAACAAAGTTCAACTATTATGTTGAACCGTGTTCAAGTATCGTGGACAAGCGAAGTTTGACGGCCGCGGCAAAGGCTGAATACCCCGCGGATCGAGGCCGCTGGTGGGTTGTCGCGCGGCCGAAACACGACCCGCCGCAAGAAGGGCTTTCAAAGCTGCCTTTGGCCGGCTGGCCGAAAATCGGCAAGACTTACAAGGTTGCAGGGTGGTTCTGTCTCAGGCCGTGTAAGGTTTTGGGGCGGGATCGGACAAAAATGTTTCACGTGAAACATTTTTGTAAGGTGATTGGCCGCGACCGGACCTCTTCAACCATCTCGACCGGCGGATGGAAGCTTATTCTCGCTTCCTCATTTCGCCTCATAGACGACCTCGCCGGCAACGAGGGTGCATTTCACGATGCCCTGCATGCGGGCTTCATCAAATGGCGTGTTCTTGCAGCGCGAATGCAGCTTGTGCTTATCGACGATGAAGGGCTCATCCGGATCGAAGCGGATGAGATCGGCCGGCGCGCCGATCTTGAGGCGTCCCTGCGGCAAGCCCAGAATCTCCGCCGGGCCGAGCGTCATCGCGGCAATGAGCCGGGCCAGTGATAATTCACCCGAGTGAACGAGACGCAGGCCGGCGGCCAGCATGGTCTCAAGGCCGATGGCGCCAGGTTCCGCCTCAGCGAAGGGCAACCGCTTGGTCTCCACATCCTGCGGATTGTGGTCCGAGACGATCACATCGAGAAGACCGGAAGCCACGCCGGCCACAAGGGCGCGGCGCTCATCCTCATGCCGCAAGGGGGGTGCGAGCTTCAGAAAGGTCCGGTAGTCGCCGATGTCATTTTCATTGAGGGTCAGATGATTGATCGAGGTAGCCGCGGTCACCGGCAGGCCCTCGGCCTTCGCCTGTCCGATGATGTCCAAGGACAGAGTGGTCGTCACCAGGGCGGCATGGTAGCGGGCGCCTGTCAACCGCACGAGCCGGATGTCCCGATCGAGCACGATGGCTTCCGCCTCGCGCGGAATGCCGGAAAGCCCGAGCCTTGAGGCGAACTCGCCCTCATTCATGACCCCTTCCAAGGCCAGATCGGGATCTTCGGCATGGTGAATGATGAGCGCATCGAAATCACGGGCATATTGCATCACGCGGCGCAGAACGCGGGCATTGCGGATCGATCGCGCGCCATCGCTGAAGGCGACCGCTCCCGCCTGCTGCAAGAGGCCGATCTCGGCGATTTCAATCCCGGCAAGGCCAGCCGTCAGCGCCGCACATGGAAGCACCCGCACGCGGCCCGTGCCGCGCGCCCGGCGCAGGAGAAAATCGACGACGGCCGGCTCATCGACCGGCGGATTGGTGTCGGGACGCGCCAGGATCGTCGTCACCCCACCCGCCGCCGCCGCCATGGTTGCGGTCGCGATCGTCTCGCGATGCTCGGCGCCGGGTTCGCCGATGAAGGCACGCAGATCAATGAGGCCCGGTGCCACGCAATCCCCCTTGCAATCCAGGATCCGCGCATACACCGGGAGATTGGCCGGATTGACCGGCGCGCCGAGATCCCGGATCATTCCGTCAATGATCAGGACGCCGCCCACCCTTTCCTCGAGCGCCTCCGGATCGATCAGCCTGGCATTGATCAGCGCCAACGGCTGATGGGCGATCGCCGAAGACGCCGAGGCGTTGGCGGGAAACTCATTCTCAACCATTCGGCAAATGTCCCGCCAGGGCTTCCAAGACGGCGATCCGCACCGCTACCCCCATTTCGACTTGCTCGCGGATTAGGCTTCTTTCTCCGTCGGCGACCATCGAATCGATTTCAACCCCGCGGTTCATTGGACCCGGATGCATGACCAGTGCGTCGGGCCGCGCGTATTTCAGCTTGTCCTCATCAAGGCCGAAAAAACGGAAATATTCCTTGGCCGAGGGAATATAGCCACCGGTCATACGCTCGCGCTGCAGGCGCAGCATCATCACGATATCGGTGTCTTTGAGCCCACTTTGCAGATCGCGGAACACTTCGACCCCCATCCGCTCGATGCCGGCTGGCAGAAGCGTCGACGGCCCAACCACACGCACCCGCGCCCCAAGCGTCGAGAGCAGCAGAATATTCGAGCGGGCGACACGGGAATGGAGAATGTCGCCGCAGATCGCAACCTTGAGACCCTCTATTCTTCCCTTGTTGCGCCGGATCGTCAGCGCATCGAGAAGCGCCTGCGTCGGATGCTCATGTGCCCCATCCCCGGCATTGACAACGGCGCAATCGACCTTCTTGGCCAACAGATGCACAGCACCCGCCTGCGCATGGCGGACGACGATGATATCGGGTCGCATGGCATTGAGCGTGACTGCGGTGTCGATCAAGGTCTCGCCCTTTTTGACGCTGGATGCCGCCACCGACATATTCATGACATCGGCACCGAGTCTTTTGCCGGCCAATTCGAAGGAAGACTGCGTGCGGGTCGAGGCCTCGAAAAAAAGATTGATCAGAGTCCGGCCGCGCAGGGTCGCACGCTTCTTCTCGACTTGACGCGAGAGCTCGACCGCCGCTTCGGCCAATTGAAGAAGAATCTCGATGTCCGGGGCGGAAAGCCCTTCGATGCCGAGCAGATGCCGGTGCGGGAAAAAGGGCTTTTGGGGCAGATTGACCATCGGTCAGGTTCTATAGGACCGGGGTTTGGTCGCTTACAAGAGATTAGGCCGCCAATCCCGCTGAATTTGCGGAACTTTGGCAAGTCCGCGATCCGGACAAATCGGCGGATAAAAATCCGCTCCGCCGTCAGGCTTTGCACCGCACGCAATAAATGTCAAAAATGTGAACAGCCTATCCTTTCGTGCGGTTGCCTTTTCAGAAGGGAGCGCGCTAAACGGGCAGTCGACAATCTGTAAAGCACTGGCTTGCCATGAACATGATTTGGAAAAACCTTGCGCTCAGCACCCTGGTTTTGGCGGCGGGAGCCCCGGCGCATGCGAAAAACCAGACACTGACTTGCTGGTATAATGACCATGCGGACTTCACATCGGCGGATCCGGCCGATGCGGGCGCGCAAATCGGCGCCGTCGCGAGGGTCAAGTCCGGCGACCAGACCTACTCTTATATTATTTCGGCGCGGGATGGCTCCGCTTGCCCGGTGCAACTGCCGCTCTCCTCGCTCACGGCCATCACCGGACCTTTGATCCAACAGGATGAAGGCAGTTGTTCCAATGAGGAAGTCAAGGATAGCGATTCCGCTGTGGTCAAAGGTTCCATAACGGTCGCGCGGGCAACAGAAGAATCCTCCACCGCCGGGATTCGCTTGGCTGGCGCCAAGCCCAACACGCGATACAAGATTTCCCTGAAATGCGGCCGCTCGCTTGGGACGCTTCGCACCGACGACGCCGGAAATGCCGGCCGGACCGTCGACTTTCCAAATCCGCCAGCCGGGCAAGCATTTTCCTTTGAAGTCGCCCCTGAAGAAGCGCCGGAGGGCAATAAATTACAAAGTTTAAGTTTCAAGAAGTAAGGCCGCTCCCAACCCGATTTATACCGCGCGATGAGAGGCGGCGGTCGGTGGTTTGCCTCACGTAGGGTAAGCGTGGGCACTCATTGCGCGTGCTGTCCGCTCGCGCGGGATGAGCGGCACTCACTCCATCCCATCCGAGAGATGAGCCTTGAGGGGCCCGGGGGATTTTTATCGAGTGTGCTTGATCGGCGGTTTCGGCTTCGTCCGCTTCAGGCCGGTCGTATCGATCGTAGCGCATCGGCCACTACGTAGCTGTCGAGACCGAGGGGATAGGGCTTTAGATCGTTTTTCTGGCGACGGTCTGGGTCGTGTCGAAGGTGCCGCCAAGCCGCGGACACCTTCGCCAGCCTATCGATAATCCTGCTGGATCATGCCTCCGTCCCAGCCCCAAGAGCCGGAGGCGAATCAAGCTTGTGGTTGGCTGGAACATTTCCAGAACCGATTGGTTCAGCCAAGCATCGATCTATAGCTTGGGATCGAAAGTCCCTATTTGACTATGGGCTCTGGCTCTTTCATTCTGCCCCACGTTTCTTCGTAGTCAAGCTCTGGTTGAGAGCCTTGCACAAAGCGGCAAGGCTTTCGGGGCCAGAGGATGTGGATGAGGATTGTTGCATGAATGTTGTCATCGTCGAATCGCCCGCCAAGGCGAAGACGATTACCAAATATCTCGGCAAGGGCTATGAGGTTTACGCTTCCTATGGGCATGTGCGGGACCTGCCAGCCAAGGACGGCTCGGTCGATCCAGATGCCGATTTCGCCATGCTGTGGGATGTCGACGCCCAATCCTCGAAAAGGCTCACCGAGATCGCCAAGGCGGCGAAGGGGGCGGAAAAGATCATTCTGGCCACCGACCCGGACCGCGAGGGCGAGGCGATCTCCTGGCATGTTCTCGAAGTTTTGAAAGCTAAGAAAGTTCTCGGAAAGAAACCGGTCGCGCGGGTTGTTTTCAACGCCATCACCAAGGCCGCCGTTCAGGAGGCGATGCGCAATCCACGCGAGATCGATGCGGCGCTGGTCGATGCCTATTTGGCCCGCCGGGCGCTCGATTATCTCGTTGGCTTCAATCTCTCGCCCGTTTTATGGCGCAAATTGCCGGGTGCCCGATCGGCTGGGCGGGTGCAGTCCGTCGCGCTGCGCCTCGTCTGCGACCGCGAGCTGGAGATCGAGAAATTCGTTTCGCGCGAATATTGGTCAATCTTGGCGCATTTGCGGACAGCGGCAGGAGCGCCTTTCATCGCAAGGCTGGCGGGCGCGGATGGAAAACGCATCGCCCGCCTCGATATCGGAACGGGCGCTGAAGCGGAAGCTTTCAAGGCCGCCCTTGAGACGGCCAAATTCTCGGTCGCGCAGATCGAGGCCAAGCCTGCCAGGCGGCATCCGCCGCCCCCTTTCACCACCTCGACGCTCCAGCAGGAGGCGTCCCGCAAGCTCGGCTTTGCCCCGGCCCGGACCATGCAGCTGGCCCAAAAACTCTATGAAGGCGTTGACATCAGCGGCGAGACCGTAGGGCTCATCACCTACATGCGAACCGATGGCGTCGATCTCGCGCCGGAAGCGATAGCCGCCGCACGGAAGGTCATCGGCCGGGAATTCGGCGCGCCCTATGTGCCGGAAAGCCCGCGCAAATATAAAGTGAAAGCCAAGAACGCGCAGGAAGCCCATGAGGCCATCCGCCCGACCGATCTCGCCCGCCTGCCCCGTGAGGTGGCCGCCAGCCTCGACACCGACCAGCGGCGGCTCTACGAATTGATTTGGATGCGCACCATCGCAAGCCAAATGGAGTCGGCCGAGCTTGAACGCACGACGGTGGACGTTTTGGCGCAAGTGGGCCCCCGCCAGCTCGATCTGCGCGCCACCGGCCAGGTCATCCGCTTCGACGGTTTTCTCAAGCTTTATCAGGAAGGCCGCGACGACGAGGATGAAGAAGAAGGCCGCCTGCCGGAAATGCAGGCGGGCGAGGCGCTCACCAAGGACAAGATCGAAGCGAACCAGCATTTCACCGAGCCGCCGCCCCGATTCACCGAGGCGACGCTCGTCAAGCGCATGGAGGAGCTTGGGATCGGCCGGCCCTCGACCTATGCCTCGACGCTTGCGGTTCTGCGCGACCGCGCCTATGTGCGGCTCGAAAAGAAACGTCTCATTCCCGAGGATAAGGGCCGGCTCGTCACCGCCTTCCTTGAAAGCTTTTTTGCTCGTTATGTCGGCTATGATTTCACGGCGAGCCTTGAGGAACAGCTCGATCTCGTCTCCAATCATGAGCTCGATTGGAAGCAGGTGCTGCGCGATTTCTGGATGGATTTTTCGGGCGCACTCGCCGATATCAAGGATCTGCGCACTTCGGAAGTTCTCGACAGCTTGAACGAGCTTCTCGGTCCTCATATCTTTCCGGCCAAGGAGGATGGCTCCAATCCGCGCGCCTGTCCAAGCTGCGGTACCGGCCTGCTCTCTCTCAAGCTCGGCAAATTTGGCGCTTTCATCGGCTGCTCCAACTATCCCGAATGCAAGTTCACCCGCACGCTCGCCGACACCAGTGCCGAGCCTGGCGCCAATGGCGACAAGCCGGGGGTGCGAAGTCTCGGAACAGACCCCATGAGCGGAGATGAGATCACCTTGCGGGAGGGCCGGTTCGGTACCTATGTGCAGCAGGGCGAGGCGGAAAAGCCGAAGCGGGCCTCGCTCCCGAAAGGCCTGGATCCCGCCGAAATCACGCTTGAGCAGGCGATCGGTCTTTTGGCATTGCCACGGGAAATCACCCGGCATCCCGAGACCAAAGAGCCGATCCTGGCCGGGATTGGCCGTTTCGGACCCTATGTCCAGCACGGCAAGACCTATGCGAGCCTTGCCAAGGACGATGATATTCTCTCAATCGGCGCCAATCGGGCCATCGATCTCATCATCGCCAAGGAAAGCGGCCTCACCGGACGGCGTTTCGGCGCCAGCGCCGATGCACCCTCGCGCGAACTCGGTGAGCATCCCGAAGGCGGCAAGGTCTTCGTCAAGGCCGGCCGCTATGGCCCATATGTCAATTATGGAAAGATCAACGCAACCTTGCCGCGTGATGCTGACCCCACCACATTGACCTTGGATGAGGCCGTCGCCTTGCTGGCCGCGAAAACGCAAGGGCGGGATGGGAGCGGAGCCGCCGCCCGTATCCAGGGACGGCTGCTTGGTGAACATCCGAACGGCGGTCCCGTGACCGTGCGCGCTGGCCGCTTTGGTGCCTATGTCAATCATGGCAAGACCAACGCAACGCTGAAAAACGGCTTGTCCTCTGAAACCATTTCCTTGGAAGAGGCCCTTCGCCTGATCGAGGAGAAGGAAGGGTCAAGCCAAGCCAGGAAAGGGACGAAGAGGAAAGGAAAAGAGGCCGGCGGGGCGGCGGCTGTCGAAACGCCAGCCAAGAAGGCCGCCAAAGTGAAAGAGGGAGGCCGCCCGACCGGTGGCGGGAAGAGTGCGGCCGCCGGCCAGCGTGGTGCCGCCAAAAGGACCGAGGCCGCCTCCCCGCAACCAGCACGGAAGACGACCGCTAAACCGGCAGCAAAATCCAAGAAGGTTGGCCAAGCGTGAAGAAAATCGCTGGCGAAAGGTCACGGAACCCCACCATTACCGAGCCAGCGCCGATCACGGACAAGGACCAGCCGGGCTCGCTGCCCACGGTCGCCGATCTTCTCGCTTTCATTGCCCGCAGCCATGAGTTTCAAACCGGCCGGACGCAGGGCAAGATCGGCAAAAGAGAGATCGCCCGCGCCTTCAACATCAAGGGGGCCCAAAGAATCGCGCTCAAGCATATGCTGAAGACCCTTGAATCCGAAGGCACCATCGAACGGCGACGCAACGGGCTCCACAAAGCTGGAACCCTGCCTTCCGTCGTTCTTGCCGATATGCTCCGACGTAATGAAGACGGCGATCTTCTCGCCGCGCCTGCCGACTGGAACGACGACGTGCAAGGACCGGCTCCCAAAATCCTTGTCATGACCGGCGGGAAAACCGCGTCGAAACCGGGCGAACCGGCGCCTGCACCGGGCGACCGCGTCTTGCTGCGAGTGGAGCGCTTGGCCGGGGCAGAGCTCGGTGGTTTTTCTTATATGGGACGCGTCATAAGGCTTCTGCCACGGCCGAAGGCTGAGGTCTTGGGCGTATTCCGGGCCAATATCGGTGGCGGCGGACGCGTGGTTCCGGTTGACAAAAAAAATGCGAACCGCGGTGAATTGTTTGTCCACCCTGGCAATGAAGGCCCCGCACGCGATGGAGATCTTGTCGCCGTCGAGGTCTTGCGACCGAGTCGCCTCGGCCTGGCGACCGCGAGGGTGCGCGAAAGGCTGGGCGCACTCGACAGCGAAAAGACGGTCAGCCTGATTGCCCTTCATGCGCATCGCATCCCACATGTCTTTCGACAAGGAGCGCTTGATGAGGCGCGGCATGCGCGGCCTGTCGGTGAAGGCGATCGCGAGGACTGGCGCGCCGTCAAGCTCGTCACCATCGACCCTGAAGACGCCAAGGATCATGATGATGCGGTCCACGCCGCGGCCGATACCGATCCAGCCAATCCCGGCGGCTATGTGCTGCGCGTCGCGATCGCGGATGTCGCCGCTTATGTGCGGCCCGGCAGTGCCCTCGATCAGGAGGCGCGCGAGCGCGGCAATTCCGTTTATTTTCCGGACCGCGTGGTGCCCATGCTGCCGGAACGGATCTCCAACGATCTCTGCTCGCTGCGCCCCGGCGAGGATCGCCCGGCGATCGCCACCCGCCTCGTGATCGGGCCTGACGGACATAAGATCAGCCATAGTTTCCACCGTGTCATGATGCGCTCCGCGGCCAAGCTCTCTTATGCCGAAGCGCAAGCTTTGATCGACGCCCATCCGGATCGGGGCGCTGAACGGCCGGAAGCGCCTCTTCTTAAAACCCTCCACGCCGCCTATCGAGCCCTGAAAGCCTCCCGTGACAAGCGCGGCCCTCTCGATCTCGATCTCCCGGAACGCAAAATACTGTTGAATGACAGAGGCGAGGTGAAAGCCGTTGTGACACCGCCCCGGCTCGATTCCCATCGTCTGATCGAGGAGTTCATGATTCTCGCCAATGTGGCGGCCGCCGAGACTCTGGAAAAGAAAAACCTGGCTTTTGT
>DATJTB010000036.1:0-3489 GCA_035503795.1 Methylocella sp.
GACCGCCATGGCGCCGGGCCGTTTCGCGGCCTGCCTCAACCAGGCACCGATGTGGCGGCGCACCCAACATGCGTGGCTTCGTCCTTACGATATGGCGGCCAATTCGATCGACACTTTTGCGCGCGTTCGGGACATTCCGCCCGATCAGCTTCTCCGGCAAGTCTTCGAGGAGTGCCCGGATTATGGCCGCGCCCGGATGAAGCTCGAGCAGACGCCGGTGGCGCGGCCTGTGATCTATGCGCTCATCGGCTGCGCACCGGGGCAATCCTGCGTCATCGAGCGAACCGAGACGGAATTTACGACGCGGGAGGGCGAGACAAGCGCGGCCAATGATTGGCTGCCGCAGCGCCCTGGATGGGAAGCCCGAATGTCCGCCTCGCGGTTTTTGAAAAACGCGCCGGAAGATGCGGCGGCGCATTGCGAGAGCCGCCGCTTTGGACTGGCGCAATGGGATGGGCGCTTGTCCGCACCAGGCTTCGCCTGGTTGAAGCCGCCGGTCTTGAATGGCTACACACGGCTCGCCGTGACGATGAGTCCGGCCTGCTCCTCGCTGCGGGTGGCGGGCTTTGAGCTGCAGGGCCAGGACTTGCCGGAGCAGGTGACAGAAATCAGTGAGATTGGACTTTGAAGAAGATCCCGCAGCCACTCCAGATAGAAGTGCGTTAAAGTTTAGAAGCCTCTTCTCCCGCCTTCCCTGGCTGAAAATCGGGAGGCATCATCCTATCAGCGAGCGTTACCTTTCGGTCTATGTGTCGGCAATGACTACCTCTTGTGACACGGCGAAGATTTCATCAATCGTGCGGCTCAGCTGCCGCAAGGATGTAGATCATGCGGGATCCTGCGTGTGGCTAACTAAGGTAACGGCGCCCCCATTGACGCGAGGACGATCCGCACCGCCTGGAGCACCACAAGAATCCAGATGATGATATTGATAATATTCTTGATCCGGACTTCGACCGGCAAATAAGTGCTCACGACATAAGTCAGCAAGAAACCGATCAAGATGTAGATGACGGCGTAAACTAATGCGGTGATCATCAATGTGCTCCGTTTCAATGACGTACTTCAACGTCGCCGAGGTCATTTGGTTCAATTCCGCAATTCAGTCACAGAGTACGGCAATTTGGCGCCAATCAGCCCTTTTGCCAAAGCTGGGCTACAGCCGGCAGTCGACCCGCAAGGCCGACGTGGGTTGCATCATCCCGACCGCAATGCGCAGTTCGAGCACAATAGCAAAGTGCTCGGCGCGCAGGCCCAAGGGCAACCGGTGATCTCGGTTGATCTTGGGGTGCAAGGAATCCTGATCAAAAGCCATTCAACAAGAGGAGTCGCGGAAGAAGCGCCGGACGCCTACAAGGATGTCGGCGCGGTTGTTATTGCGGCTGAGCAAGCAGGGCTTGCCCGCCGTGTTGCCGCGTCTGCGGCCGCTGATCTGCATCAAGGGATAATTATGTAAACAAGGGTTCGTTCGCCGCGCGGTGGATCAGGGTGATAGAATGATGATCCGCAAATCAGCCAATCCCTTGCAACAGGGTGGGAAACTCAACTCACAGGCCGACAACAAGACGCAAAGCCGATATTGGTCCGCTGCCGTGACCCGGCAAAGCAATGCGCTCGATCTTGAAATGGGCGTCTTTACCTGGAGGAATCCGGTCAAGATTGCCAAATCCCTCAAACATTCGGCCGAAGCCAGCACGCGCCGGAAGGGGACCCCCTACCAATCCGCCATGTCCATGCTCAACTTCTATGTCAACAGAGCTGGCCGGAATCTACCCCAGTCCCAAAAGCGCATCCTCGAAGAAGCCAAAAGTGAATTGCGTAAGCTGTTCAACCGGCGGACACTTCCCAATGAGCCTTAAGGCGCGCAGGCGATCTGTCAGTCACGAGACCTCTCCCGAACTACGCTCGCTTCTGTCGCGCCCTATTCTGGCCTTGAAGGTCTCGCCCCGCCCATTTCGGCGTGCCTCACGCGGGCTGCACGGCTTCCGGGGACCAGCGATGGCTCGAGGCGAAGTCGAGGAATTCCTTGAGATCGCTCTCCCTTTCCCGCAGCCAGAGAAGACCGTAGCTCCGGAGGAAATCCATGTCGTCCACCTGCACCATCTTGATACCGGGCGCAAGCATCGCTGGGGTGAAGGAAAGACCGATGCCGGCAGCAACAAGCGCCATCGTCCGGTCGATCTGCGAAGTCCGGTAAACCACCCGAATCCTGATACCGCGCGATGTGAGAGCGTTGCTGGCATCGAGGAATCGATCGCATCCGGAACGGACGATGAAGGGCTCATCGTGAAGCTCCTCCGGTTTTACGCTTTCCCGCTTGGCGAAGCGATGGCCGTCGGGCACAGCGAGTACATAAGGCTCCTTGAAAAGAACGCGGCGGGCAAATCTCGATGGGCTGTCGTCGAGGATGGTGAGGGCGGCGTCGAGCTGATGTTCGGCGAGCAGATCAAACAATTCATCGCTTGCCACATCGGATACCTCGATCGCCAAATGGGCGTTCATACGCTGAAAGGCGCTTAGCAGGCTTGACGGATGGCGATTGGAAAGAGATTGCAGGACGCCAAGTCTCAGAAGCTTGGGCCGTGCGATCGTCGCGATCTCGCCCTTCACCGTCTTGCAGATCTGCAGAATGGATTTGCTTGCTTCGAGCAACCGGATGCCGGCATCGGTCGGCACGACCGGCGTTCGGCGCCGGTCCAGCAATTGAACGCCGAATTCCATTTCAAGCTTGGCGATGCTCGCGGAGATGGCCGATTGCGAGACCGCGGCCCGGTCCGCGCCCTTGGTGAAGCTGCCGGTCTCCACGATCGCGATGAAATGATTGATTTGGTGGATTTCCATTATGGTTTTCGTGGCCTGCTTGGCGGTTCCAGCCGCTTTCATAAACAAGATTTTACATGTTTTATGACGCGGTATTGAGGGAGCGGCATCAAGTCAAGGCTTCGCGTTCAAAGGCGCGTTCAAAGGATGGAAGCGGGGATTTGATTTTGATTTGCCGCTTAAATCGAACGCCATCAGATGCCGCTACCTGCAGCCAGAGGACAGAAGCCTCTGCAGCTCCGTCTGCAATTTTGTCTTCTGCAGAAGAAAGCCAAATAGGACACCTAGAAAATTTGGTTCTTTCGACAAGCTCCCCGGACATAAATTCCGAGTGATCGGCGCCGGATCAACGGAGCAATTTGAGTTGAGCTTCATTCAACAGCAAAGAGGCACCTTGGCTTCCAACCCAAGGTCAATCGCTGGCGGAGCGAAACCGTCCCGCCAGAGTTTTCAATTATTCAGCCGGCTCAAGAGCGACCAAATCCTCATAGCCCTTGGCAAGTTCGCGAATGCGCCCGAGGATCTGCAGCGCAACGCCGAAGACTGCCAGCGAGAACCAGCCAAAGAACACGAACATCCAGTGCAATGGAGCAACGAACAGTTCCTCCATGAACCAGAAGGTGTGGCCCCACTCATTCAGCCCGACGTTCGGGAAGATCATGAACGGGC
>DATJTB010000037.1:0-5669 GCA_035503795.1 Methylocella sp.
CCGCTCCAGGGCGCACTCGCGCTGTCGCTCCGACACCTGCGAGAGCGCCGCGCTGGAAGAGGGACCGGTCCGGGCTGCCATGCCCCAGCTTACGCCAAATAGCGATCAAACGACTACGCCAATTAGCGATCAAAATGACAACGCTAGCATCCCCGGCTCGCTCTCCGGTTTATTATTGAAAACAGATTTTTTCAATAATAAGATAGCAGGACCAGGGGGGACGGATGTGGCAGCTCAAAATGACGAACGCCGCCAAGGAATGGACCGAGGTCGGCACTTTCGAAACGCTGTCGGCCGCGGCGCGCCGCATTCGCGAGCTTGAGGACCGTTCCGCTAACGGCCTGTTTCTCGAATTCTATGTCGATACGGACCTCGACACCGACGAGGAAGCCTTGAGCGTCTTTCATTACACCGGCAAGCGCGCGCTCTACGGCATCCGGCGCAGCCGACCGAATTGATGCCCATGGACGATCAGCTTCCAACCCCGATCGCGCCCTCCGAACGGCTCCTGACCGCCGCCGAGTTCCAGCGGCTGGCCGAGGTGCCGCCCGAACTCGAGTGGTTCGCCAACATCAGCAACCGCGGCACCCGGCGCATCTACGAAAACTCGATCAAGGATTTTATGCGCTTCACCGGCATCGTGCGGCCGGAGGAATTCCGCATCGTGACGCGGGCGCATGTCATCGCCTGGCGCGACGACCTCGCGCGCCGGCAGCTCGACGGCAGCACGATCCGCAACCGCCTCGCGGCGCTCTCGTCCTTATTCGAATATCTTTGCGACAAGAATGCCGTGACCCATAATCCGGTCAAAGGCGTCAAGCGGCCGCGGGCGCAGAGCGGCGAAGGCAAGACGCCGGCGATCGGCGATCATCAGGCCCGCCGGCTGCTCGCCGCGCCGGATAAGGAAAACCTCAAAAGCAAACGCGATCGCGCGATCCTGTCGACCCTGCTGTTTCACGGCTTGCGCCGCGACGAATTGTGCAAGCTCAAGGTCAAAGATTCGAGAAATATGCGGCGGGGCGTGCCGTATCTGATGGTCTCAGGCAAAGGCGACAAGATCCGCTATGTCGAGCTTCATCCCGTCACCAACGCAGTGATTCACGAGTACCTCGAAGCCGCCGGACACGGCGAAGACGAAGACGGCGCGCTGTTCAGGCCCATCAAAAACAATCGCACCAAGACACTCAAGCAAGCGCTCACACCCGACGCCGTTTACAAACTGGTGCGGGGATATTCAGCGCAGCTCGGCTTTGAGATCGGCGCCCATTCGCTGCGGGCGACGGCCGGCACCAACGCGCTCGATAATGGCGCCGACATCGCCAAGGTGAAGGACTGGTTCGGCCACGCCAACCTCGCCACCACCCAACTCTACGATCACCGCAAGACCCGGCCAGAAGACAGTCCGACGTTTAAGGTGAATTACTGAAAAGCTATTTCTGTGATGCCTCCAATCGCCACCGACTTTTTACAGGGATCTAAACCAATTCCGGCAAATCTAACTCAGCACCTTGGTCTCTTGAGGTTTCCGCATGCCTTGGAATGATGGACTTGACCCGAATTCGCCAGCCTTCGGCATTGCTTCGGATCGATCAGAATCTATTAGAGTCGTTGCCGGTCTGGGCACAGGCAAATCCTTCGGCCTGAAACGGCGTGTGGCGCGTCGTCGGTGATAGCAACAACCCCGCTTTTACCGCCTTCCGCGATCTCGATAACTTCACCCCTCAGCTTGCTGCTGTCCCATTTTTGGCCGATTTCAAAAAGTATCATCGCCACATACTCCTACTTGTCCATTTTTGCAGCCGCGCGCCTTACCGCCTCCTCACTAATCTTGCCCGTTTTTTCTCTCATCTCCCCCAACGTCGTATCCGGTGAAAACTGAGGAATGGGTCTAGGAAGATTCTTGTTAAGCGTATCGCTGCGCTTTTGCTGAATCTCGCCCGCTTTCGGCGGGTTCTTATCGCGATGACGGCGGTCTAGTCCGGGTTCTTTCATACGTTGAAACTCCTTTCCGGTTTGGGCCGTTCCGGTTCACACTACCTTGAGGCCGTACCACGTGCTGCCGAGCGCCTCCGTGACGATTACGGCAAACGGCGTCTTAACCGATTCAGCCGCTTTCTTGGCTTTCCCAATGACGTCACCTCGGCTGACTGTCCCGTCGTAGTAATATTCTGCCGGCGGGAGTGAGTATCTCGTGCCGTCGGAACCGACGATGTCCAGAGTGAAACCCTGTTTCCGCATTGCCTCATGCAGCTGCGTATAGTCGCTCCGACTGGCATCGTGCAGTTCAACTCGCGTCACAAACCATGACATTGCAAGACCTCACTCAAGAAGCGCGTTGGTAACCGACATTGCGCCCCTGTATCAACCCTCGCCGCCTGCGTCAAGCACATTATGATGTGTGTGTAAAGCACATTGTGCTTGCGATTGACATCGCAGGTGCTATGTGCAATCAAATCTCAATGAGTTCGGACCGCATCTATCAGCAAATAGGCGTCGCCATCAGGGTTCGGCGCAAGAAGCAGTCGCTAACCCAACACCAGCTTGCAGCACAGGTGGGCGTCTCACGAGCGGCGCTCGCCAATATCGAGACGGGGCGGCAGAGGGTGTTCGTGCATCAACTCTACGCACTGGCGGCAGCCTTGCAGATGACACCGCACGAACTCCTTCCGCTCGCCGCCAAGATGATACCGCTAAGCGCTTCGGCCCATCTGCCGCTACCCGAGGGCCTGAACCCGGAGCAACGGAACCAGATTGCCCACCTCGTCACGGGCACAGACTTTGATGCGACCCGGAAAACAGAGAAACGCCCGAGAAGGAGAGAAACGTCATGACCAATAAGCGAACAGGAGGGCCAGAATCGCAAGCCGCAGCTTTGCTTGCCAAACTGGATATTCGGAGCGTGCCTGTCCCTCTCGACAAAATTGGGGAATATCTAGGCGCACAAATCCGGTTCTCTCCTCTCGATGAAGAGTTATCTGGAATGATATTCATACGTGATGGGGTGCCCATTATAGGAATTAACTCGGTACATCACCGTAACCGACAACGTTTTACGCTGGGACACGAATTAGGTCATCTTGTTCTTCATAAACATCTTATGACAACCATGATACACGTTGATAAGAAGCTTCCATTTTTGCTTAGGAACCAACGATCTGCTACTGGCAAAGATAAAATCGAAATTCAGGCAAATCAGTTTGCCGCAGAACTTCTGATGCCTGAAGTTATTTTAACGAAAATGTTGCAGAAACACTCTTTTGACCTTGATGACGAAGGCCCATTAGACGAAATTGCGCGTCAATTTCGTGTAAGCAGGCAAGCGATGGGGTATCGCATTCAGAATATTCTCTGACGTTTGCCGCGTACAGCCGCGTACTTAGATTTAGGCTCGGACCTCGCTAGCCGTGAAGTCGTGAAATCGTACTTTGGCTGACATTGTAGCTGCGTGCGACGCTGCGCTGCGTCTCGCCGGCGGCGATGCGCGCACGGGCCTCTTTCTGCTGGTGCGGTGTCAACGTCGGCTTGCGGCCGAATTTGACGCCTTTCGCCTTGGCGTCGGCCCGACCGCGCGCGGTGCGTTCGAGGATGCGGCGGCGTTCGAGCTTCGCCGCGACGCCGAGGATCGCGAAAATGATCTCGGCGAAGTCGGACGTGGTATCGAGGAACGGCTCAGCCAGCGACCGGATACCGGCCCCAGCCCGCTGCATGTCGCGAGCGATAACCAAAAGGTCGGTCGTGTCGCGCGAGAGGCGGTCAACCGCCGGAGTGATAACCACGTCGCCGGCGGCGAGCACCTTCATCAGCTTTTTAAGCTGCGGCCGGTCGGCCGTCGTGCCGGTGATTTTCTCGCGGAAAATCTTTTCGCAGCCGGCCGCCTTCAATTGGGCGACTTGGCCGCTCTCGTCCTGCGCGGCCGTAGAGACGCGCGCGTAACCGTAGATCATGATGATGCCCGGTTCTTCATCTCCGTTTCGAACTCGTGCAGCAGATGCAGCGCATCATCGCAGCGGCGCAACAGCAGGCGCGATCCGTCAGCGCGCTCGTTCTCCGCAGCCCGACGGTTGAGCCATTGGCGGAATTGTTCAAACTCGGTCATGGGTCTGCCTGTTTGCGTTGGTGTTTTTGGGGTGGGTTCTCCGGGTCGAAAACCCACTTCCATTCTGCATCAGAAATCTGCATCAAAAAAGCCCAATTTTATCAAGGGCGCGGCGATGATGCAGATATCTTGAGGCGGCAATGTCACCTAAAACGGTAAACGAGGATCAAATCTACTCTTAGGCAAACCTGGGTAGCATTTGAGCCAATGTCCGAACCGTTTCCACCATGACATCAAATCGTTGAAGGAACCCATAGGGGTGTGGGCCGTGAACGTATAACTTTTTGCTCTTTTCATCCAGAAGCCACCAGATGTCGAGTTGCTCGTATTCTTTATTCCACTTGTCAGGGGGATAAACCTCATGCAGCAATCCAAAGTCGCCGTGAGACGCCACGTAAACCAGACTGTTTTCCAGTCCGTCAAATTCCTCTCGAAGCGCGCGTGAGCAGATCGACAGCTGGCTTGTGACGAAATCTGACGGCCACGAGGCAGGCGTTCCCTCGCTCCAATGTATCTTCAGGAGGTTTGACCAGCCCCAGTCGTCAATCGTTTTATCGAAAGCTGCGCCAAGCAGATTAAGCGACAATCTGTCGAGGAATCGCCAGAACGGCGTGTGACTGCGGCTGTGGCGGCCTCCATGCTCGTAAACGAAAGCCTTAGTCTCGGCGTAGCTATCATCATACGTGAGCGGGCGTTCCTCATTATCTTCGGCAGCTAGAGCAATACCAACGATATATATCCCACCTTTTTTGATTAGCTCTTTACCCGCCCACGGCACGAAGACGCTTGCTGGGTGACCCGGCTGCGACCATTTCTGTATTGCCAAGGTGCGATTCGCTGCCGCCAATGCTTCGAACGTTTGTCGGCTCATTAGTGATGGCATTGAATTAGTCCTCTGAGCGGATGGCGAAACGAAGGCACCATTTTTGCGATTCAAGCGTCAGGAAGATGTGCTGTTCGCGCGGGGGGGATGTAACGATAAAGCGTCGCCGGCGAGACACCAAGGCGGTGTGCAATTTGGGTAACTCCGATGTCGGGATTGGCGAGCAGCGCCTTGGCAGCCTCGATGTCGTCGTCGGTGAGTTTTGGCGGGCGACCTCCGGTGCGGCCTACGCGGCGCGCGGTAGCGAGACCCGCTTGCGTGCGCTTCCGGATCAGGCTGCGCTCGAATTCCGCCAGCGCGCCGAACATGTGAAAGATCAGCCGCCCCTGCGCGGTCGTCGTGTCGAGGGCTTCGGTCAGGCTGCGAAACCCGATACCCCTTACCCGCAGGGTTTCGACCGTTTCGATTAACTGCTTCATCGGCCGCGCTAGGCGGTCGAGCTTCCACACGATGAGCGTGTCGCCGCTGCGCGCGAATTCGAGCGCGTCATGCAACGCCGGGCGGTCTGTGACTGCACCCGACATCTGCTCGGTGAAAATCTTGGCGCACCCGTAAGCGCTCGGCGAAGCGCGCCTGCCGCTGAGGGTTGGGCGGCGCGATGATTAGGCATGGCAGAGACAGCAACGGAAGTGTCCACTATCGCCGTAGTGGACACCAAGCGAAGCTCGGTTGGCGCCAAGCGTCGCCAAT
>DATJTB010000038.1:0-4946 GCA_035503795.1 Methylocella sp.
ACTCGATGCGATCCTTAGAGCCGCCGAGCAAATGGCCCCACCCGGCAGCGTACCTTCCATTCTAACCATGCCTCGCCACAAAAATGCTGCGGTCTCAGTTTCCTTTGTGGTTTCCACACAGGATGATCTACTGGATCAATCTGAGGTTTTCGTCGATCCCTATACCGCGAAGGGGACGGGCCGGCGATTCCTTCAGCACGGCAACAGCGTCGTCTCCATGCCCTTTATTCGAACGGTGATAAGCCTGCACGCTTCGCTGCTGTTTGGCGACAACAAAAGATATATGGTCGGTATTCCAGCGGTTTTTCTTTTGCTGTCGCTGAGTGCCGGCGTTTATTTGTGGTGGCCACGTAACGGCAACTGGCGTCATGCGTTGACGATGAAGTGGGGCGCAACTCCCGTGCGGCTCACCTATGATGTACATAGAATCACCGGTCTTTATCTCTACCTAATTCTAACGATTTTGCTGTTTTCTGGAATTTACATGATCTTCAAGCCGCAGGTTCAATCCTTGGTGGGCTTGTTCCCGCCCGTGCGAGGCGACCCGAAGAATTTGATGTCGGTTCTCGTCCCAGACCAGCCTGCACTTGGGCTTGATACTGCCGCCGCAATTGCGGACGGCACGTTTCCCGACGGGCAACTTCACTGGATTTTCTTACCGCAAGGTCGGGACGGCGTCTATGTCGTTGGCAAGCGAGCCGATAATGAACCAAACCACTGGGCCACTTACAGGAACATCACGATCGACCAATATAGTGGGAAAGTTCTTAATGTGCAGGACCGCGCCAATTTCTCCGCGGGGGAGCGTTTCCTTGAATGGCAATATCCGCTGCATTCGGGCGAAGCATTCGGAAATGCGGGCCGTGCCTTCATCCTGCTTACCGGTTTCGTGCCCTTGATCCTTTACGTCACCGGCTTCATCCGCTGGCGGCAGAAACGCCGCGCGCGAAAGCTCTCCAAGCCGCATATCGGCATGACGGCTATGAATTGACAGAGTTGCGGTGGAATGACGGGTTCACCGACGGATCCTCGGCGGAGGGTCAACCGGACAGCTTTTCGTGGTGGATGCACACGCGGACGAGCCGCCCGTGTATGAGTGCTTGTAAGTTTGTAGCCTTGACCTTACCAAAATGTTTCACGTGAAACATTTTGGTACCTATCGGGCCTGAAAATCGGACAAAAAACCGCGCCGCTCACTGGACTAGATCACGATGATTTTGGACCAACAGCTCCAAAACATCCCGCTTTAGGAAACGGCTTCGAAGAAGCCAGCTTGGATGCGTCGCAGGAGTTCTTGGGCGACCCTCTCCCCCAGATGTTCGGCTTCGCCAGCTGGCCCCTGTGAGTCCGCCTCGTGGAATTGCGAGCCATCGGGCTTCAGAACGATGGCGCGCAAAGAAACAAGGTCGTCTTCGACAGAGGCATATGCGCCAATCGGAGTCTTGCAAGAGCCATCGAGGATCTTGAGAAAGGCGCGCTCACTCATGAGAGCGGTGCCGGTCTTCCCGTCGAGGATCGGTGCAAGAAAAGCGTTCGTTGGCAGATCGCCGGCCCGCAAGGTGATGGCGATCGCGCCCTGGCCGGCCGCCGGGAGAAAATCACGCGTATCGAGGATGGCCGTGGCGCGCTCGGCCAGCCCCAGCCGCTTCAACCCGGCGAACGCCAGCAAAGTGCCGGCCGCCTCGCCCTTGGCGATCTTTTCGAGGCGCGTTTCGACATTGCCGCGCAGCAGCTTAATTTTGAGATCCGGGCGCAGCCGCTTGATCAGCGCCGCGCGCCGCGCCGAGGCGGTCCCGACAAGGCTCCCTGGCGGAAGCTTTTGCGGCTGATCGGCCTGCGGCGAGATCCAGGCATCGCGCACGTCTTCACGGGGCAGATAGCCGGCGATGGCGATGCCGTCCGGCAGAACGGTCGGCAAATCCTTGGCGGAATGAACGGCGAAGTCGATGTCGCCGTTCAGAAGAGCGAGATCGAGTTCCTTGGTGAAAAGTCCCTTGCCGCCAGCTTCGCTGAGCGGCTGGTTCAGGATCTGATCGCCGCTTGTCTTGATGGCGATGATCGCGATGGCGCCCTTGGCAAGACCATGCACCTCCGTCAGACGGGTCATCACCTCATGCGATTGAGCCAGCGCCAAGCGGCTTCCACGCGTCCCGAGTTTGAGGGGGAAGTTATGACCCGGAAGGGTCGAAATTGGCATTGATTCACTTTGACCCATGCTCGCGAAGGAAATTTACTCGTGGCGCGTTGGCACAAAGGAATGGATATAGGCGTCGACGCCGACAAGCCGTGGCCTTGCTTGAATCTTCGCGCCGATCGAGTTCCACCTGGAGAGGGTTGGTGCTAGGCTTGTTTGATTCTATAGTTTGAAGCCCTGCCTGATTGCAAGTGCAAGGGGTGGCGCCACGGGCCTGCCGACCGAGGAAATCAACTCCACCATGCGTGTTCTTGGCATTGAAACCACTTGCGACGAGACCGCCGCGGGCGTTGTCCGCTTACAGCCGGACGGTGCTGGCGAAATTCTGTCCAATGAGGTAATGAGCCAGATCGCCGAACATGCGGCTTTTGGCGGCGTGGTGCCGGAGATCGCGGCGCGCGCCCATGTCGAATATATCGACCGGCTCGTGCAATTGGCGCTTGATCGGGCTGGCCTCGACATTGGCGATCTCGACGGGATTGCCGCCGCGGCGGGGCCGGGGCTCATCGGCGGTATCCTGGTCGGGCTCACGACCGCCAAGGCTTTGGCGCTGGCGAGCCGCAAGCCCTTTCTGGCGATCAACCATCTCGAAGCCCACGCCTTGACGGCTCGCCTCAGCGGGGATCTCGCCTTCCCCTATCTGCTGCTTCTCGTGTCGGGCGGCCATACTCAATTGGTCGCCGTGAAGGGAGTTGGAAACTATCAGAGGCTCGGGTCGACGGTCGATGACGCGGCGGGTGAAGCTTTTGACAAGGTCGGCAAGATGCTGGGCCTGCCTTATCCTGGTGGCCCGCGGGTCGAGGCCTTGGCGGCGGAAGGCAATGCGGCGCGCTTCGATCTACCGCGCCCGATGCTCGGGCGGGCCAAGCCGGACTTTTCCTTTTCGGGTCTCAAGACGGCCGTGCGACTCGAAGTCGAGCGCGCGTCGCCTTTGAGTGACACCGGTCTCGCCGATATCTGCGCCTCTTTCCAAGCCGCTGTGGTCGATACGCTCATCGACCGCAGCCGGGCCGGCTTGCGGCTCTTCCGCGAACAGGTCGGCTATCCCCAGGCTTTCGTCATTGCCGGTGGCGTGGCCGCGAATAACGCCATAAGGCGGGCCTTGATGCGGTTTTGCGGCGAGACCGGACTGCGGCTGGTCCTCCCGCCGCCCGAACTTTGCACCGACAATGGCGTGATGATCGCCTGGGCCGGCCTTGAACGCCTGGCCCTGGGCCTCACCGATGATCTGAGCTTTCCGGCGCGGGCACGCTGGCCGCTCGATGTCAATCAAGAGGCCGCGCATCATGGAAAGGCGTGAGGAAATGCTGATTTCCTCTCCTCTTGAGCCGGATGGCATCGAAAGTTCGGCGACGCGTTTATAGAGGTCAGGATGAAAATCGAACTGGAATTTTCCCCACCGGAAGGCGATGAACGCACGACGGTCCGCATCATTCTCAATCCGTCGGGCGAGTCGCCGACGAGCGGCCTGCCGATGGTGACGAAAAACTGCAAGAGCTACGAAGAGCTCGAAACCCAGCTGCAAGTCATCGAAAAGCAAATCGGCAAAATCCGCAAGGAGGCCGGAAAATTCTTCCGCGTCCCTTACAAGGAAAGCTGAGGGCCAAATCAGCGGGCGAGTTCCTTGAGGCCGTGGCGGATCAGCTCGCCGGTCGGCGCATCCCGGCCGAGAGCGGCGAGTGAAGTGGTGATGGCGCTGACCGCCTGCACCCTGGCATAGCCGAGATGGACGAGTGCCGAGACGGCGTCTTCCACGCTGGGTGGTGGACGATCGAAATGGCCGGGGCCCGCCATCTCATCCGGTTTGGGAACACCGGGAAAATTGGCTTTGTCCTTCAATTCAGCGATGATACGCGCCGCGAGCTTGGGTCCGACTCCTGGCGCGCGGGCGACGGCGTTCTTATCCTGCGAGGCGATCGCCGCCACAAGCTCGTTGCCATCAAGGGCCGTCTGGATCGCCAGCGCGACCTTGGTTCCGACCCCCTGCACGTTCAGGAGCAGACGGAACCATTGGCGATCGGTCTCCGAGGCAAAACCGAACAGCTTGATCGAATCCTCACGCATCTGCGTTTCAATTGCGAGGGTGACCGGCTGACCGACCCCGGGCAGCCTTTGCAGCAGGCGGCCGGAGCCATGGACGATATAGCCAACCCCCTGAACATCGAGGATCACATAATCCTCGCCTCGTGAATCGACGAGTCCCTTGAGTTTGCCGATCATCTTTGCCGATCCTGCAGGCCGAAGCCTGTCCCCTTCCCCTTGTGAACGTCGTGCGTGCGCTTATGCCGTCGATCCGCAAGTTTAGCAAAGCGATCTGCTGTTCAACGCCCAGTTCCAGTCTTGCCTGTCCGATGATCTCGATTGAGAAGTCGCAGCCGCGCATGGGTGAGGGCAACGGCAAGCGCATCCGCCGCATCCGCGCCTTGCGCTTCGGCGCCGGGCAGAAGGTGGTGGACCATCAAGGCAATTTGGGATTTTTCCGCATGTCCAGTCCCCGTCACGGTTTTTTTGATGAGATTGGCGGCATATTCGGCGATGGGTAAGCCTGCGAGCGCCGGGACGACCAGGGCGATCCCGCGAGCCTGGCCAAGCTTGAGAGCGGATTGTGGATCGCGATTGACAAAAGTCTCCTCAACAGCTGCTTCTGTTGGAGCCTGCGCGGCGAGAACGGCGGCCAAGCCCACGTGAAGTGTGCGCAGGCGTTCGGCCAGCGGCTTTGTGGGTTCTGAGCGCACGGTACCACTCGCGACAT
>DATJTB010000039.1:0-3803 GCA_035503795.1 Methylocella sp.
TCGAAGGATAGCGGACGGCGATCACCTGGAGAGCCCGCTCTATGAAGACTTGGCTGAGCGGAGATGTGTCGAAACGACTGGCGCTGGGCGGTGACGCCGAGACTGCGCACGAACTTGAGCTCGAGATTGAGCAGGTTCGAGTCCGTTTAGCCGCAAATGAGGCGGAGCGGAAAGAGCTTGAGGCCGCGCTGAGGGATCTCGTGAGCCGGTGCTCCGCGGCGGCTGCAGATTATTCATCACCCACAATTGCAGATGCGCCGAAGGTGATGGCCGCGTCATCCGCCGCGGAAAAGATCGCGCTGTTTCGGAGCCTATTCGCAGGCCGCGCTGACGTTTTCCCTGTCAGGTGGGAAAACCGGAAGACCGCCAAATCCGGCTATGCGCCCGCATGCGCCAACGAGTGGGTAAAGGGGATATGCGCCAAGCCCCAGGTCAAATGTGGGGAATGCCCTCATCAAGCCTTCATCCCGGTCACCGACGACATCATCGAAAAGCATCTGCGCGGCGAGGGCGCACACGGTTCTGGCGGCGACTTCGTGGCGGGTGTTTATCCGCTGCTTCCTGACGAGACCTGCTGGCTTTTGGCCGCTGATTTTGACGAGGAGAGTTGGGCGGCTGACGCCTTGGCCGTGCTTGAAACTTGCCAGGCTAAGGGCGTGCCGGCGGCCCTTGAGCGGTCTCGATCCGGCAATGGCGGGCATGTGTGGATTTTCTTCTCCGAGCCAGTTTCGGCGCGCACCGCTCGGCAGCTTGGCGCGGCGATGCTGACGGAAACGATGGAGCGTCGCCCCGAAATAGGTTTCGCCTCATACGATCGCTTTTTTCCGAGCCAGGACACTATGCCGGTCGGCGGCTTCGGCAATCTGATCGCCTTCCCTTTGCAGCGCCATGGGCGCGAACTTGGAAACAGCGTTTTCATCGACCAAGATCTTCGTCCATACGACGACCAATGGGCATTTCTGGCCGCGAGGCCACGGCTATCGGCCAAGGCCGCCGCCGAAATCGTCGACGATGCGGAGACGCGAGGCCGTATTCTGGGCGTCCGCATGCCCGTTGAAGATGAGGATGCGGACGAGCCCTGGCGCATGACGCCGTCTCGGCACCCCAAAGTGGGCCCGGTCGGCAGTCCCATGTCGGGCAAGATCACGATAGTGGTCGCCGACCAAGTCTATATCGACCGGACCGATTTGCCGGCGGCAACGACGGCGCGGCTCATACGTTTGGCGGCCTTCCAGAACCCAGAGTTCTATCGTGCGCAGTCCATGCGTTTCCCGACCTTCGGTAAGCCTCGGATTATCTCCTGCGCCGAACTTCATCGGCGTCATGTTGGGCTGCCCCGCGGATGCCTCGACGAAGCTGTTGAGCTGATCCGAGCCGAGGGCGCCGAGGTTGAGTTGAATGATCTGAGGGTGATGGGCAATCCGCTTGCCAGCCGAGTACGGTTTCAGGGGACGCTGTACGAGCCGCAGATCAAGGCGTTCGAGGCCCTTCTTCCGCATGAGAATGGCGTGCTCGCCGCGACAACCGCTTTCGGCAAGACGGTGGTGGCCGTGGCCCTCATTGCGAAACGCGGATGCAATGCACTCGTTCTTGTCCATCGCCGCGAGTTACTCGCCCAGTGGGTGGAGCGGCTAAGGACATTTCTCGACATCGATCCGAAGGACATCGGCGTTATCGGCGCCGGACGCCGTAAACCGACTGGCGTCATTGATGTCGCGCTGATCCAAAGCCTCGTGCGGCGAGGCGAAGTCTCCGATCTGGTGGCGGACTACGGCCATCTGGTTGTCGATGAATGCCATCATCTTTCGGCGGCGAGTTTTGAGCTGGTAGCCCGCCGTGCGAAAGCGCGCTATATCCTCGGACTGTCCGCGACGGTGGCCCGCAAAGATGGTCATCATCCGATCATCTTCATGCAATGCGGCCCTGTTCGACACCGCGTTGACGCGCGTACCCATACGGCTGGGCGGGGGATCGTTCACCGCGTCACAACTCGATCGACGCAGTTTCAATTGCCGCCACCTTTGGGAGAATCGGACCGCCCTTCCATGCCGGCGGTCTATGCGGCCATCGCGCGGGACGAGCTGCGCAATAACCTGATCTTCGACGATGTGCTGAAGGCATTGGAGGCGAAGCGCTCACCGATCGTTCTCACCGAGCGCCGGGATCATCTCGAATATCTGCAAGGCCGCTTTTCGCGCTTCGTGCGCAATCTTGTCGTCCTTCGAGGCGGAATGTCGGTAGCCGAACGCAAGGTATCAGATGCCGGGCTGCGAGTGGCGGGCGATCAGGAACGGCTGGTTCTGGCGACAGGGCGTTACATCGGCGAGGGCTTTGATGACCCAAGATTGGACGCACTGTTCTTGACGATGCCCATTTCATGGAGGGGCACGTTGGCACAATATGTCGGTCGGCTTCACCGGCAGCATGCTCGTAAGACAGAGGTTCTCGTCGTCGACTATGTCGATGACCT
The DNA here is from genome assembly GCA_035503795.1 of Methylocella sp. Lineage (GTDB taxonomy): Bacteria > Pseudomonadota > Alphaproteobacteria > Rhizobiales > Beijerinckiaceae > Methylocapsa. The sequence goes on from DATJTB010000039.1 coordinate 2,471, forward strand.
TGTGCCCATACTTGCGCGGATGGCGGCAAAGCGGCGATCTGGCTATCGAGCGCTCGGCTATAGGGTTGAGTGATCAATCCCCGGCCCAAGTGTCGCAAGGACATTGCATACATTTGAATATCGTGCGGTAGCTGCCCTTCAACCGCCTTTGGCGATTGTATTTTTTTGAAAGGATGGCTGTGGCTCGAGCTTTCACGCGTGAACAATTTTACGAGCTTGTTTGGTCCAAGCCGATGACGCACTTGGCAAAGGAGTTCGCCATTTCCGATGTCGCGCTCCACAAGATATGCAAAAAGCACGAGATCCCCAATCCGCCGCTGGGCTGGTGGGCGAAAAAGGCCGCCGGAAAGAGGGTGAAGCAGATACCATTGCCGGAAGCCAAGGCCGGGACCGCCGACAGAATCACAATTGCAAGCGCCGACCTCGGTCGCGAATCGTTGGCGTTGGCCAACGTGCGCGAACAGGCGCGCATCCTTGCGTCTGAAGGTCGTGACGATCAGGCTGAGCCGATACACCCGATCATCGATCGTACAGTCGCAAAACTCAGAAAGACGAAGCCTTCCGATATCGGCATCGTCTCTGCCGATGGCGCCGGGCTCATCAAGTGCGAGGTTGCATCGCCATCAATCGGTCGTCTCGCGGTTATCCTGCCACGGGTTGTGCGCGCAGCATCGCTTCAAGGGTTCGAACTGGTGGCAGGGGACGGATCCGCGCAATTCAAATCTGAAACTGAAGCCATTGCGTTCTCGGTCACGGAGACGGTCAGGCGTGAGAAGCACGTTCTGACTGATGCCGAGCGTGCCAAGGAGGAAGCCTGGCAACGAAAGCGTGACCGGGCAGCGCGGCTGAATTCATGGGACAATGTATTCTTCGACAAGCCGCAATTTTCAGAATGGGATTTCCATCCGACGGGCCAGCTCTCATTCGAGCTTGAGCAGGTCTATGTCTTTGGGAGAGGGAGCTCTCCACGACGCAGCTTCCGCGATGCGAAAGTCCAACGACTTGAGAATATGGCCAGTGATATTGCTGTGGGTCTTGCAGTACTCGCTGCAGCAAAGACGGAACAACGCCTCAAGCGCGAGGCGGAGCAGCGAAAGATCGAGGAGGAGCGGCGGCAACGCGAACTGGCGGCGCGCATCAAGCACATCGAAGATCGTCGAGCTGCTGGACTTGGGGCAATCTTAGCCGAACTCGCTGAACTCGATCGGCTGCGCAGCCTCATCGCCATGCTGATAGCAGAGATTCCGGCCGAACCGGCGCCGCGTCTGTCGGCCTTCCTCGCCTGGGCGAAGGACCATCTGGCAAAACGCGAAGGGCGCCTTTCGGCGCAAGC
>DATJTB010000040.1:0-21797 GCA_035503795.1 Methylocella sp.
TTTGGATCGAAATCGATCCAAAATCATGAAACATGATCGATTCTGGTTATTAGAGCGGGAAGCGAGCGCAAAACCGCTTCACACGTTTGCTGATCCGCTCTAGGTTCAAGCACCGGACGCGGATTGCTCCCGCGCCCTTTAGAATCCGGGATGGTTAGGCATTCCTTAACAATTTGAGATTCTGCCCTGGTTTGGTGATGCCCGGCCCTTGCGTCGAAAACGTCTTTGTCCTATATGAGCTTTGCGTTCATCTTTCTCATAACGGTTGTACGATAGCAATAACCGGATTATTGAGAGTGGGGCCTGCGGGACCCGCTCTTTTTTATTGTCTTTCGTGGCTGTTGTCTTTCGGGTAGATGGCTTTTGCGTAACCGCCAATGAGGTGGGCTTCAAACCAAGAAACAGTTGAATGCCGGGAGGAACCGGCGATGGAACGGCTAAATTTGGCAGGGACCTTGGCAGCCTCACAAGAGCGAGGTGGTAAAGAGGATTCGTGGCTTGGCGAGCCGCGCCTTTCGATCGAAACGGGGGTTGCGGCGCGGGTCGCCCATCTCACCGAGCATGTCCTGGCGGATCTCGGCTATCGGCTTGTCCGCGTCCGCCTGCTGGCGCAGGCGGGAACCACCCTGCAGATCATGGCGGAGCGGCCGGACGGGTCCATGACGGTCGCCGATTGCGAAACCGTGAGTGCGGCCTTGTCACCGCTGCTGGATGCGGAAGATCCTGTGAAAGGCGCCTACCACCTTGAGATTTCCTCGGCCGGGATCGACCGGCCTCTGGTCCGCGTCTCAGACTTTCGTCGCGCGCTCGGCAAAGAAGCACGGCTCGAACTGCGCGAGGCGGTCGACGGACGCAAACGCTTCCGCGGCCGGATCGCCCAAGTGGAGGGGCGGGATCTGGGCGCGCTTGTGACACTGGCGGACTGCGAAGTGAAACCCGGCGAGCCAACCACGGCCATGCTTCACATCAAGGATTTGGCCGAAGCGAAACTGGTGCTGACGCAAGAATTGATTCGGCAGTCGCTCGCTGCCGCCAAGGCGCCGCAGGCCGAAGCTAAAGAAGCTAAAGAAGCTAAAGAAGCTAAAGAGGAGACGGGCCCAGCACGGGTCGAGGACGAAAAGCCTTCGCCGCGCCGCGGGCCCGGCCGCTTCACCCAAAAAGCCGGCGGCAAGCCGAAACCGCTTCTGCCGGCCGGTGTGCAGGCTCAATTGAAACGATTGAATTCGAGAGAAAACCGGGTCCCTCGCCGCCTAGGGCCAAGGCCTGGAACAGGAGGCAAGGAAGATGGCAGTCAGCGCCAATAGGCTTGAACTCTTGCAGATCGCCGACGCTGTCGCACGGGAGAAATCGATCGACCGGCAAATCGTGCTGGCCTCGATGGAGGATGCGATTTCCAAGGCGGCTCGCTCCCGCTATGGCCAGGAAACCGAGGTTCGCACCGAAATCAATCCGAAGACCGGCGAGATTCGTTTCTCCCGCCTGTTGCTCGTTGTCGATCAGATCGAGAATGATGCGACCCAGATCAGCGTCGCCGAGGCCCGCAGGAAAAACCCGGCCGCCCAGGTCGGTGACTGGATCGCCGAGACACTGCCGCCTTTCGATTTCGGCCGCATCGCTGCACAATCGGCAAAGCAGGTTATTGTCCAAAAGGTCCGCGAGGCGGAGCGCGACCGCCAATATCAGGAATACAAGGATCGGATCGGCGACATCGTCAACGGCGTCGTCAAGCGGGTCGAATATGGCAATGTGATCATTGATCTTGGCCGCGGTGAAGCGACGATAAGACGCGACGAGCTGATCCCGCGCGAGGTGTTCCGGCCGGGCGACCGCGCCCGCGCCTATGTCTATGATGTGAGGCGTGAGCAGCGCGGCCCTCAGATCTTCCTTTCGCGCACCCATCCGCAATTCATGGCAAAACTGTTTCGCCAGGAGGTACCGGAAATCTATGACGGCGTGATCGAGGTGAAATCGGTCGCCCGCGATCCTGGCTCGCGCGCCAAGATCGCCGTCGTCTCGCGTGATACGTCCATCGATCCGGTCGGCGCCTGCGTCGGTATGCGCGGTTCGCGGGTGCAGGCCGTCGTCACTGAACTGCAAGGCGAGAAGGTCGATATCATCCTCTGGTCGCCGGATGCGGCCACTTTCATCGTCAATGCGCTGCAGCCGGCGGAAGTGGTCAAGGTCGTGCTCGACGAGGATTCCTCACGCATTGAGGTCGTCGTGCCGGACGACCAGCTCTCGCTGGCGATTGGCCGGCGCGGACAGAATGTCCGGCTCGCTTCGCAGCTGACCGGCTGGGACATCGACATTCTGACGGAAGCCGAGGAGTCAGAACGCCGCCAGAAGGAATTCACCGAGCGCACCAATACGTTCATGAAAGCGCTCGATGTTGATGAGGTAGTCGGTCAGCTTCTTGCCTCGGAAGGGTTCCGCTCGGTCGAGGAACTGGCCTTTGTCGAGCCAGCCGAAATCGCCGCGATCGAAGGATTTGACGAAGCGACCGCGACCGAAATCCAGACCCGCGCGCATGATTATCTCGCCCAGCGCGAAACCGAGCAGGACGCAAGACGGCGCGAGCTTGGCGTGTCCGATGATCTGAAGGAAGTCACCGGGGTGACAACGGCAATGCTCGTAAAATTCGGTGAAAACGGGATCAAGACGCTCGAGGATCTCGCCGGCTGCGCAACCGATGATCTTGTCGGCTGGAGCGAGCGCAAGGACGGCGAGACCCTCAAGCACGCCGGCATTCTGGACGGGTTCGAAATCTCGCGCGAGGAGGCCGAAGCCCTCGTCATGACCGCCCGGGTCAAGGCGGGCTGGATCGATTCCGCCGAGCCGCTCTCCGTTGAAGCCGAATTTACAAGGGCGGCCCAGAGCTAAGGCATTTCAGCGCAGTGGAACCCAGTTTGCGTGCGAGATTGAAACAGAATGACCGGGATGCAGCCGCAATCTTTCATGCCAGCTCCTCTGACCTGTCCGTCGGCGGAGAGGCCATTGGATTTTCCGAGAGACAAGCCCATGCGGAAAATCCGTGACGCGGACAGGGGCTCCGAGCGCACATGCCTCGTCACACGGACGAAAGGGCAGCCCGAGAGCATGATCCGTTTTGTCCTCGACCCAAACGGCGCGGTCGTGCCGGACATCAGCCGGAAACTGCCAGGACGCGGGGTCTGGGTGACGGCCAGCGCCGATCGCGTGGCGGAAGCCATCAAAAGGCAGGCTTTTTCGCGCGGCTTCAAAACAAAAGTTCGGGTTTCCGAACGTTTGGCCGATGAGATCGAAGCCCTGTTGACAACGGATTGCCTGCAAGCTTTGTCATTAGCGAATAAAGCGGGGCTCGTCATAACCGGATTGACCAAAGTCGAACACGCGCTAGCCGAACAGCTCATCGCCGGTCTCATCCAGGCAACGGATGGCGGCGCCGATGGTGAGCGCAAGCTCAAGGCCGCTTTGAACCGGCGGCCGGGTGGCGCGCCGGCCACACCGCAGTTGAAACTCTTCTCGTCCAGCCAATTGGATTTGGCTTTGGGGCGGACAAATGTGATACATGCGGCCCTGACCGAGGGTCCGGCGGCTAAGGGCTTTCTGCGGCGCTTCCGGAGATTGGCGCTTTACCGGAATCATGCAGTCGAATCGCTCGACCGTCCGGGCTCGTCAGGTCCTGAAGCCGCAAGTATCAACGATCATGAAATGGATAGGAACGAAATCGGAGGCAATTAAGCGCCACTCTGAGATACCCGGAGATGGCCGGCCAAAAGGCCGAAAAGATTATCAATTTTACACGATGAGACGAACTGCGCGCCTAAAATTTGGCATTTGAAAGCTCGATCGCGATGCGTTGGGCCGGCTCGGTCCAAAATCCTGGAGCAGGACGAGTGGGAAATTGGTTCCTACACTCTTTCGCATCCCGATCGAGACCGGCCAAAAGCATAGGAACGTAGGAAGCGGCAGAGAGATAAGTGGATCGATGACGTGAGCGCCGTTTTCCTATTCCACCGGGAAGGGAAGCGCACTCAAAGGAAGCGAATGCGCAAGACCGCGCGGGCTCCAAAGGCACCGAATGGGCGTAGGCCCGGGAATGACAAACGGATGAACGATACTAAAAACCCTGGTGACACCACGCTGAGCGTTGCGCCGGCCAAAAGGCTCTCGCTGAAGCGCCCCATCGAAGCCGGCATCGTGCGCCAGAGCTTCTCGCACGGCCGCTCCAAAGCGGTCGTCGTCGAAAAGGTGAAGCGCCGGGCGATTGGGCCGGGGGAGATGCATGCGCCGGCTCCTACCACGCCACCCCCGACGGCGACGCCCGCCGTCACGGCCAAACCGCGCCCGCCACAGCCCGCCCATCCGTCTCAATCCTCACAAAGGGCGCCTTCCGGCGTCATTCTCCGCACTCTCACGGAAGAGGAGCGGGATGCCCGTTCGCGCGCTCTCTCGGATGCTCGTGAGCGCGAGATCCAGGAGCGCAAGCGCGCCGAAGAGGAAGCGAAGCTCCGGGAAGAACGCGAAGCTCGGGAACGTGAGGAGCGCGCCGCAGCCGAGGAGCGCAAGCGGGAGGAAGAAGCGCGCCGAGCTCAGGAGGCGGAAGCCAAGCGCCGTTCGGAGAACGAAGCCAAGCGGCGGCTTGCCGGCGGCGAACCCACCCCAACGACCGCCGCTGCCCCAGCTACAAAGCGCCCGCCCGCCAGCCCTGTGGCCGCAGCCCCGGCCTATGTCGCGCCAAAATCATCTTTGGTCGAGGAAGACGAGACCCCGCATCTCCCCCGCCGGCCCGGGCTTGCCGTGAAAACCGCCACGCCCCGGACCAGCCGGGGAGGCGAGCCGAAAAGCCGTGGGCGCTTGACCCTCGCCAATGTCACCGGCGAGGAAGAAGAGCGCACCAAATCCGTCGCCGCTTTCCGTCGGCGGGTTCAACGGCTCACCAAGGGTCACGTCAGCGAGGCCAAGGAAAAGCTTTCCCGCGAGGTGATTCTGCCCGAGACGATCACCATTCAGGAACTCGCCAGCCGCATGGCGGAGCGCGGCGTCGATGTTATCAAGTTGCTCATGAAGCAAGGCCAGATGGCGAAGATCACCGACGTGATCGACGCCGATACGGCTCAGCTGATCGCCGAGGACCTCGGCCATACGGTGAAGCGGGTCGCTGAGGCCGATGTCGAGGAAGGGCTTTTCGACAGGCCGGACACCGAGGCCGATCTTGTGTCGCGGCCACCGGTCGTCACGATCATGGGCCATGTCGATCACGGCAAGACTTCGCTGCTTGATGCGATCCGCCATGCCAATGTCGTTTCCGGCGAGGCCGGCGGGATCACCCAGCATATCGGCGCTTATCAGGTCGAATCGCCGAATGGAACGAAGATCACCTTCATCGATACACCCGGCCACGCGGCCTTCACTGCTATGCGGGCGCGCGGCGCGAAAGTGACGGATCTCGTCGTCCTTGTGGTCGCTGCCGACGATGGCGTCATGCCGCAGACGGTGGAGGCGATTGCCCATGCGCGCGCCGCCCAAGTGCCGATGATCGTGGCGATCAATAAGATCGACAAGCCCGATGCCAAGCCCGAGCGGGTGCGCAGTGAATTGCTGCAGCACGAAGTGCAGGTCGAAAGCCTGGGTGGCGAGACTCTGGAGGTCGAGGTCTCGGCGACCAAGCATCTCAATCTCGATAAATTGCTCGAGTTGATTGCGCTTCAGGCCGAGCTTCTTGATCTCAAGGCGAATCCGGCCCGTCCGGCCGAAGGCACGGTGATCGAGGCGCGGCTCGACAAGGGACGCGGCCCTGTCGCCACCGTGCTCGTCCAGCGCGGCACCCTCAAAGTGGGCGACATCATCGTCGGCGGCTCACAATGGGGCCGGGTGCGGGCGCTTCTGGGCGACAAGGGCGAGACGAGAGCAGAAGCCGGGCCTTCAACACCGGTCGAGGTTCTGGGCTTTTCCGGTTCGCCGGAAGCCGGCGACCGGGTCGCCGTGGTCGAGACTGAAACGCGGGCGCGCGAAATCACCGAATATCGCGAAAGGCAGAAACGCGAAAAGGCGGCCGCCCGCGGCACTTTGGCACGCGGCTCCCTCTCCGATATGATGAGCCAGTTGAAGATGGCCGGCCGCAAGGAGTTCCCACTCGTCATCAAGGGGGATGTGCAGGGCTCTGTCGAGGCGATCATTGCGACCCTCGAAAAGCTCAACACGGAAGAGGTCGCGGCGCGCGTGATCCATGCCGGTGTCGGCGGCATCACCGAATCCGACATCACTCTGGCGGAAGCCTCGCATGCGGTGGTGCTCGGCTTCAATGTGCGTGCCCATAAGGAGGCTCGAGCGCTCGCCGAGCAGGCAGGGATCGAAATCCGCTACTACAACATTATCTATAATCTCGTCGATGACGTGAAGGCGGCGATGTCCGGCCTGCTCGCGCCGACCTTGCGGGAAGAAATGCTTGGCAATGCCGAGATTTTGGAAGTCTTCACCATCTCGAAAGTCGGCAAGGTTGCTGGCTGTCGGGTCACCGACGGCACGGTCCAGCGCGGCGCCAATGTCCGGCTGATCCGCGATAATGTCGTCGTGCATGAAGGCAAGCTCTCGACGCTGAAGCGCTTCAAGGACGAGGTCAAGGAAGTGCAGGCTGGGCAGGAATGCGGCATGGCCTTCGAGAACTATCAGGACATGCGCATCGGCGATGTCATCGAGTGTTACACTGTGCAGGAAATCAAGCGGTCGTTATAACCACATAACCACGCGCGAAAGGGAAATCGCTATGCCGACGCTGGCAAACGGCTCTGTCGAACTGTGGTCAAAAAAAGCGCAAGAAGACGGCCGGCTGATTAGTTTGAATTCCGATGACGACTTACTATGTGTTGAGATGTTTAACTATGGTGTCGATAAACTTGGCCGCATCGCTGAAGAACTTGATGGATTGGCCAAGGCCATGACATCGGCGGTCTCCGAAATCGAGGCAAGAGGTGACCGGATAGACTGGTTGCAAGCTGAAAATCGGTCGCTCCTCGACGATCTACTGAATCACTCGTGACATGGCTGATCCACTAGATCAAAGGCAACCGACGGCGGAATGGCAGCTCCCTTCCTGAAAAAAATCGGCGAGTTTGTTGCCAACGCAATGTGCCTTGAACGTGGTATGGAAACCCTAAAAGAAGATAATAGAAAATTGCAGGAACAAGTATCACGATTTCAACGTCAGGCAGATTATAAGGCCGGTCAGTTGAAAATGCTTCTCTCCTTCGTTCAGACATTGTTTCGTGATGAAGTCGACACACGCGCAGAAAGAGCGGCAATAAGTGTGTTTGAACGTTGTCGCTCTCAAATGCGACGAAATCCAGAAGGTTAGCGCTGAAGGGCGCTCAAATCCCATGTCCAGACTCCATCATCATCAAGGCGGCGAGCCATCGCAGCGGATGCTGCGCGTTGGTGAATTGATCCGCCACACCCTCTCCGATCTTCTGATCCGGTCCGCGCTGGGCGAGCCCGTTCTCGAAAACCCGATGGTCACTGTCGCGGGCGTCCGCATGAGCCCAGATCTGAAGCTGGCCACCATCTATGTGCTGCCGCACGATAATGAAAACATCACCGCCGTGCTCGCCGCGCTCGAACGGCACAAGAAATTCCTGCGCACGGAGCTTGCCCGGAAAATCAATCTGAGATTTGCCCCGGACATCCGTTTCAAGCCCGATCAGAGTTTTGCTTGCGCCGCCAAGATCGATGCTTTGCTCGAATTGCCGCAAGTCAAACGGGACCTCGAGAAGAAGCAGGAACAGGCGCGATGAAGGCCGCAACTTCCAATCGCAAGGATGTGCATGGCTGGGTGGTGCTCGACAAGCCGGCCGGGCTGAATTCGACCAAGGCCGTCACCCTCGTCAAGCGGGTTTTTGCGGCGAAGAAAGCCGGCCATGCCGGCACGCTCGATCCGCTTGCGACCGGCCTCTTGCCGATCGCCCTTGGCGAGGCGACGAAGACCGTACCCTTCGTGCAGGATGGCGAAAAATCCTATCGCTTTACCGTTCGCTGGGGAACCGAAACCGACACGGATGATGCGGATGGCGCGCCTCTCGCCCAATCCGAAAAGCGTCCGAAAGCGGACGAGATCAGCGCTTTGTTGCCGGAATTCATTGGGACGATCGAGCAATGCCCGCCCGCTTATTCGGCGATCAAGATCAATGGCGAGCGCGCCTATGATCTGGCCCGCGAAGGCGCAGCGCCCATCCTCGCTCCCCGCCTCGTGTCCATCCACGCGCTGCAACTCCTCAGCACCGATCCGGATGAGGCGGTCTTCGAGGCCCGCTGCGGCAAGGGCACTTATGTGCGGGCCATTGCCCGCGATCTTGGCCGGAGGCTTGGCTGCTATGGCCATGTCAGCGCGCTCCGGCGCACGCGCGTCGGTCCATTTTATGAAACCGATGCGGTGGAGTTGGCCGCGCTCGACAATCCCGACTTACGGGCAGGGGCCTTGCTGCGGGTTGAAGCTGGGCTCGGCGAGGTGCCGCGCGTCACGGTCGATATGAGTGCCGCGGCGCGGTTGCGGCGCGGCCAGCCTCTCTTGCTGCGCGGCCCGAATGCGCCTTTTAGCGGTTCCGCCTATGCCGCCTGCGGCGGCGTGGTCGTGGCGATCGGCGCGGTCGAAAAGGGCGAGCTCGTCCCGGGCCGGATCTTCAACCTGCCCTATTGACCGGCCCTATCTCGGCTTTGGGTGGAAAACCGAACTTTGCCGCGGTCGAAGGTTTGGAAAGCGCCCAAGCCAGCCGCTTGCGCACGATCTGGTCAGTGTCCGGTTCGCCAGGCAGCAGGCGGAGCCCGTAAATGGCACTTGAGTTTGACGCGTTATTTTACGAGCAAAGCCAATCAAAATCTATCGCGCCTGCTCAGCGAAAACTAAGCCAAGACTTAAGGCACGCTAAGGTTCGGACCCGCGCCAGTTGATCATCTCCACAGTCGCGCGATTTTGGTGTGCACGAGGGTGTATGTGAGGTATTAGCCAAAGCAATCGTTGAATTTGAGCCACTTTCTCCAATGGCTAGCGAGTTCAAATGGCTCCCGAAGAGGTAGAAGAACGCAAGCTTGCCGCGATCATGTTCACGGACATGGTGGGCTACAGCGCGCTCGCGCAGCGCGATGAGAGTCTAGCGCTAGAGTTGCTCGATGAGCACCGCGCATTCCTGCGGCCCGCGTTCCTAAAATACCACGGACAGGAGATAAAGACGATCGGCGATGGCTTTCTGATTGAGTTCGCGAGCGCTGTGGCCGCGGTGAATTGCGCGGTCGAGCTCCAGGAGGCGCTGGCCCAACGCAACTTTGGCACTCCGGAAGGCAGACAATTGCAGGTTCGAATTGGCATTCACCTAGGCGATGTCTTGCACCGTGGGGACGACATTTTGGGCGATGGCGTGAACATTGCTGCTCGAATCGAGCCACTGGCTGATTCAGGCGGCATCACGATCACACGCCAAGTGTTCGACCAGGTGTACAACAAAATCCCGGAGGCCTTGGTGCGCATCGGCAAGATCGAGTTGAAGAACATCAACCGACCGGTGGAGATATATCGCATCGCACTCGGGCCAAAGACCAGGAAGACGGTCGGAGGTAAGCGGAAGACGTCGACTCCGGCGCGCCAATCCGGCTCTGAACAGCAGAGATCCATCGCAGTGCTGCCGTTCGTGAACATAAGTACCGATCAGGAAAACGAGTTTTTGAGCGATGGGATTAGCGAGGATTTGCTGAGCGCATTGTCGCGGATCGAAGGACTCCGTGTGGCGGCGAGGACATCGTGCTTTGCGTTCAAGGGCCGCAACGAGGACATCCGCAAAATCGGAGAGGCCCTCGGTGTGGAGACGGTGTTGGAAGGCAGCCTACGCAGGGTAGGCGCCAAGCTTCGCATCACTGCCCAGCTTGTCAAAATCGCTGACGGTTTCAGCCTCTGGTCAGACCGGTTCGACCGCGAGATGCAGGACGTGTTTGCTGTCCAGGACGACATTACGCGTGCGATCATTGGCGCCTTGAAGTTGCGTTTGGCTGGTCGCAGTGACCAACCGGTGATCAAGTTGCAGACGACGAACACTGAAGCTTACGAGTTGTATTTGAAAGGCCGTTTCTTTTGGAATCAGCGTGGCATTGGCCTGAGGAAGGCGCTGCATTATTTCGAACTGGCCTTGATCGAGGATCCCGAATATGCGCTCGCAATGAGCGGTCTCTCCGACGCTTACAGCCTGTTGAGCTGGTATGGGTATCTGTCACCCGCCGAGGCAACCCCGAGAGCTATCGCTGCTGCAAACCGGGCGGTGCAACTGGACCCGCAGCTTGCCGAGGCACATGCGTCGCTGGGGTTTTGCCAATTTTGCCACGGATGGGACCGGGCTGGCGCCGAATTCGAATACCGTCGCGCGATCGAGCTAAACCCCCGGGCTACTCATGCGCGTTACTGGCTCGGTTGGCTTTGCTCCTGCGTAGGGCACCACGAAGAGGCCGTTGAACATTCCCGGCTGGCGGTCGGCCTTGAGCCCTTTTCGGCGATCGATCGAACGTTTCTTGGGTGGATGAATTACCACGCGCGACAGTTCGACGAAGCCGAGCAACAATTGCGTCAAAGCATCGAACTGGATAAAAATCAGCGGTTTGTTTTTGGAACATGGCTTCTGGGCAAAGTCTATGTTGCCACCGGAAAGTACGACCTCGCATTGCAAGAGCTTGGCAAAGCTGTACGAAATTCACGGGGTAGCTCTTGGACAAGGAGCATGCTGGCTCATGCCCTGGGCGCGTCCGGTGAGCTGGGTAAGGCCCAGGAAATTCTGGCAGACCTTCAGGACGCGGGCAGATCCGGCTACATTCGCGCTTTCGACGTTGCAACAGTTTACCTGGGTCTCCGTGACCGCGACCAAGCCCTGGCCTGGCTAGAGAAGGGATGCAATGACCACGATATTTGGGCCCTGAATCTCAAGGTGGATCCGATCTACGCAGATTTGCAAACGGACGCTCGATTTGTCGCTTTGCGGAGGATGGTCGGGCTGGAATAGTGGTCGCCCCCCGCCCCGCGACCGCGTTCAATCTCGCTCAAGGCGCCGATGAGAAGTATATGGTCGATGTCTGTTGTTGGCGCTTAGCTGAATTCATCAATGGATCGCGTATGTCCAATTCCGCCACAGTGGGGTCATTGCAGGCCAGCACCGGAATGTCTGAGTTGTGGCTATTGACCTTCTTCCTTGCCGACTAGACTAGGGCTTCGAGCCGGGAGCGCTCTTCCTCTGACAGGGAAGCCGACGCGGAACTCTCGCCCGCAAGTCGGCTCTGCCGCCGCCGGGCGAGAAGAATGAGGCTGGAGCCGGTCAGAAGTACCAAAAGGGGGGCCGCCCATAAGAGCCAAGTCTCGGGCTTGAAAGGCGGCTTCAGCAGAATGAAATCGCCATAGCGGGCGGTCAGAAAGGCCCGGATCTGGATTGGATCTGGATATCGCCGTCGTCCGCCTTGAGCCCTTCCCGCACCAGGAGCCGCAGGTCAAGGGCGGGATCGGTTGCAGCCTCGATTTCCGCTGTCATCGGGTGCATGGGCTCAGCCAGGAACGGTTGTTCAGTGCCGTCGCCCAGAAAGAGTTTCATGTCCTCGTGCGTCGAGCGCGCGCCATTGCGTAAGCCACGAAGCGGAATGCGCCCGCCAAGACTTCCTCAGGTTCCTCAAACCAGATAACGCCCCGGGCGAGGGCTTCCGTGTCTGGGGTGAGCGGAACGATTTTCATGGCTTTGGCGTCTTCCGGGCTGTCTGCATAGGCGGCTACCGTCCGTCACGTCCGCCACGCGGCTGGCCTCGATCTTTGGATGGGGTGCTTGCCTTCTCGGCCTCTTCGCCTTTCTTTGTCTCCTTGTCGCGCGGCGCATCGAGGCGCGCGCGCAAGTACGCCTCGGCGTCGATGTCTTTGGACGGATAGAGTTCCAAAAGCGCCTCGACGCCTTCCTTAAAGGCAGGAAGGTCGTTTTGAATGAGATTCCAAACAATCATGGAATTGACGGCAAAATAGCCGTGGGCGAACACGTTGCGGGTGTCGTAGGAATCCCGGAATGCAACATTGGGGTGACGCTCCCAAAATGTTTTATCAAGCCGGTCGATGTTCGCGGCGGCTTCCCCGATGTTTTCAAAATTCTTGTAAACCGCGTCCTGAACAAGAGTGTTCGCGCGAAACGTGTCCAAGGTAAAACCGTGAGTGTAGGTTTCAATGCGCGCAATCGCCTCGCGCATATGGCCGAGAAAATCCGGTATGCGAAGGTCTTTCCTGTCGATCATTAAATCGGGCGCGCCTCCGCCAAAACGACTTGCCGAAATTTAACCGGCAAGTCTTCCGGCGTTTTCACGTCAACGGCCACGTCCGTCAATTCGTGCACCGCGCGCCTAATCCTCACAAGATCAAACATGGACATATTGGCGTCCGGGTCGATGAGGATGTCGAGGTCGCTGGTCTCTGAATCTTCGCCGCGCGCGGTCGAGCCGAACACGCGCGGATTGCTCGCTTTGTTGGCGCGGACAATCTCGCGGATGCGCTCGCGGTGCAATTCAATGGCTTCGGACGGTTTCATGTTTGATACTATACCACAAAAGCGGGACTCTGTGTACCACGCGTTAAAGCCCTTGGCCTTTGTTCAATGCTTGCCTTCCAACCGGGCAGAATGGGTGCGGCCTCCTGCATCATCCCCTTCCGGCCCAGTGTGGCCATTGGAGGTCAGGCTCCGGAATGTCCGAGTTGTCCCTATTGACCTTCCTCCTTGCCGACTAGAGCTTCGAGGCGGGCGCGCTCATTCTCCGACAAGGAAGGCGCAGACACGGCCACGTCACTTGCCTGTCGGCTCTGCCGCCGCCGGGCGAGAAGAATGAGGCCGGCACCGGTCAGAAGCACTAAAAGGGGCGCGGTCCATAAGAGCCAGGTCTCGGGCTTGAAAGGCGGCTTCAGCAGAATGAAATCGCCATAGCGGGCGGTCAGGAAGGCCCGGATCTGCGCATCGCTGTCTCCCGCTTTGAGCCTTTCCCGCACCAGGAGCCGCAGGTCGCGGGCGAGGTCGGCACTTGAATCGTCGATGGATTCATTCTGGCAGACCATGCAGCGCAGTTCGGCCGACAACCCACGCGCCCGTGCTTCGAGCTTCGGATCGCTCAAGACTTCGTCCGGCTGCACCGCCAGGGCGGGGAGGGGGGACAGCCACAGGAGAGAGACGAGGGCTAGGGCCTTTCCCAGTTTAATTGGGCTAGGGAAACGCTCTAAAGTGGAGCGACGGAGTAATCCTTGCACGGCTTCGGCATCCGCACTGGATTGCTTCGTCGCTCCGCTCCTCGCAATGACGGCGCCAAAATTAGGCGCTGGCTCTAGAGCCTTTCCCGCTTTAACTAAATCGGGGAAATACCTTAGGGTCAGGCGCTTTAGGCGTGAAGGGATAGCGAGTTGGGCATTTGGCAAGCTGGCTTGCCCAATGAACCATTCATCGCACGGCTGGCCTCGGCATCTCTTGATCAAGCTGTCAAGGGCGCCGCGAAGCGGCGTCGCCTTCGGCAATCGAAGACCCTTGACAGCTTGATCAAGAGATGCGTTCCGGAGGCCGTGCGATGAATGGTTTTCTCCGCGCTCAGGCGCGCGGCCAAAATTGACCCCGCAATTGCGAGGAGCTTCGCTCGGAAGCCCATGCACAGCTTCGGCATCTGCCCTGGATTGTTCACGGGGCCTGTCCTCTGGCCGGCGAAGCCGGACCCGTGGGCTCGCAATGACGGTGTCGCGGTTGCGAAACACCGCCAATACGTGAACGGGCATCCACTTTGCTCGATAATTCTCTAGCACTCACCCCACCCGTCTCGCTTCGCGATCCACCCTCCCCTGATCAGGGGAGGGATATCCCCCATGTAGATTTGCAAAAGAGGCTCAAGGTCTATTCCGCCGGTTGCGGGGTCGTCAGCCGGGCCTGGCGGGCCTGGCGGGCGATGCCGAATTTGAACCGCCGGTCGCTCAGCGAGAGGCAGCCGCCAAACGCCATGACCAAGGCGCCAATCCAGATCAACGCGACCAGCGGCTTCCAGAAGACGCGGGCGTTAACCGTATCATCGGATTTGACGTCGGTGATGCTCATGTAGATTTGACCGAAACCGATCGTCGCTATGCCTGCCTCGGCCCGGCTCATGCCGCGCACCGGATAAAAGCGCTGCGCCGGCTCGATCGTCGCGATCACTTTCCCTTCGGAGGTGATGATCACATGGCCGACCGCCTCGGTATAATTCGGGCCGCGGCGCGCCTTGAGGCTTTCAAAAGCGAGTTCATAGGGGCCGACCGTCAGCTGGTCGCCTGGCTTCAAGGTCGTGATCTGCTCCACGCCCCAGCCCGCGGCGGCGAGGCCGAGCAAAGTGATGCCAAGACCCGCATGGGCGAAGGCCGCACCGAAAGCCTGGCGCGGCAGCCCCAATAGGCGAGCCCGCAAGATGGGGCCGGAGAAAGGGCGCCCGAAGAGACGCCGGGCGAGATCGGTGAAGGAGCCGAGGATCACATAAAGAGCGACACCGGAAAGGATCATGGTCAGGGCCGGGCCGCCCCTAAAGGCCGCGAGCCCCGCCGCGAAAAGCAGGCCGGCGGCAAAGGCAACCGCGAGCCGTTGCAGCACGCCCAGGAGATCGCCACGCTTCCAAGGTAGCATCTGGCCGACCGGCACCAGAAGCATGAGGGGGATGAACAAGGGCACGAAGGTCAGATTGAAGAAGGGCGCGCCGACCGAGATCTTCTCGCCCGTCAGAGCTTCGAGCGCCAGAGGATAGAGCGTGCCGATGAGAACCGTGGCGCAGCAGGTGACGAGAAACAGATTGTTAAGAACGATCGCGCCCTCGCGCGAGACCGGCGCGAACAGGCCGCCCTGCTTCAGACCGCCGGCGCGCCAGGCGAAGAGGGCGAAAGAGCCGCCGATGAAAAGCACGAGGATCAACAGGATGAACACGCCGCGCGTCGGATCGCTGGCAAAGGCATGGACGGATGTCAGGACACCCGAGCGGACCAGAAAAGTCCCGATGAGCGAGAGGGAGAAAGCCAGGATCGCGAGGAAGATCGTCCAGATCTTCAAGGCCTCCCGCTTCTCCATCACCATGGTGCAATGAAGCAGCGCGGTCGCCGCGAGCCAGGGCATGAGCGAGGCATTCTCGACCGGATCCCAGAACCAGAAGCCGCCCCAGCCCAGCGTATAATAGGCCCAATAGGAGCCCATGGCGATGCCGAGCGTCAGGGAGATCCAGGCGATCAGGGTCCAAGGCCGCACAAAGCGGGCAAAGACGGAATCGATCCGCCCCGTCAAAAGCGCCGCCGCGGCGAAGGAATAGGTGATCGAGAGCCCGACATAGCCGAGATAGAGCAGGGGCGGATGAATGGCGAGCCCCGGATCCTGCAACAGGGGGTTCAAATCCTGGCCTTCGGCCGGCGGATCGGCGATCCGGGCGAAGGGATTTGACGTCAAGAGGATGAAGAGGAGAAAGGCTGCCGCGACGAAGGATTGGACGGAAAGCACATTCGCCCGGAAATCGGCCGGCATGGAGCGCGAGAACAAGGCAACCGCGGCGCCAAACAAGGAAAGCACCAAAACCCAGAGGAGCATCGAGCCTTCGTGATTGCCCCACACACCTGTGATCTTATAGATCAAAGGCTTGGCCGAATGGGAATTCTCGACGACATTGACGAGCGAGAAATCGGAGACGACATGCGCCACCGTCAAGGCGAGATAGGCGTAAGCGACGAGGCCAAAGCCGGTGAGGGCGGCAGGCGGCGCCACGGCCATGAGCCGCTCATCGCGCGAAAAACTGCCCCACAGCGGCAGAACGGAATTGACCAGCGCGACGGCCAGCGCAAGAACGAGGGCATAATGGCCCGTTTCGACGATCATCCCTGCCTCTTTCTCAACCAGCCCGTTTCCTCGGGAGGATCAAACTGACCTCATCCTTCGAGACGGCCTTCGGCCGCCTCAGGATAAGGAAACCAGATCACTTTTCGCTCCTCGCGTTTGCGGTGGCGTCCTCGCGCCAGACGCCCTGCTTTTTCAAGGCGTCGGCCACCTCGCGCGGCATATAGCGCTCGTCGTGCTTTGCCAGAACGCTGTCGGCATGAAAAACCTTGTCCGCGCCAAGCGTCCCTTCGGCGACGACACCCTGTCCTTCACGGAAGAGATCGGGCAGCTCGCCGCTATAGGTCACCTCAATATCCTGCTTCAAATCGGTGACGGCGAAACGGATGCGATTTCCGCCTTCATGAACGAGCGAGCCCGCCTTGACAAGCCCGCCGATGCGCAGTCTCTGGCCATCGCGCAGCGTCTTTTGGGCAAGCTCGCTTGGCCCATAGAAAAAGACGATGTTGTCGCGCAGCGCGAAAAGAACGAGCCCCAAGGCGACGCCCAGCGTGGCAAGCGCCCAGCCGATCAGAACAAGACGGCGTTGCTTACGGGTCATGGTCAAGACGAGCCTTTGAGACCGAGTTCACGCGCCAGCTCATCGAGGCGAGCGATGGCCCGCGGGTCGGCCGCGAGATTGCGCCTAGCGTCGCTCAGAGCGGCCTGCGCCTTATCCGCCTCCTTGAGGACCACATAGGAGCGAACGAGGCGAAGCCAGCCTTCGAGATCCTGGCCATTTTTGGCGAGCCTTCCGGCGAGCCCCTCAACCATCCCGCGGATGGCGTTCATCTGATCGGCCTCTGGCAAGCCGGCGATCGCCGCCGCCTTGCCGTCCGTCTGCGGAGCTGCCTGGTCAGGCGTATCGTCAAAGGCCTCGATCCGCTGGCGCAGCATTCGTGCCCAAGGCGCATCGGCCGGCGCTTCGGCGATCAGCTGTCCCCAAATCGCCTTGGCGCGTGCCTCATCCCCCGCCTGCTCGGCCGCGAGGCCGAGAAAGAAGCGCGGCTTGACCGCCTGAGGATCGGCCGCGGAGGCCGCTTCGAATATTTGCTTGGCTTGCGCGGAAACCTGGCCGTCCGCGGCGGCGATCAGGCTTTCGCCATAAAGCGCCAGCCTTTGCGCACTGGGCCCGAGCAGGCGCAGGGCTTCCGCCGCCGCATGGATGGCGTCGTCGGTCCGGCCGATACGCAGATAGACAGGCGCGAGAACCTCGAAGCCCCGCCCATCATCGGGATGTTCGGCGAGATGGGCTTCGATCTTGGCGATGGCGGCCGCCATATCCGTTGGCGACGGCGGCGCCGCTAGCCGTGCCGAGAGCGGCGCATCGGGCCAATCGGGGTGGCCGATCCGCGTATAAAGAATGAGCGAAAGCCCCGGCACGAAAAGCAGGACGGCAAAGGCCGCAAGCCAGGCGCGCGTGCCCGTCGGGGCCAAGGATTTCGGTTTTTCCTCTTTCTCTTTCTCTTCCTCTTGCGCCCTCGCCATCAGCCGGCGCGCGGCTTCGTCCCGGGCGGCTTGCGCATCGGTCGCGCTCACCCAGTTCTGCGCTTCGTCCCGGGCGATCTCGGCGAGCTGGGCATGGTAGAGGGCGAGGCTCGTCTCACGCGCCCTTGGCCGGCGCGGGCGCCGCGCCAGCGGCCACAAAATGCCGAGCACGGCCACACCGGTCAGCAAAGCGAAAACGATCCACAACATGGTGCCCTTAATAGGGATTGTGCGGACCGTTGCAAGGCTCATCGGCCGGAAATCGAATCGCTATCGGCGATTTGCGGCAGCGAATTCTCGTCGCAAAAGTCTGTCAACTTTTGCGGAATTCGCTCTAGGGTTCCCGATACCAGCCGTCGTCAAGGTCCAAAAGCCAGGTGCCGCGAAGCAAAATGGCTTCACACGACACAGTTTTTCGTCAATCCCACACCCAAGGGAGAGAGGCGTGTCTTCGGGCTTGTCCGATTTCCGGCCTCGACCGGTCAAAAATGTTTCACGTGAAACATTTTTGTAAGGTTTGGGCCGTGATCTAAAGCGTCTCGCGCAAGAATGTGCCGAAGGCGCGAGGGCCGTCGCCGACCTTCATTTTCGCCGTCACCGCCAGTGTCTGCGTATCGATCGCCCACACTTCATTCGAGAACCAGTTGACGACATAGACCTTGGTGCCATCGGCGCTGGTTTCGATGCCTTCGGGATATTCACCGACCGAAATCCGCCGCACGGGCTGCAAGGTCGAAAGATCGAAGACCGAGACGGTGCCGCTGTATTGGTCGGTGGTGAAACCGCGCCCCTTGGCCAGCGCCACCGCATAGGGCCTTTTGCCCGATGCGACATTGCCGATCAGCGAGGCCTTCTTCAGATCGACCACCGAGACGCTGTTGCCCTCGACATTCGCCGTGTAGGCGCGCGCACCTTCCGTATCGACGGTCACGCCGAAGGGATGCGCGCCGACCTTGACGATCGCCTTGCGGGTCAGGCTTTTCGTGTCAAAGATCGAAAGCTGGTCGTCATCGCGATCGGCGGTGACGATCAGCGATCCATCCGGCGTCAAGGCCACCCCGGATGGCGAGGCACCCGTCTCGGTCTGCGCCACGATGGCATCCGTTTTCAGATCAATCTTGTAAAGATAGGGTTTATAGAAGCCCGCGACATAGAGGAAATCGCCTGAAGGGTCGGCCGCGATCCCAAGCGGCGTATCGGGAAAGGCGATCCTCGTGAGGATTTTCCGCGAAGCCGTATCGATCACGCAGACATATTTGCCCTCGGTGCTGGTGACATAGGCCCGCCGTCCATCGGGCGCCATGGCAATGCCGGCGGGCTTGCCGGCAACCGCGATGCTGGCCACGACCTTTTGCGTGGCGAGATCAAGCACGCTCACCTCATCGCCCGTCTGGTCGGTGATGAAGGCTTCGGCGCTCGTCGCCGGACGGTTGACGGATAGGAGAAGGCAGAGCCCGAGAAGGCAAGCCGGCTTCGAGGCCCGCATCAATGCTGCGCCTCGACGATCTTCTTCAGATTTTCGAGGCCTTTGCGATAGAGGGCGGTCACCGCCTTGACGGCCGCCTCGTCATTGAGCTCGGGTGGCGGATCATTATTCGGATAGCCGCGATAAAAGGCGCCGTGCCACTCGACCGTGCTCTTGCCGCCATCGGCCGGCAGGACAATGAGCGTCGAAGAATAATTATTCACCGGCAGAACCTTCACATCAACCTTATCGACCCGGTAGGAATAGCTCATTTTCTCCGCATCATATTTGTAGAGGCTTTCGTCGATGGTCGCGCCCCCTTCCAGGGTGATCTGGCGGGTGGCGACATCCGGCTCATTGCCACCCTCGCCCGTCGTTTTGACCACACCCGGCAGCCAGCTTAAATTATGAAAATCGCCAATGGCGGCCCAGACCTTGGCGGGCGGTGCCGCGATTTCGATCGCCTCGGTCACTTTCTGCCGGCTTGGCCCATGCGCAAGACCCGCTTGCGGCAGGCTCATGCCGGCCAGAACGAGGAAGAACGCCAAGGATTTCATGATTCGTCCAGCCATTCCCATATTTCCCTTGCTTTGCTATGTCTTTGCTTTGCGGCCTTCGCTTCAACCACTTGCCACAGCGGCATCCTGGCGGCGCCGGAATGGCCGGATGGGTCGTCCGCCCCAATAGAAAGGCCTGAAAGAGCCGATCGCCTCGTCCCCGCACTTGACCGCAGGTTCGCCACGATCATCTCATATTGGAGTTGACCTTTCGCCGCTTGCTCATCGAGGTTTCCATGCGCACCGACAGCGCCGCGCCTGTCCGTCTCAAGGACTACAAAGTTCCTGATTATCTGATCGACAAGGTCGATCTCGATGTCAAGCTTCAAAGGGTCTTGACCAAGGTTCGGGCGAGATTGGCGCTGCGCCCCAATCCGTCCGGCCGCCGCAATGTCCCCCTAACTCTCGACGGCGATGATCTCACCCCGCGCTGCATCAGGCTCGATGGGGCCGAACTCAACCTTTCCGCGCCCGAGCGATGGAATGGTTTTCTCTCAGCCGATCAACTGACGCTGAACGATCCGCCCCAGCACGCTTTCGTCCTCGAGATTGAAACGGAGATCGATCCTTCCGCCAATACGCGGCTCATGGGTCTTTACCGTTCGGGATCCGCCTATTGCACCCAATGCGAGGCGGAAGGCTTTCGCCGGATCACTTATTTTCTCGACCGCCCCGATGTGTTGAGCATCTATACGGTACGGCTCGAAGCCGAGCTCGAGGAGGCGCCGCTCCTGCTCTCGAACGGCAACCGGATCGCAGGCGGCGTGATCGAAGGCACTTCCCGCCATTTCGTCGTCTGGCACGATCCGTTCCCAAAGCCCAGCTATCTCTTCGCGCTTGTCGGCGGTGATCTCGGCTCCGTCCATGACGAGTTCGTTACCCTCTCCGGCCGCAAGGTGAAGCTCGGCATCCATGTCGAGCATGGCAAGGAGCCTCAAGCCGCCTATGCGATGGATGCCCTGAAACGGTCCATGGCCTGGGACGAAAGGGTCTTTGGCCGCGAATATGATCTCGACGTCTTCAACATCGTCGCGGTCTCCGATTTCAATATGGGGGCGATGGAAAACAAGGGACTGAATATCTTCAACGACAAATATGTTCTGGCGTCGCCCGCAACCGCGACCGATACGGATTATGCGAATATCGAAGCGGTGATCGCGCATGAATATTTCCACAACTGGACCGGCAACCGGATCACCTGCCGCGACTGGTTCCAGCTCTGCCTCAAGGAAGGGCTGACCGTCTTCCGTGATCACGCTTTCTCCGCCGACATGCGCTCGGCGCCTGTGGAGCGGATCGGCGATGTGCGCACCTTGCGCGCCCAGCAATTCGTCGAGGATGCCGGCCCGCTTGCTCATAATGTCCGCCCCGACACCTATCTCGAGATCAATAATTTCTACACGGCGACCATTTATGAAAAAGGCGCCGAGATCATCCGCATGCTGAAGGTGCTGATCGGTGACGAGGCTTTTGCGCGTGGCATGGATCTCTATTTCGACCGCCATGACGGAACGGCGGCGACGATCGAGGATTTCATCGCCTGCTTCGCCGAGACGTCAAAGCGCGATCTCACGGCCTTCTCACGCTGGTATCATCAATCCGGCACGCCGCTGGTTACGGCGGCCGGTCAATATGATGAGGCCGCCAAGACCTTCACCCTCGATCTCGCCCAGTCCTGCAAGCCGACGCCCGGCCAAGACAAGAAGGAGCCTTTCGTCATACCGGTTGCGCTCGGCCTCGTCATCGAAGGCCAAGGCGACATCGCCCTGCAAACCGGTCCGCAGGATGGCGCGAGCCCATCCGAGCTTGCTCGCGGCGTGATCGAGCTTTCGACGCCAGAGCGACGGATTGTCTTTCACAATGTCGAACGCCGCCCGGTCGCCTCGCTCCTGCGCGGATTTTCGGCCCCTGTGCAGCTCGACACTGCGGCGACCGAAGCCGATCTCATCACGCTCATCGCCGATGACAGCGACGATTTCAACCGCTGGCAGGCGGCCTCGACCTATGCGACGCGCCTGCTTCTGTGCTCGGCCGCCGGTATCCGGGAGGGCAGCGCGCCGGCGCACGACAAGGATTTCAGCGCGACGCTCAAAAAGCTCGTCGAGAAAGACACCGACCCCGCCTTCACCGCGCAGATCCTCACCCTGCCGAGCGAAGCCGACATCGCCCGTGAAAAGGGCGAGGACGTCGATCCCGATGCGATCCACCTTGCCCGTGAGTCGCTGCGCCAAGCCATCGGTGGCGATCTCAAGGAAACATTAGTCGCAACCTATGAGTCGCTGGCCGGGGAAGGCGCCTATTCGCCGGACGCCCTTGCGGCCGGCCGGCGTTGCCTGCGCAATGCCGCGCTCGATCTCTTTGCGGCCGGCCATGTTGTGGAGGGCGCACAACTCGCCAAACGCCAATTCGATCAGGCCA
>DATJTB010000041.1:0-9064 GCA_035503795.1 Methylocella sp.
GAAGGGCCATCCGCCGGTCCGGGATGCGGGCGGTGACGAGCCGCCGCTGCGCGGCTCGCCCGTCCCCACAACCAGCGTGGTGCGGCCAAAGCCCAGCTCGGAGCCCGGCGGTCTCGAGCCACAGCCGCAGGCGTAAACCGCAGATGCCGTGCTCTGGCTCAAATGTTGGATCGAGCTGAAATTCATATTCGGGCGTAGGGAAGTGAGTCGCAAGCGCTTGGAGGTCTACTAGAGGGATTGGCGGCTTTGCCTTCCTGACACGTCTTGAATACAGGCCTCTGCGCCCAAGGGCCAAGCGAGTGGTCAATCTGCGCATATATGCTTCCTGGCGTGACATCTCCTACTAAGTTCGCTGCTGCTCCGCCGAGCGCATCGACGAGGAGGGTCGTGAATACGCCTGGACCGCCGCCCGCAACTTCCGCAGCGTATTGTTCAGCGGTAGAAGCCGTAAGGATTTACGGTGCCCTCGGGTGAAGGGACTGACCCTTCAGGAAGTCACGTTGCCTTTCGTCCTCGATGGCAAATGCGATGAAAACCACTTTCTTATCCACCATAGACATTGGCTCCTTGCTGCATAGGCAGGGACTTCAATCCGCACGGTAAAATATCAGCTGCTCGAGCAGCCGTGACCCGCTTCCCGGCGACGATCATCAACGGCATGCTCAACCGTGTCAAAAGACATCCTTTTCGACGATCACACCCTTTGACGAGTGGCCTGCGTCCTCAGCTTTGTAAGATTTCCGGTCCCAATCGGACCAAAATGTTTCACGTGAAACATTTTGGTCCGATTTATCCATCTTTCGGACAAAATTGATCATCCGCCCAGCAGGGCGCCGACATGTGCGGCGACGGAACGGGCGAGGCCATCGAGATCATAGCCGCCTTCAAGAACCGAGACGATGCGGCCCTTCGCGTGATGTTCGGCGATCTCAATCAGCTGCTCGGTCGCCCAGGCATAATCGGCCTCGACCAGTTTCAGCCCACCAAGCGGATCATGGCGGTGGGCATCGAACCCGGCCGAGATGACGATAAGGTCGGGGCCAAAGGAACTGATCCGCGGCAGGAGGATTTCTTCCACAGCCTCGCGGAAGATCTCGCCATCGTCCCCGGCACGCAGCGGCGCATTGATGATGTTATCATGCTCGCCGCGCTCGTCGCGCCCACCGGTCCCGGGGAAGAGTGGCATTTGATGGGTTGAGGCATATAGGACATTCGGATCGGACCAGAAAATCTCCTGTGTGCCATTGCCGTGGTGGACATCAAAATCGACGATCGCCACCCGTTCGGCTCCATGCGCGGCGCGTGCCTGACGGGCGATAATGGCGGCGGTGTTGAAGAAGCAGAAACCCATGACCGTGGTCATGCCGGCATGATGGCCAGGCGGCCGCATGGCGAGGAAGGCATTCTTGACTTCGCCGCGCATGACCTTGTCGGTAGCCACCGCGGCCGCCCCCACGCAATGGGCGATGGCGTCAAAAGTTCCTGGGCTCATGACGGTATCAGGGTCGAGTGAGATGCGCCCGCGCTCGGGGGTCGCGGCCTCGACTCCATCGACGAACCGCACCGGATGGACGCGCAGAAGAGCTTCCCGGTTGAGACCCGGTGCTTCCTCGCGTAAAAGCCCAGCAAAGCGTGGCGCGTCGAGCGCCGCAGCGATGGCGCTGAGCCGCTCGGGCCTCTCAGGGTGATGTGGCCCCGTATCATGGCCAAGTCCGGAAGGATGGCTGAGAAGCAATGTCGTCAAGATCGAGTACCACTTCGCGCTGGTTTTAACCGCAATTTCCGTCCCTTCCCACAAAAATAGTTGCAGAAAGGAAAAAAGGCAGTCATTTCCGAAAGACTTAAGCATATTGGCATGGGGAGATGAAGTTTTTCCAAGTGCGGACGACTGGCCAGGAGGACAAATTGGCGCGGAGCTTGCCCGGTGAGATAGACGCATTTTTAGCTTGGCGGGTCGGCGGGCGCCTGCTGATTGGGCGTGAGCGGATCGCCCTTCTTGAATCCGTCATGGAGCATAAAAGCATCACCAAAGCGGCCGAGATCTCGGGCTTCAGCTATAAGACCGCCTGGGACGCGGTCAATGCGATCAATAATCTTCTGCCTCGCCCAGCCTTTGTGACAAGGACCGGTGGACCGCATGGCGGCGGCGCGGAGGTGACCGAGGAAGGGCGCCGTCTCATCCAGGCTTTCCGCCGTCTCGAAGAGCGTCTCGGTCGCCTTTCGACGGCCATCGCAGAGGAAGGCTTGGAGCGTGACCAGGACTTGCTGTTCATGAGCATGGGCCTCAAGCTTAGCTTCCGCAATGCGCTTTATTGCACGGTCGTCAAGATCACACCGGCCCCTGTCAACATCGAGGTCAAGCTTGAAGTCTCACCGCATGTGACCATCACGGCTGGCGTGACCAATATGAGTTTCCAGGAACTGGGTCTGGCGGCGGGGCGCTCTTGCATCGCCATGGTCAATGCCGCCTCGGTGCTGCTGATGGAGGCGGATGGAGCGGCGCGCATCTCGGCGCGCAACAAGATTCCCGGAAAAATATTGAGCCGTGTTGATGACGGTGTCGATAGTGAAATCCTGATCGATATCGGCGGCAGCAAGACCTTGACTGCGGTGCTTACCAGCGAGGGGGCCGATTCTGTCGGGGCCAAGACTGACGCGGAAATCATCGCCTTCTTCAAGACCTCGCATGTCGTCCTCGCCAGCGAGTAGACCGGCGCGGCTCAAACAGGTCCATGAACAGCGCGACCTCCGCATGGCCAAGCGAATTCAGAAGCTTCTATCATTTGATTGCACCTCGCTTTCGTGAGCTGTTCTTCTGGGGGCTTTTCATCGCTTCGACGCCGGTCATCAAGTCCAAGAGCTCCGCCGTGATCTCGGTCTGACGCGCCGCCCGCGCGTTCTCCTGCAACCCCGCGAGTTTTTTGCTGACGTTGTCATGCGCGGATTCCATGGCCGCAAAGCGGGCGGCATTCTCGCTCGCGATGGACTCGACTGCGGCCTCGGTCAGAAGGGCAAAGACATACTCAGCCATCAACTTTTCGAGCAAGGGCCGTGGCGGTAGATTATGAAGCGGGACTTCTTCCGATGGCTTGGCGGCAAGCTTGGTCATGCCGAATGGAAGCAGTCTTTGCTGTTTGATTGTCGATGCTGCGCCTTGACGATACGGGCTGAACAGAATTTCGACACAAGCGATCTCACCATCCGCCATGCGCATATAAAGCGCGTTCATTAGTTCGTTGACCACATCGGGGGCGCCGGCAAGACGGCTCGCCATAGGTCTCGCCCAGGCGGCCTTGCGGCCGCGCTCGAGCGCAAGCGCCGCGCCGCGGGTACCCAGCACAAACAAAAGATCCGTGGGCCTGAGGGTCCGTTCGAGCGCTTCGAGCAGCTTCTCATTGAAACCGCCGACAAAGCCATGTTCGGCCATGTAAAGAATGAGAGCTCGGCAACCGTCCTCATGGCGGACTTGCCTCAAGGGCTGTGGAACAAGCAGCAACGCCCTTCCAATCGCGGCGGCCATCGAATCAGAATAGTTGCGGATGCCGGGTAGTGCATGCTGGACTTCCTGCACGCGCATGCCGGCGAGCGAGCGCATCGCGCCCACAATTTCCAGCAATTCATCCATGCTGGTGATATGTCCTTGAATTTCCGAAAGGCGTGTCATCCCGGTCCCTCCAGCGAGCGCTCTCCCCCAACCGATTGAGCAAGGCCGATCAGACTCGCTTTAAGCCTTGCGCGAAGGGCATCGTCGAGCGGCTTGGCTGCGTCGTCGAGCGCCAGAATCTCGGGACAGTGTTCGGCAAGACATGAGGGAAGGCCGGTGCGAAACGCGTCGATACGGTCAAGCGGCACAGGGTCGAGGATGCCGTCAGCCACGGCGCATAACAAGGCAACTTCTTCGCCGAGCGGGAGTGGCGTGAATTGGCCCTGGCTAAGAACGGCCCGGATACGGCGCCCATGCTCGATAACCTTGCGGGTCCGTTCATCCACCATGGTTCCGAAGCGCGTAAATACTTCGAGTTCCAGAAACTGGGCATATTCCAGGCGCAGACTTTCCGAAAGCGCTTTTAAGGCAGGAGCTTGCGTTTTGCCGCCGATGCGGGAGACACTCTTGCCAACATCGACCGCCGGTTTCTGATCCTCGTAGAACAGGCGCGGCTCGAGATAGATTTGTCCGTCCGTGATAGAGATCAGATTGGTGGGGATGTAAGCGCTGATATTTCCAGCTTGCGTCTCGGCGATTGGCAAGGCGGTCAAGGAACCACCCCCGCGTTCCGGTGCCAGCTTGGCCGCCCGTTCCAATAGCCGCGAATGAATGTAAAAGACATCGCCCGGGTAGGCCTCTCGTCCCGGCGGACGGCGCAACAACAGAGAGACTTGCCGGTAACAAGCGGCGTGCTTGGTCAGATCGTCGAGCACCAGCAGCACGTCACGTCCGCGCATCATGAAATACTCCGCCATCGCACAGGCCGAATAGGGCGTGAGCCATTGTAGGCCGGGAGGAGCGTCCGCTTCTCCGATGACAAATATGCAGCGTTCTAGAGCACCGTGCTGGTGGATCGCCTCGGTGACCCGAGCCAGCGAAGAGGCCTTTTGGCCAATGGCTGCATAAACGCAGATCACATTGCTGGATTTCTGATTGATCATCGTATCAACCGCGATCGCCGTCTTGCCCGTCTCCCGGTCGCCGATAATGAGCTCGCGCTGGCCGCGGCCAAGCGGGATCATCGCATCGACGACGAGAAGCCCGGTGGCAAGCGGCTTCGTCACGAGCGCTCGATCGACAATAACGGGTGCGGCCTGTTCAACGGGTGCTAGCTGCGCGTCATCGATCGGTCCCTTGCCATCGAGGGGTTCGCCAAGCGCGTCAACGACGCGGCCGAGCAGACCTGCGCCAACCGGAACGCAAGCAACCTCTCCCGTTGCGCGGACGATGCTGCCGGCAGAGATGCTGGCGGTCTCCTCCAGCAGGATGCAGCCGATGGCGTCCTCACCGAGGTCGACAGCCAGGCCTCGCGCGCCGCCTTCGAAAATCAAAAGCTCATCTAATCGTGCTTGCGGTAACCCTTCGACGATCGCGATGCTGTCCCCGATCTGAAGCACGCGGCCGATCTGTTCAAGATGCGGGACGAGCGCAAGCGCTTTCAGCCTTCGCCGACGCTCTTGCGCCCAGTCTTTAAGCTCGTCAACGAGGCTTTGCACGGGCGCCGGCCTCGTCTAACGCTGCCATGACCACGCTCTGCCAGGAATAGCGCAGGATGGCGTTTGGAAAATGCAGTTCCGCTCCCGCGATCAAGTCAAGATTGACTTCAAACTTGATGTCACCTTCGATCCCGAGTGACCGGTGCAACCGCTCTTTCCATTGAACAACGGTCGTTGAGGGCAAAACACATGCGGTGACAACCGTGAGCGGCGCGCCATCGGCAAGCTGGTGTGCCAATCGCTGGCGCTCGGCTTCTGGAAGCGTGTTCAGACGGTGCTCGATCTGCTCGATCCAGGCTTCAGTGCGATACTTTATTGGCACCTGGCCGAGTAGCTTCTGCGCAAAGGTGGCCCCAAGATCAAGAGCCAGCCGGCGCGCCTCATCCAGCGCCCGCTCGCGGTCCGACGCCAGGATCTTGCGGGTGGAATCGAGCAGCGCCTGCGCATCGTGCTCAGCCTGTGCCAGGCGCGCCTCAGCCATTTCCTGCCCCTGCGTCGACGCGGTCTTGAGAGCGGCTTCCCGCTCTGCCGCAATTCCTGCCCTCTCGGCTTCGACGGCTGCGAGTTGGGCCATTGCCTTCTTTTCAATGTCCTGGGCTGCATCGAACTGACGGCGGACCTCCGCTTTTCGCGCGTCGATCATCGCCAGAACCGGCTTGTAAAGAAACCGATGCAGCAGAAAGACGAGGACCCCGAAGTTGATGGTCTGGAGACCAAGGGTCCACCAGTCGAGACGCATCACTCACCCGACATAAGGATTCGCGAACAACAACAGCAGCGCCACGACCAGACAGTAGATCGCCATTGTCTCGATCATCGCGAGACCGACAAAGAGCGTTCTCGAGATCGTCCCAGCCGCCTCAGGCTGCCGGGCGATCGCGTCCATGGCGGCAGCGACTGAGCGGCCTTCCGCCAGGGCCGGGCCGATCGATCCGATCGAGACGGCGATAGCGGCGCCGATAATGGAAATAAGCTTGGGATCCATTGAACCTCCTTTCACTTCTCGACGCCGCCGACGGCGGCGCCAATAAAGACGGCTGCAAGCATGGTGAAAATATAGGCCTGCACGAGGCCCACGAGAATTTCGAGCGCCATGAGCGGGATCGGCACAAACAGGCCGGCTAGCGCCACCACAAGACCAATGACGAACTCACCACTCATGACATTGCCGAAGAGGCGGACCATCAGAGAAAAGGTTCGTGTTATCTCCGAGAGAATATTGAGGGGAAGCATGATCAGCTTCGGTTCGGCGAAGCTCGCGAGATAGCCGCGCAAGCCATGCGAGCGAATCCCGAAATAATGTACCGAAAAAAAGACAATGAGCGCGAGCGCCGCCGGCGTCTCGATCTTGCTGGTCGGCGCCTCGACGCCGGGAAGCACGCCGGAAAGATTCGCCACAACCAGAAAAATGAACAACGTGCCCAGCAAGGGGAGGAAGGGTTTCGAATCCTGACGAATGACCTCTTCGATCTGGCTGGCGATGCCGGTGACGACGCCTTCAAGCAGCGCTTGGCGCGCGCCAGGGAGGATCGTTAACCGCCGCGTGATCAGCCGACAGACGATCCCTAGCGCCGCCATGAGGAGCCATGTCGTCACCACAGGACGCGTGATCGCCACCGGGCCAATATGGAATAGGAGTGCGCTCGTGAGGGGCGACGCGCGCATCAGCCAGCTTTTCTTTCTGCGCGCAACGCCAGGGCGCGCGCGATCAGGAAACCGATAAAGGCGGCGAGCAGAGGCGCGGCCCCGAGTTTCGCCGCGCCGAACAGAAAAGCCGCGGCGGCGGCGATCCGGCCGAGAGTCATGGCAAGCGGACCCAGACAGCCAGCGCCCCCGACAAACAGCGTCACACTGCGCTTGAGCATCACGAAATAGTGCCGGCCAAACATTAAACCCGCGATTGTCATCAAGGCGGTTAGCTCGAGATGAGCGATCAGAACGCTGTGAGTCATTCGCTGTGCATCCTCTTCCAGGCCAATGTGCAACCGAAAGTCAGGCCCGCCGTGAGCAAGCCTAACGTCCAGAAGATCCCGCTGTGAAATGTCCGGTCGAGCCAGCGGCCGGCAAAGATCCCGAGCAGAGTGGGGACCACGATGGCCCAGCCGAAAGCACCGATCATAGCGAGGTTCTGGCCGAGTGATCGCTCGCCTTGGCGCTGCCAGCGCTCGCGGCGCTCTCGCCGCCGCTTGACCGCCTGTCCCAGACGCTCATGATTTTCGGGCTGTGGCGTCATGATCAAGCCCCTCCTGCATTACCGGGCGGGCGAGGCGGGGCGCCGCCGGCCCAGGGTGGTCAGGCCGCAGAAAGAGGTAAATCTGTCGCATTGCTGCGAGATAAAGTCGTTGTGCGTCGGTGCGCGCCATGACTTCCTCTTCGTTCCGGCGCTGGAAGCTCGCAAGCACTTCGGTTTCGAGGCGGTGCAAATCATCGTCAGCGACAGCTTCGCGCGTCGCGATGGTGATTGTATCTCCGCCGCTGACCTCCAGCATGCCGCCACGCACCGCGATATGATGCTCGGCGCCCCCCTCGTCGCGCCAACTCACGACCGATAGTGAAAGCGCCGTCAGAAAATCGGCATGCCCGCGGAGAATGCCGAAGGCGCCCGTGTCATCCTCGGCACGAAGATGGGCGACATTGTCGGCCTCGGCTATGATGGCGAGAGGCGTCGTGACGGTGAGATTCATGTCGACACCTTTGCGCTCCTACGCTCGCGCTCCCGCGCCTCTTCAAGCCTGCCGATCATATACAGCGAGCTCTCCGCCCAGTCATCTGCTTCGCCGTCGAGAATGGCACGGCAGCCGGCCAGCGTGTCGGCGATTTCGACCGTCCGGCCTGCCTTGCCCGTAAAGGCGAGCGTAACCATGAACGGTTGGGTCAGAAAGCGCATCAGCCGGCGCGCCCGCTTGACGGCCTGGCGATCCGCCGAGCTCAGCTCTTCGATCCCGAGAAGCGCGATGATTTCCTGTAGATCGCGATAGTGCGCGATGATCTTGCGCACCTCCTGGGTGGTCCGATAGTGCGCCTCTCCGACCAGGCGTGGATCGAGCAGGGTCGATGTCGAAGCGAGCGGATCGATGGCCGGATACATTCCTTCGCTGGCCATTTCCCGCGACAGAACGATGGAAGAATCGAGATGGCTGAAGATTTCTGCGACAGCCGGATCCGTGAAGTCATCGGCTGGAACATAAACGGCTTGTATGGAGGTGATCGCGGCGCCGGCGACCGAAGCGATGCGCTCCTCCAGTTCAGCGATTTCGCTGGCGAGCGTCGGCTGATAGCCAACGCGGGAGGGCAGACGTCCGAGCATGCCCGAGACTTCGCCGCCGGCCTGCACCAAACGGTAGACATTATCGATCAGTAAAAGCACATTCTCGTGTTTTTCATCCCGAAAATATTCGGCGATGGTCAAGGCGGTGAGACCCGCGCGCCAGCGCGCCCCCGGCGGCTCGCTCATCTGGCCAAACACGAGCGCCGTGCGCTCCAGTACGCCGGACTGCTTGAGTTCGAGCAGGAGCTCATGCCCCTCGCGTGAGCGCTCGCCGATACCCGCGAACACGGAAATTCCGGAGTGCCGTTCGACCGTCGTGCGGATCAATTCCATGATCAGCACGGTCTTGCCGACACCGGCGCCGCCGAACATGGCGGCTTTGCCTCCCTTGACCAGCGGCGCGAGCAGGTCAATGACCTTGATGCCGGTCTGGAAGATGTTCTGAGCGGCGCCGAGCCGCTCTAACCCTGGGGCCGATGCATGAATCGGACGATAAACTGTCTCCGCTGGCAGATCCGGACCGCGGTCGAGAGGCTGACCGATGGCGTTGAGCAGACGCCCGAGCACAACGTCGCCAACCGGCACGCGGATCGC
>DATJTB010000042.1:0-18920 GCA_035503795.1 Methylocella sp.
CATGTTGCCTACTATCCGTCGGAAGTCGGCGTCGTCGGGCTCTCGAAGCTCGCCCGATTGGTGGATGTCTATGCCAAGCGGCTGCAGACCCAGGAAGCCCTGACCGCTCAGATCATCGGTGCTATCGACAAGCATCTGCGCCCGCGCGGCTGCGCTGTCATGCTCGAAGCGCAGCATCTTTGCATGTCCATGCGGGGCGTGCGCAAGCATGGCGCCTTAACCGTGACATGCCAGTTCACTGGCATCTTCCGTGATGATCCGGCCGAGCAAGTCCGTTTCATGACGATGCTGCGCGGAGGCAGGTAAAGCCGGCGTGGATCGAGGGCCGGACCGAAACTGCGGCACAGGCTCTCTCTTGTCTGGAGTGACGGCTTCGGTCTCAAGAGAGGCGACGATGGCGGAGCCGAAATCCGCGTCCTTGGTTCTCCGAGCGGGACGAACGGAAGCCGGCAACTCACATCGGCGCCATTCGGTTCTCGTTGCCAAGCTTTTAGTCGAAGATTTGATGTTGGAAGGTCTGGTCGATGCTCCCTCAAGCGAAGACAGCTGATCCCGCCAAACAGGAATTGGAAGAAGGTACGGTCTTCACGCCGCACTTTGATGCCGATGGACTGATCGTCTGCGTCACGCGGGATGTCGCGGATGGGCAGATCCTCATGCTGGCCTACATGAACGCTGAAGCCTTGCGGCTGACGTTTGAAACCGGTTTCGCCCATTACTGGTCGCGCTCCCGAAAAACCATCTGGCGCAAGGGCGACACATCGGGCCAGCGACAGAAAATCGTCGAGATTCGGACCGACTGCGATCAGGACGCGCTCCTTTTGACGGTCGAACAGAGCGGCGGAGGGGCTTGCCACACGGGCCGGCGTTCCTGCTTCTATCGAAAGATCATCTCGACCGATAAGGCGGTCAAGCTTGTCTTGGCCGAACACCATACCGATCTTACATAGGAAGCACCAAAGCCAGCGGAACTTTCCGTCGGGTAAAAAAATTAACGTCTTGTTCGATCGACCTTCCAAGCTGCTGTTTGACGGGCTCAAGGCGATGGCTCACGGATGAGGACTCCTTCGAAAGGTGAGGGCTGAACATGAATAAGCCATTGCCATTCAACAGCGACGGCACAACCCGCGAGAGGGATGTGCAGCGCATCGAAGCCAGGGAGTTCCCGTCGCCGAAGCAGCCAAAAATCGGCATTGCCTTGGGCGCCGGCTCGGCGCGTGGCTGGGCCCACATCGGCGTTCTGCTCGAACTCGCCGCCCATAGAATTCATCCGCAAGTCGTAGCCGGCACGTCGATCGGGGCGGTCGTCGGTGGCGCTTACGCCGCGGGTAAACTCAAGGAGATCGAGGCGTTCGCCCGCGGCCTGACGAAGAAACGCGTTCTCGGCTTGCTGGATGTCTCTTTTTCCGGCGTGAGCTTCCTTGGCGGCGAAAGGCTGCGGCATGAGCTTGAAAAGGAATTTGCCGGGCGCAATTTTACCGATCTTGAAAAGGGCTTTGCAACGGTTGCGACAGAGTTTGGCACCGGCCATGAAATCTGGCTCATGAAAGGCAATGTGGCGGATGCGATCCGTGCCTCCTACACACTCCCGGGCATATTCGAACCGGTCAAGATCAATGGCCGCTGGCTATTCGACGGCGCCCTGGTCAATCCGATCCCGGTTACCCTCTGCCGGGCGCTCGGCGCGGAGGTCGTCATCGCTGTCAATCTCGTCAGCGATGTGACCTACCACGGCACCGTCATACATGATCCTTCATCCCTCGAGCCGGCGCTCGAGCAATTCAGCGTGCCAGAGAAGACCTTGAGCGCCCGTCTTCTCGGCGGCATGGGCGGCAATCTGCGACGGCTCTTCGGCAAGCGGGAAGACGGCGCGCCCGGCATCGCCAATGCGATGATGGATGCCTTCAATATCGCGCAGGGGCGGATTTCGCGGTCGCGTCTCGCGGGCGACCCGCCCGATCATCTCATCAACGCACGCCTCGGAAAGGTAGGCCTTTTTGATTTCCATCGTGCCGATGAGATGATCACCCTGGGTCGCGAGGCCACCCGCCGCATCTTGCCTGAAATCATGAGCGACATTGCCGCTCTCTCATGGCCCGCGATTTAGTTCAAGCATGGGCGATATATTCGCGCATGGCGCGATGTTCATGCTCCAGTGTCTCAAGCCGGTGTTTGACCACATCACCGATCGAGACGATGCCGTCGAGCCGATCGCCCGAAACGACAGGCAGATGACGGAAACGTCCGAGCGTCATCTTCTCCATGGCCATATCCACCGATTCGTCCTCATGAACAGTCTCGACGCACGTCGTCATATACTTGGATACGGCATCCCCGAGCGCCGCAGAGCCGAGCCTGCCGATCACGCGAACAATATCCCTCTCAGTGAATATGCCGAGTATTCGTTCTCGCGCATCGGTGACGACGAGCGCACCGATATTGTTCTCCGCTAAAATCCAGGCAGCTTCCGCAACTGTCCGGTGCGGCTGGGTCATGACGACATTTCTGCCCTTCTCCGAAAGAATCCGTGCGACAGTCATGTTGATCCTCCCAATATTTGCCGCCGATCCGCAGCCGGCGCAGCTCTTTATTGTGACGCCCCGGCTTCAGTGGCAATTTGTCGCGGAAGGATGCGCCTAATTCACATTTTCCGCAATCGGTCAAGTCATGAAAGAACGTGCCGCGAAAATAGGAACCTTCTTTTCGCGCCCATCCCGCGTCTCAGGCCCTTAGGATAGATCACTAAGAGTGGAAGAATGTCTCCAGCTTTTCTTAAGCTAGAGCCGGCTCACGGTTCGCGCCGTTTCCCGGTCTGCTTGATATTGTTCGGCGTCTCAAGCGTGGCCGACATCCGCAGACAAGTGACCGAGGTCAATGCCGGCCTTGCGCATGGCTCGTTCATATTTGGAACTGAGCGCGGTATCGAAAATCAGCGAAGGGTCGGCGGGACAACTGAGCCAGCCGTTATGTTGCATTTCCGCCTCGAGCTGGCCAGCCGACCATCCCGCGTAGCCTAGCGCCAGAAGCGCTTGGCCCGGCCCGGCACCTTGAGCAATCGCCCGCAGAATATCAACGGTTGTGGTCAAAGACACGCCGCCGCCGATCGGCAAAGTCGAATTTGCGATGGAGAAATCATTGGTATGGAGGACAAAACCGCGGCTCGAATCAACCGGGCCCCCATTCAGCACCAAAAGCGAGCTCGCTTCGGCCGGCAGGCGGATCGCTTCTTCCTCACCGATGACCTTGAGCTGCACGAGAAGCTGGGCAAAATCAACTTTTTCCGCAGCCCTGTTGACGACAATGCCCATCGCACCTTCTTCGGAATGGGCGCAAATGTAAATGACCGAACGGGAAAAACGGTCATCAAGCATGCCCGGCATGGCAATCAGCATTTGTCCGTCTAGAAACGCCCTTCCTGCCTTCCGCGACGCTGTCGGAGCCCTGAACGATACCATATCTCTATCTCTGCCTCTGCCTCATCGAAGTCTTATGAGTTATATCGAACAGGATGCCTCAAATAAAAGACTTGACGCAGGTCTCGCGTGATCCTGTTTTGCATGTGCAGCCGTTGCGAAATCCGCTTTCACCCAAACCCCGATCACAGTTTGACAAGCGCCACCAGGACATGCCGACAGACTGGACACAACCACGGACCTATCTTGCAAATATTCTTCCAGCCGGCCAATCCCATACGGATGGCATTTTGTCTTATAGCATGCGCGAGCCTTTTTGCGTCCTGCCCTGCCGCGGCCGCCAATACCGCAACTTACGCAAGCGCCTGGCTCAGCGGTCCGAAATCCGCCTCGCGCCTGATTGCGGCAGGTGGACAGCAACAAGGATTTTACCGCGCCGGCATTGAAATACGGCTTGATCCTTTTGCCTTGACCTACTGGCGCTCACCGGGCGGCGCCGGCGTCCCGCCGGTCTTCTCCTTCGAAACCTCGGACAATGCCGCTGATATTGCCGTTTTCTTTCCCGTGCCGACTCGCATCGAGGAGGAGGGCACGGATGTCCTTGGGTATCAAGGGCATGTGATCTTTCCGCTCCATGTCACACCTCAGGATGCGTCGCGCCCTGTGCGCATTGCCGCGAAGCTTTCTTATGCCGTCTGCGATCGGATTTGCCTTCCGGCCCGCGCGGAAATCGAACTAACGCTCAGTCCTGACGCCAAGCCGGACGCCAAAGAAGCCGAATTGATCGCCACGGCCGAAGCCGCGGTGCCTTGGCGCCTTAAGCCGGCGGAGCGGGATGCAAAGTTGAGAATCGAGCCAGACCCAAAGGCGGCCGTTCGGAGCTGGCAATTATTCTGGGACGGTGCTCTCCAGGATCTTTTCGTGGAAGCCCCCCCGGGTTGGTATTTTGAGACGCGCAAACTGACTGCGCCTGGCGCATTCCAGATCGTTCAGGTCGAGTCTCCACACGAAGGTTCGCAAGATCCAGTCCCTTTGACCCTCACCTTGAAAGGCGAGGAGAAAAGCTATGAGTTTCCGCTCGATCTCCATGGTGTGCCTTAGATCAACTCGATCCAAAATCATGAAAAGTGATCGATTCCCGTAATTGACAGCGGGCGCAAAACCGCTTCTCACTTTTGCTCATCCCGCTCTAGTCATAGGAGCAAAGAAAGAAAAAAGGGGGGCCGAGACAAATCACGTCACTTGTCATATTTGAGCGCAACCTTGCCCTTACATTCTCGTCCCGGCCAGTCTACAGGCAAGGCATAACATGCGCTTCATCGTTCGCATCCTTTATTTGGCGGGGTGGCGATTCATCGCTGATGATGGCTGGGCGATTGCTAGCCACATTGCCTTGTCGATGCTGACTTCACTCTTCCCTTTTCTCATTTTCGTCACCGCGCTTGCCGGATTTTTCGGATCCAAGAGCCTGGCGGATGAAGCGGCTCGGCTTCTCTTGCAGACCTGGCCGCCACAAGTCGCGGCGCCCATTGCCGCCGAGATTCACAATGTGCTCACGAATGCGCGCACCGATGTCCTGACCCTCAGCATCATTCTGTCGGTCTATTTTTCATCGAGCGGGGTCGAGGCGATCCGAATCGCCCTCAACCGCGCCTACAATAAAAAGGAGACGCGTGCCTGGTGGCTCTTGCGGCTTGAATCCATCGCCTATGTGTTCGTCGGCGCGGCGTCGCTCCTGACCTTTGCGCTGCTCGTCGTTTTCGCGCCTCTGATCTGGGACCTTTTGCTGCATTTTTCGCCGCACTTCGAGCCGCTCGACCGCCTCATCACCTTCAGCCGCTTCGCGATCGCGACCTTCGTGCTTTTGCTGGCTCTGTTTCTGGCGCATCAAGTCCTGCCGGCCGGACGGCGTCGGCTCAGCACCATTCTGCCGGGGATTCTCCTGACCTATGTGATGTGGATTGTCACCGGCATTGCCTTTGGCGCCTATCTTGCCGAATTCGCCCGCAATTATGTCAGCACCTACGCGGGACTCGCCTCGGTCATGATCGCCATTGTGTTTCTCTATATGATGGCCGCCATCTTTATTTTCGGCGGCGAATTGAATGGTGTTATCATTGAGGCACGCGAGCGCAAACGCCTGCCGCCCGAGAGTCCGGCGTGAGTTTGTGGGCCCTGGTGAATTTCTCCGGGCAAGCAACTCCGAAATAAGGTCGCGGCCCCTTATATCGTCGAGATCGGGCTGACGGGCATTAAGCCTCACGCCGATGATCAAGACCATATTGACATAAGGAAAACGAGTGGCTCGCGGCAAATCATAGCGGCCCGCCCTCCCATAAAGCGGAACTTCTTGCGCTCGGACAGCGGCCTTGGTCCAGGCATTTGCCACGGGCGCATTATCTTGTAAGGGAAAGCCCAACAAGAAACTGTCATCTCAAAAGACTGGGCGGAAAATGTGCTGGAATGGGCAAGCCTCGGCCGTCTTGGCGGCGACCGGCGTCATAAGCGCCGCTTACTCCGCCTTGAAACGCAACCCCGAGCCGCCCGCCCTTTGGGCCTGCCTTCTCTATTTTTCCAGCATGGAGGTGCTGCAAGCGGTAAGCTACACCGTGGTCAACCAATGCGACAATCCGCTCAATCAACTGCTCACCCTGTTCGGCTATTTGCACATCACCTTCCAGCCCTTTTTCATCAATGCGGTCGCGCTCTATTTCATGCCGAGGGATGTGGCGGCGCGGATTGCGCCATTCGCCTATGCGGCCTGTTTCGCCGGCGCCTTGCTGATGCTGGTGCAGCTTTATCCCTTTGCCTGGGCAGGCGCCTGCGAGACCGGCCGGCCGCTATGCGGTAAGCTGCTCTGTACGGTTCGAGGCGACTGGCACCTCGCTTGGCTTGTCCCCACCAACGGCATAGGTAACAGCCTGACCCATGTGAATTGGCTCGGCAACGGCTATCCTGCCTATTTCATCACCGCCTTCGCTATGCCGGCCCTTTATGGAAGCTGGCGCTTCATCCTGTTCTCCTATCTGGCGGGACCTTTTGCCGCGGAGCTGACGACCTCCAACATCAATGAATGGCCGGCCGTGTGGTGCCTGTTCAGCATCGGGCTCTGCTTGACCATCATCAAGACCCCGCTGCGTCACCATCTTTATATTCGGATGCCCTATTGGTACTTTAAGGCTTGGCGGCGCAGCAGGGCCCGCGCGTTGGTGAATCTTGACCCTGTCGATCCAGAATAGCCAAAAGTGATCGATTCTGATAATTTAATCTAGCGCGTGGGATCCGCGCGAATAATTACTGTAAGTCATTCGGTTTTTCGCGTCCCGCTCTGTCTTGTTTCAGATCGCCGAATCTCCGTCCCCAAATCTCTTCGCGAAATCCTGCGAATATCGTCAAATTTCAACTCCGGCGCTCCCCGCACCTGATTGAAGCATTACGTCGTCATGCGTGGGAATCAAACGTAATGGATGACTTTATCTCGATCGCAATCAATTATAGAGGCTGCCCGCCGGTGGAATGCCTTAGCTAGAGCAAAAGTTGACAGACTTTTGCCACGAGAATTCGCTCCAACTTCTCGATCTTGCGCGATTTCTT
Organism: Methylocella sp.; assembly: GCA_035503795.1. GTDB lineage: Bacteria > Pseudomonadota > Alphaproteobacteria > Rhizobiales > Beijerinckiaceae > Methylocapsa. The sequence goes on from DATJTB010000042.1 coordinate 7,008, forward strand.
TCCGCTCGAAAGATTCCGTTCGAGCGGAAAGCGCGCTAGACAGCCAATCGGAAAGACAAAAGCTCAAGATTTCGCATGCCGCATCAAGCCATGAAGGCCGAGCCCGCCGAACCCGCGCTCGGAATTGCGCCGCAGCGCTTCCCTGTCCGGATCTACTATGAGGACACGGATTTTTCCGGCTTCGTCTATTACGCCTCCTATTTGCGTTTTCTGGAGCGAGGGCGAACCGAGTTTTTACGCGCCATTGGCATTGAGCATTCCAGCCTAATGGAAAGCGGGATTTATTTCGTCGTGCGCGCCATGACGATCGAATTTTTAAAACCGGCGCTCATGGACGATGAACTTTGCGTCGTCACCAGCATGACCGCGCTGCACGGCGCTTCGCTCGACATGTGGCAGGAAATTCGGCGTGACACGGCGCTTCTGCTTACCGCAAAGGTCAAGGTTGCATTGACGGCTGGCGGCAAAGCGTGCCGGATTCCCGAAGTTCTAAGGAACCGCCTTCGCGCATGGGCACCAGGCTCAAGCAAGCTCGCGCCGCCTGAAGGCCAAGGTCTGTAACGAAAACTTAAGATTAATCAAGATCAAATCTCGCCACCCCGGCTTGGCGGGCGAACCGCCGGTCGCTTCCGGAAAGCGGCGCAGAGCCCCAGAATTGACCGATTTCGCGCGCACGATATGACGAAATTGGGTTTTGACACCGAGCCCTTGCCTCGCCAATCTAAGGAAGGAACATTATGAACCCGGCCGATATTGCTTCCGGCGTCACGCCGCCGATCGCGGAAGTCTCCCTACTGGGCATGTTCTGGTCGGCGCATTTCGTGGTCAAGCTCGTCATGATCGGTTTGCTCGCGGCTTCGGTCTGGTGTTGGGCGATCATCATCAATAAGGTGCTCCTGTTCGCCAAGACAGATCGCGCCATGGCGAAGTTCGAGGAGGTTTTCTGGTCAGGCGCCTCGCTTGATGAGCTCTACACAACCCTGTCTTCACGCCCATCTACGGGAATGGCAGCCTTGTTCGTCTCTGCGATGCGGGAATTTCGGCGTTCCTTTCAGGGTGCGACGTCGTCCTTCATGGGCCTGCAGGCACGCATCGAGAAAGTCCTCGATGTTTCCATTTCCCGTGAGGTCGAAAAACTCGAATCCAACCTGCTCGTCCTCGCGACTGTTGCCTCCGCTGGCCCATTTATCGGCCTTTTCGGCACGGTCTGGGGCATCATGACCGCCTTCCGCTCGATTGCCGCCTCGCGCAACACCTCACTCGCCGTGGTGGCGCCGGGCATTGCGGAAGCGCTGTTTGCTACGGCGATTGGCTTGTTCGCGGCCATTCCGGCGCTCATCGCCTATAATAAGTTCCAGGGTGATGTCGCCAAGAAACAGGCGAGGCTCGAAGGATTTGCTGATGAGTTCTCGGCGATCCTGTCTCGCCAGATCGATCAGCATGGCCACAATGATCGGGCGGCATAGCTAGTCCCGGGAGGGCGGCTCGGATCAATTAGACAAATTTCGCACCGGAGTTTTGCACATGGGGATGTCGGGCTTAACATTGCGCAGAACCGGACGTGGACGGCGGGGTATCCCCCGCTATCGGGCCATGGCGGAGATCAACATGACTCCCTTTATCGACGTCATGCTCGTCCTTTTGATCATATTCATGGTCGCGGCGCCGCTGCTCGCCACCGGTGTCGCAATCGATTTGCCCAAAACCAAGGCCGCGGCGCTCAATGTCGAGCAAAAGCCGATCTCGGTCGCGGTCGATGACAAGGGGCTGATTTACGTCATGGATGAGCCGGTGGAAATCTCAGGCCTCGTCGACCGTCTAAAGACGGCGGCGGCCGGCGGCGCCGATGACCGCATTTACGTCCGTGGCGCCACTCAAGTGAATTATGGGCGGATCGCCGAGGTCATGTCGATCATCACCGCGGCCGGCTACAAGAAGGTCGCGCTCGTCACCGATCCGAATAAGAACTGAGTCCTGATGGCTTTGCCGGACAATCCTGGCTTCGCGGTTTCGGGCAGCGCCCATCTCGGCCTGCTCCTCCTCGCGCTGTTGTCGTTTTCTGGACCGCCACCGGAAAGTGACGAAACGGAAAGCATTCCGGTTGCCGTCATCAACTCGGATGCGTTCAATCAAATCATGAAGGGCGAGAAGAAGGCAACGGAGATCAAGCCCCATCAGCGGGCTGAGAAGCTCGCCGATCTTTCTGAGCTCAATAGGCAGCCTTCGCCCAGGGATGTGGAAAGGGACGTCCCGGCGCCGCCCTCATCGTTGAAACGTGAGGCCGAGCCAGGCCGCGCCGAGGAAGCGCAAAAGACGCCAGTCGCAAGCCCCAATCGGCCACCTTCGCGTCCGGCCGAGGACATTGTAAAGCCCACCGCCAAAGCGCCGCCTCAGCCGCAAAAGCCGGTCCCCGCTCCGCCCCCCAAACCGTCCGTGGTACAGGAGGCGGAGGCCAATTTGCCGAAGCCGCCGAAACCGGTGGTTGAGCCACCAAAAAAGGCCGAGCCGAAATTCAAGCCCGACGAACTCGCCAAGCTGCTCGAGGCAGACAGGCTGAAGGAAAAGCCCAGGCCAAAGCCGGAGGCGAAGCCAAAATCAGGTGATGAGACCGATGATGCCGAGAAGAAATTCGATGCCGGCGATATAGCGAACTTCCTTAATAAGGAGGCGCCGCAGAGAAAGCCTTCGACCGGGCGCGAATTGACCCAGACCGCCGCGCTCGGCGCACCCAATGCAAGCGCTGCCAAAATGTCACCCTCCATGTGGGATCGGCTCGACGGTTATCTGCAGGAGCAATATAAAAAGTGCTGGATGTATGTCGGTATCCGCGGTCAGCAGAAATATGTCCCGGAAATCCGGGTCCACTATTCACCGGATGGTTCGCTGATCGGTCCGCCTCAATTGCTCAATCCGCCGACCGACCCCGCTTCGCGCAGCCTAGCGGAAAGCGCGGAGCGGGCAGTTAGGCGATGCGATCCTTTGCGGATTCCTGCCCAATATCAGCCCTTCTACGAGCAGTGGAAGGGTCGGATCGTGCGTTTCGATCCTGAGGAAATGCTGTGATATTCCGGCCCGTTGCGTTCCGCCACCGCGAAGGCTCGCGTCTTCCATTTCCCATTGAAGCCGAGAGGATGGCCGGATGCCTCGTCGTTTTTCTGCTCATCCTTGCATTAGCGCTGCCTGCACAAGCCGAGCCCGACCGCTATCTCGATGTGCATGGCGGTGGCGCTTTCAAGCCCATACCGATCGCGGTGACCGTCTTTGCGGGCGATGGGAAAGCCGAACTGACCAGCATCATCACCAATAATTTCCGCCGTTCGGTATTCCTCACGCCGATCGATCCCAGTAGTTTCGTCGAGACGATCAGCAATCCGGATCAACCGCCGCAAATGGATGGGTGGCGGATGATCAATGCGCAATTCGTCGTGACCGGCCGCGCCGGGCGCTCGGCGGATGGAAGGTTGCAGACCGAGTTCCGACTTTGGGATGTGGCGACGGGCGCGCAGATTGCCGGTAGCCAATATGTCACCGACCCCAATAACGCACGCCGCGTCGCCCATATCATCTCGGATGCGATTTTCTCGCGGATCACCGGCGAGCAGGGATTTTTCGACACAAGGATCGCCTTTGTCGACGAAGTCGGGCCGCCCGAGCACCGCCGCAAACGCCTCGCGATCATGGACCAGGACGGCGCCAATCTGCGCTATATGACGCGCGGCGATGATCTCGTGGTAACGCCGCGCTTTTCCCCCTCTTCCCTTGATGTCACCTATATGTCCTTTGGAGCCGCCGACCCGAAAGTGCTGCTTTTAAATATTGAGACCGGCCAGCGCGAAGTGGTCGGCAATTTCCCCGGCATGACCTTCGCGCCCCGTTTCTCGCCGGATGGGCAAAAGGTCGTGATGTCGCTTGCACAGGGCGTCTCGTCCAATCTCTACACCATGGATCTACGCAGCCGCACGACGACAAGGCTTTCCGATTCGAACGCCATTGACACCTCGCCATCCTATTCGCCGGACGGATCGCAGATCGTCTTTGAATCGGATCGCGGCGGCAGCCAGCAGATTTACGTCATGCCGGCCACGGGCGGCGCGCCGAAGCGCATTTCCTTCGGCGACGGGCGCTATTCGACTCCCGTCTGGTCGCCAAAGGGCGATTATATTGCCTTCACCAAGCAAAAGGCCGGCTCCTTTGCAATCGGCGTCATGCGGCCGGACGGATCCGGCGAGCGGGTCTTGACCGAAGGCTATCACAATGAAGGTCCAACCTGGGCGCCAAACGGCCTTTATCTGATGTTTTTCCGCGATCCTGGCGGCCAGAGCGGTGCCAGAATCTATATGACCGATATCTTCGGCCGCGGTGAATTTGTGGTGCCGACCCCCAATTATGCGTCGGACCCATCATGGAGCCCGCTTCTAAATTAGCCGAGGGCCTTGGCATTTCGCGCAAGCACTAATTTCGCATCGTGACGATCCGCAACTCAAAAGGTGCAGATTTCGAGTGCCTTTGATTGAAGCGCGACATGCACCCGCGGTTTGATTTGCCGCATTTTCTTTAACGCGAACCGGTTTCCACTTCGCCGGAAAATGCTTTATCAGATCATGCGACAGAGAAATCGGCGGCTGCCGGTTCGACAGGAATGGCATGGTGAGCAAGGAAAAGGCGGACAATCAGACCCAGTCGAAACACAAGCCGGGCTTTTTCAAGCGCATGTTCGGTTTCACCGAGGCTGAGAAAGATGCCGCGCTGATCGAGGCCGAGGCTCCCACCGAAGAAGCCCCACTTTTATCCGAAACAGGGCCTGAACTGCTCCAACCGGAGGCCGAGGCACAAGACGCACAAGACGGGGCCCTGGCGCCACTCGATCAGCCGCCTCCGGAAGCCACTTTGACTGAATCCGTAGAAGCCGCGGATCTCGCGGCGGCGGAACCTGAGCGGAAGCGGAGCTGGTGGACAAGGCTGCGCGAAGGCTTGTCACGCTCCTCCGGCTCGATTGGCGCAGGATTGGCGGCAATCTTCACCAAGCGCCGGCTGGATTCCGGCATGCTCGAAGATTTGGAGGATGTGCTGATCCGGGCCGATCTCGGCCTCGAAGCGGCAGCGCGCATCGCCAAAGCCGTCGGCCATGGCCGCTATGACAAGGATATCGATGTCGCCGAAGTGAAGGCCGTGCTCGCCTGCGAGGTCGAGCGCGTGCTTGAGCCCCATGCCCGGCCGCTTGAAATCGATCCTTCGCGGAAGCCATTTGTGATTTTGGTGGTCGGGGTCAATGGCTCCGGCAAGACGACGACGATCGGCAAGCTCGCCGCGCAATTCAAGGCCAAGGGCTTTTCTGTCACCCTCGCGGCGGGTGATACTTTTCGCGCCGCGGCGATCGAGCAATTGCGCATCTGGGGGGAGCGGCTTGGCTGCCCGGTGATCTTCCGCGGGCAGGGAGGCGATGCGCCGGCGCTCGCCTTCGATGCGATGAAGGCGGCGCGGGAGGAGGCGGCTGACGTCCTTCTCATGGATACGGCGGGCCGCTTGCAGAACCGGACCGAGCTCATGGCGGAACTCGAAAAGATCATAAGGGTGATGCGCAAGGCCGATCCGCAAGCGCCGCATGCCGTGATTCTCGTGCTTGACGCGACCGTCGGCCAAAATGCCATCAACCAGGTCGAGATTTTTGGCCGCGTTGCGGGTGTCACTGGCCTCGTCATGACAAAGCTCGACGGGACGGCGCGTGGCGGCATCCTCGTGGCGGTCGCGGAAAAATTCAAATTGCCGATTCACTTCATCGGCGTAGGAGAGGGCGCCAGCGACCTCGAAACCTTCAAGGCGCGGGATTTCGCCCGCGCTATCGCCGGTCTGGAGCCTTAGTTAGACCATTTTCCAGTCAAGTGGGCATCGGTACGCTTTAAGAACGTGCGACAAAACCTATAGAGAGCCTTTCGGGGATGCCAGGGAAGCGGATTCCGGGAAGACGCAAAGCGAGAAATCGCTCACTCGCAAAGAAGAAAGATCCAGTTGATGGCCGATAGGCAGGTCCTGACCAAGCACCTTCAAGCGCAGCCGAAGCGAACATCGCCCTGGCTCAAATTCGGCATCGAGATGGGCCCCCTGATCCTGTTCTTTTTCGCCAATGCACGGCCACAACTCTTCGCGCCCTTGGCCGAACATGTGTTGCCACTCTCGATCCTGGCCGGCCCGAACGCAGCGCTCTTTACCGCGACCCTGGTCCTGATGGGAGCGATCGTTGTAGCGCTCGCCATCTCATTCATTGTTGCTCGCCGGCTGCCGACCGTGCCACTTTTCACCGCCCTTCTGGTGCTCATCTTCGGCGGCCTCACGCTTTATCTGCAAGATTCGACTTTCATCAAGATGAAGCCGACGGTGCTTTATGCGGGCTTTGGCATCGCCTTGATCGGCGGCCTGGCGATGGGAAAGCCCATCTTGCCGATCCTGTTTGATCAGGCGATGAGTTTGACGGAGACGGGCTGGCGGCGGCTCACCTGGCGATGGAGCGGCTTCTTTTTCGCCCTCGCAATTTTGAATGAGATCGTCTGGCGCACTCAGTCGAATGACGTCTGGGTCGCGTTCAAATTTCCCGGCATGCTGATTTTGATTTTTCTGTTTTCAATGGCCCAATTGCCTTTCATCCTGCGCCATTCACTGCCGGAAGAGAAAGCCGGAAAACATCCGGAGTTTTATTGAGGGAGCGCGGATCGAAGTCCCCATCCGGGCGCAGTCTGGGCCAATCCGAGACAGGGCGTTCAGGCCCGATATTGCTGAAGACGCGTGGTGCGCAATCCGGCAAGCCCATATTGATCGATGGATGATTGCCACGACAGGAATTCATCGACCGTCAGTGTATAGCGGCTGCAGGCTTCGTCGAGCGAGAGGAGGCCACCTCGCACGGCCGCCACGACTTCCGCCTTGCGCCGGATCACCCAGCGCTTGGTCGTGGTCGGCGGTAGATCTGCAACCGTCAACGGACTGCCGTCCGGCCCGATAACATATTTGGTCCGCAGACGGTTAGATTCCGACATGCTCAACACTCACATACAGCTGACTTGCTCAGATCACGATGGTTTTGGATCGAATCGATGCAAAATCATGAAACGTGATCGATTCTCGTAATTTAGAGCGGGATGCGAGCGCAAAACCGCTTCACGCTTTTGCTCATCCTGCTCCAGCGAAAACATAGGAGCGGTGTTTTAAGATTTGCCTAAACCGAGGCCACAGATTTTATTGGAAGGATGCTCCTTGAATTCTCTTCATTATTCTTACGATGCCAAAATCATCTGAATCCTGTCCTTATTTGAGACAATTCATTTGCGAATTGTTAAAGCAACACTCAATATTCGCCCCGCACGCTCGGGATGCGAATGGGGTGATCGTCTTTCATGATTTTGGATTGAGGGGCCCAGATCCTCGGGAGTTCACCGCGCCCTGGGCTGCCAAGTTTGCAATGGGCGCGAGGCCAGTATTAAATTAGGGTTTTTCGACAAGAGCGATGGCGAAGCGGTTCCGCATCGATATCCCGTGATATGGCCGATTTTGGACGGGCCCCTCCAGCTTCAGGTGAAAGGGCTCTCGTACGGGACGCGAAAAGGTCGGACTTCTTTCAAGCCGACTCGAAAGGAAAGATGACAGTTATAGTTTGGATCGTTCGATCCCAAATTATGAATCATTGTGGTCTTGAGCCTGCGGAGGAAAAGTTCAATCCATGGATCTTGGCTTCATAAAGCCGGCCGCTGAAACGCGTATCGTTGTTGCCATGTCCGGGGGCGTGGATTCCTCGGTCGTGGCGGCTTTACTGAAAGAGCAAGGCTATGACGTGATCGGCATGACGTTGCAGCTCTATGACCATGGGGCGGCAGTGCACCGACCGGGCGCCTGCTGTGCCGGGCAAGATATTCTTGACGCGCGCCGCACCGCCGCGCGGCTCGGCATCCCGCATTATGTGCTGGATTATGAAGCGCGCTTCAAGGACAAGGTCATCGGGCCTTTCGCGAAAAGCTATGCGGCGGGTGAGACACCCGTTCCCTGCGTAGCCTGCAACAGCGAAATCAAATTCGCCGATCTCTTGGAGACCGCGCGCGACCTGGGCGCCGAGGCCCTGGCGACGGGACATTATGTTGGCCTGCGGCGCGACAGCGCCGGTGAGTGGGGGCTTTACCGGGCCGACGATCTTTCCCGCGATCAGAGCTATTTCATGTTCGCGACTACCAAAGAACAGTTGTCCTTCTTGCGATTTCCTCTAGGCGAAATGGAGAAACCCCAAGTGCGGGAAGCCGCGCGGCGGTTTGGCTTGCCGGTTGCCGATAAGGCTGACAGCCAGGACATCTGCTTTGTGCCATCCGGCAAATATAGCGATCTGGTCAAGCGGCTTTCGCCCGGCGCGGGTAAGCCCGGCGAGATCGTCCATGTGGACGGTCGCGTTCTTGGACGCCATCCGGGCGTCATCCATTACACGGTCGGGCAGAGGCGCGGCCTTGGTCTTGGTGGTTCGCCGCACGGCGAGCCCTTGTTCGTCGTCAAGCTCGATGCGGCGCGTGCGCTCGTGGTCGTCGGGCCACACGAAGCTTTGGCGACAAGCCGGATCCATTTGCGCGCCGTCAACTGGATCGGGCCTGGCTCGCTCGAGGAGCAAGCCAAGGGGCGGGAGATTTTCGTGAAAATCCGCTCCTCGCGGCCGCCCGTTCAGGGCTTGCTCGAAGCAGGCTTGGCGCAAGCTGAAGTGACCTTCGCAATTCCCGAACATGGGGTCTCGCCGGGCCAAGCCTGTGTCATCTATGATTCGGATGGGCCGCGCGCCAGGGTTCTGGGCGGCGGCTTCATCGTTTCAACCGAGCCGGTCGCGCCGTTCTCCCACCCGGACGTCCTGCCATAGTGATGAACAAACCACAGCGCCATTGACCTGAGCTGGGGCCCATGCGAAGGGGCTAGCGGTTTAAGCGTGGGGAGAGCAAAAGTGTGGTGCGGTTTTCGCCTGCATTCCGCTCTTGGCACTTAGAACCGAGCATTTAGAACCGAAGCGGGGAGGTTGCGCCTGTGACAGACAAAATGAAGACGAGCGGAGCGGCGGCTTGGGACCTGCGGCCGGACATTTCTGGCGCGTCCGCCCTCCTTGACAGCGCGCATGTCAAATCCTCCTATGCGCGCTGGGCGCCGGTTTACGATCTTGTTTTCACCTTTGTGATGCGGCCGGGGCGCAAGGCCATCGCCGCCGCGGCCAATCGAATCGGCGGCCGAGTGCTCGATGTCGGCGTCGGCACCGGCCTTGAGCTTCCCATGTTCGGCGGGCATGTCCGACTAACCGGCATCGATCTCTCCGAGCCCATGCTCGCACGAGCTCGACAGCGCGTGTGCGACAAGGCGCTTGCCAATGTCGAGGGTCTCTTCATCATGGATGCGGAGCACCTTGCTTTCAATGATGCGCATTTCGATGCGGTGGTGGCGCCCTATGTGCTCACGGTCCTGCCCGCACCGGAGGCGACCCTCAATGAACTTGCCCGCGTCGTGAAGCCCGGCGGCGAGATCATCATCGTCAATCATTTCGGTGCCGGTGAAGGGCCGATCGCCTGGATCGAGTCTTGGCTTGGCAAACGCAGCGCCCACCTCGGCTGGCGGCCGGAATTTCCTTGGTCAATTCTCGGCGATTGGCTCGCGAAAACACCCGGCGTCCGCCTCTTGGAAAGGCATAAGCTGCCCCCCTTGGGCCTCTTCACTTTGACCCGGATCGGCAAACTTTAGAGAGGAGCAAATTCAGGTATTCGGCTTAGGCGTAGACGCTCATTTTTGCGATTACCTACAGAGTTTCACAGCAAAAAAAAGCTCCCAAATCCGGGAGCCTTTTAGGGGGTAGCGCGTGCAGGGCCGGGGTTCCAACCATTGACCCTGAGGGTTAGTTAGACTCTTCAACCCCCCTTTTTTAATACAGCCAAGTATGACAGGGCACAGGTTATTGTTCAAGAAAATTCACATAAGAATCCTGATCGCACATTTCTTCTTGGACATCACTTTCCTAAGGAGGACGGGGACTTAGGGCTTCGCATCCACAATGCGATAGGATGCGTGACATCCAACACAGCCTTTCATAAGTTCCCCGAGCTCTTTCAAGGAATGTGGGGTGTCTTGGCCATCCGTGATGCCCTGCGCAATCTGATCGAAGCCTTTGCGCATGCCGCCGCCCAATTGCTTCCAGTGATCTGGCAGCTTGGCCCGTAAGGTGACGGGAAAAGCCGGATCATCAGCATTGCGTTTCAGCCCGCGCGCAGCCGCGGCTTCCGCCGCCTTCGAAGGGTTTCCCTCAGCCAGCCCATCGGCTATAGCTTGAATGCTTTCGACGAAGAGCCGCATCTGCCCGAGAACATAATCTTTTTCGATCCGCTCGAGAACGATGGCCTCTCTTTGGTCGTCGCCTTCGGATCGTCTCTCCTGAGCGGCAAGCGAGCCTATTGCAAAGCCCCCGAGCGCAAGCCAAAGACTTGTCTTCGTCATGACGGGATCCCTATCCTCATCGCGGGCTCTTCCACGGGTGATGTAAACCGAGCACATAACGAGCCAAAATTCTCAGCAAGAGGCCTCCTGCTGTCCAGAGCCTTGCTTTTTTGCTCAAGGAAAATCATCGATGTCTGAAACGCCAACCGAGCATTTCGAACATGCCGAACACGCGGAACACGCCGCCCATCTGGGTGACCCGTTTCTCACCAAAGTGTCGGTCACCATTGCGGTCCTGGCCGTCATAGCCGCGACCGTCGGCAGTCTTGAAACGCTCAAGACGGCGGCCGCGATCGGCGACAAGAATGCGGCCGTGCTGCTGCAAAACCGCGCGACCGACAATTGGAGCTTCTATCAAGCCAAAAGCCTCAAAAAGCACCTCTATATTCTTGGCGCCGCGACGGGTGGCCCAAAGGCGTCGGATTTCCAAAAGGAGGCTGATGGCTATGGCGCGGAAGAGAAGGAGCTTTTCGACAAGGGAGAGACGCTTGAGAGGCAAACCGAGGACAAGCTGAAAGACAGCGAGCACCACGAGCACCGCCATCATGTTCTGACGATTTCGGTCACCTTCCTTCACGTCGCCATTGCAATTGCGACGATCGCCATCATCGTACGTGGCCAGCGCTGGCCCTGGCACGCCGCTCTCGCGCTGGGTGCTTTGGGAACCGTTGGGTCTGCTTATGCTTATTTAGTATAAGCAGGCGCTCTCGGCTATCTTGCGGGACACCGGCTCGGATACAACGGCCGGAGGGAAACGATGCTCCGCGATGTCCTCGGGAGTCGCCCGTCTCAGCTCACGCGGTGCAGACGAGGTCATCACACCCCCGCGTCTTGCTCGCGACAGCGCAAGCGGACCAATTAGAAGGTTCAAGGACCGTGAAGGGGCCGTCATGCCACCGCCGGTAGCTCAATGTCGGCCAGGAGCTTCTTGAGTTCAGGGATGCACGACCCGCAATCGGTCCCGGCTTGCAGCAGTGCCCCAATCTGAACGGTCGTCGTGAGCTTTTCGCTGCGGATCGCGTGAGAGATCGCAGCTTCCTTCACCGCAAAGCAGGCGCAGACGATCCTCGCCGGCGCAGCCGCTCCCGAATCGACACCGGAAAGCAGGGAAAAGCGGGCCCCAGGTTCGAGAGTCTGTCCAAGCCGTTCTGAGACCTGTTCTGCCTCGGGAAATGCGCTGCGAGGAGAGGCAAAGAAGACGCAAGCTTCGAGTCGGCCCCTGACCAGAGCCGCATAGCGGAACACCGATTTCTTGGGATCCGAGTAAGAGATGATATCCGCTTCTTCCGGCGCATGAAGCAGCCGTCGCAAAGCCGCTTCGGAAGGGATGAGCTTGGCAAGGAGCGTCCAGCCGGAAAGGTCAAAGGCAAATCCACGGGCGATCGGCCGTTTGGACCAAAACACGGTTTCGCCAGGCGCAGGATCTCC
>DATJTB010000043.1:0-12603 GCA_035503795.1 Methylocella sp.
TGAAAATAGTTCTTGGCCAGATCAACCCCGATTCTGATAAACCTCTCCATGGACGGTCTCCCTCTCTTGTGGAGCCTTCCGGCTACCACGTTCTTGGCGCTTCGACGCCGTTGAGGCGAGGCCGTCCACATCATCAGGCTAGCTTTCTTACTCGTATGACTCTCCCTGCCGAGCCTTTATCTATAACTCGCCCGGATTATTTATCACGATGCGCTTCTTCCTCTGCATCCAATTCCTCTTAAATCAGAGCCGAGGCGAAGCATCGCTTCGGGCTCCCTGGACGTGAAACAATGACGGTCATCCGCATCAAGCGCATTTACGATTCGCCCAAGACTTCGGATGGCATGCGGCTGCTGGTTGACCGGCTTTGGCCGCGCGGAATTGTGCGGGAAGCGGCGCGCATCGATGCCTGGGTCAAGGATATCGCACCAAGCGACGCACTGCGGCGCTGGTATTCTCATGACCCTAGGAAATGGCCGGAATTTCGCGCCCGCTATCTCGCCGAATTGCAGCAAAACCCGGCCGCCGCCGAGCTGCGTCATCAAATGCAGAAGACCACGACATTGACTTTGCTCTACGCGGCAAAGGATGCCGCGCATAACAACGCCTTCGTCTTGCGTGAATTCTTGGACGGTGGTGCGGCTTCATCTTAGCCGGAGTCGCTTCCCGGATCGAGCGCCAACTCTAGAGCGGGACGCGAAAAAATGGGTACCGGTTTTTCGCTGAAATCCCGCTCTAAATTCTTAGAATCGATCACCGCAATCCGGATCTCCAAGAATCGCATTACGGAGTGGCTTCCGCACGCTTTTGCTCGGGCTCAAAGCCGTCGGTCAGCGTGTTAAGAAAGGCGATCACATCGGCGATTTCCGCCTCATTGAGGGCCGGTTCCTCGCCCAACTTGCGATCGAAGGGCGCGTCCGCAACGTCGATGTTCTTCTTATATTCGGGCGGCAAATCATCATAGAGATCGAGCTCGCCGTTGGCGCGCCGCGGATACCATTTTTCCGGCCTGGTCTCGCGTTCGACATAAAAGCGCATGACTTCATCGAGCGAGCGGAAGACACCGTTGTGGAAGAACACCTTGCGGGTCGCTACATTGCGGAGGGTCGGCGTCTTGAAGAGGCCGCAATAGGCCGCAGCCTTTACATAATCGGCGCGCAACGGGCCGCATAATCCCAGGTCGTAGAAATGTGGATCGGCGTTTGCCGGAATGTTTCGATTGCGGGGCGCACCCAGGGCCTCGAATTGATAGTCGGTGAAAGCCGGCGGGGTCAGGCCATCGGGCGAGGGCTTGTCGATATGGCAGGAGGCGCAATTGCCCTTCTTCGGATCCTCGAAGAGTTTCAGGCCGCGCATTTCGGAATCGCTCAGCTTGGCCTTGCCGGCGAGATAAGCATCATATTCGCTGCTATAGGGATGAAAGCTCGGCTCCTCGAGCTGAAACCGGGCGAGCGCGAAAAGCGCTTCGTCCAGCGCTAGAAGCCGCTGGGAGAAAATCTCTTCGCCGAAGAGCATTTTCATGTCTTCGGCATAAGGTGCCCGCTTGATGCGTTCCAGGATCTCTTCGGCGCTATGATTGTCCATCTCATTGGGATCGAGCAAGGGTCCGGCGGACTGGGCCTGAAAGGTCTGGGCGCGGCCGTCACGATCGAGTCCGCCTTGCGGAACATTCTCCTCGGCAGCGGCGAAAGGCGCGCCAGAATTGTCGGCCTTCGCGGCGGCGGCGACCTTCACATCAGGAGCCGGCGTGACTGGCGGCGGCTTATCCTCGTCCTGCGTGTTCTTGTCGGGGCCAATGGTGAAAATCGGCGTGTGTTCCAGATAGGTCAGGGTCGGGACGGCGCGAAGGCCGGCGCTTTGCCGACGCGGCCCGCCGAACTGCACCGCAAGTTCAGTGGGCGGCCCGTAAAAATGCGCCGGGCTATGGCAGGAGGCGCAGGCCAGCTCGCCCGAGCTGGAGAGTGAAGGGTCGAAGAACATTTTGCGGCCGAGCTCCGCGACCGCGGAAAGCTCTGCCGCCTGGCCGATGGGCTCGGATGGCGCCGTGGCAGACGGCGGATCGGACGGCCCGGTTTCGGGACTTGCCTTGGAGCCGGCCCACCCCAGGGTCGCTGCGATCGACAAAGCACCAGTCAGGGTCAGGGCGAGGCCAAGCCAAAAAGGCCACCGCTTGATTAAGGCACCCAGAATGGCCGGCCGGAAGTCCGAAAAGTGGCGCATGGAACAGATTCCGGATGGAAAGCACCAAGATCCGGGTAAAGTCAGGGCTCTCCCCGGATCTTGTTTGCAACGGTTAGTTGACCGGATTGCCCGTATTGGGATCGAGGATCAGCTTCGTCGTCGGCTTCTGATGGAAATCGAACATATTTTCGAGCGAGCCGGCGATGGCGTCATAAGAGCCCTGGCCGATCCGTTCGCCGTTCAGCCAATTGTCCTCGATAAACTTAATGATCGAGGACTGGTCCGTCAGCGTGTGATCAACGAAATTATGATTGGCATAGGGTGAAATCACGAGCAGAGGCAGGCGCGGGCCATAGCCGCAGCGGCCATTGACCGGTTTGCCGTTGATACCCGGCAAGGCGTTGCTGGGTGGTGTGCCGGGCGTCAGCTTTTCATGGCTATTAAGCGGGCCGCACTCATTCGGCCCCAGGAAAAAGTCCTCCGCGCTGGTGGAAGGTTTGATCACATGCTGGACATGATCATACCAACCATCTGAATCATCATAGGCGAGGATGACCGCGGTGCTCTCCCAATAGTTGCTCTCCTGGAGCGCGTTGATCACGGTCACAAGGAAGGTTTGCTCGTCGAGCGGATCGGAATTGGCCGGATGGGCGTTCTGGTATTTCCGCGCCTTGAGGAAGGAGACGGCCGGCAGATTATTAGCATCGAGAGCAGCGCTGAAATAATCGAGATCATATTGATGATTGGCACCGCCGTCATGCGAGGTGCCAACAGCCGCGACCGAGCTGGGATTCGTATGCTTCGGATTACGGGTCGATGGATAATATTGGAACGGCTCGTGGTGCGGCACATAATCCTTCTGCAAGACGTTGTTTAACACCGCCGAGGTGGAACTGCGGCTACAGCCGGTCGTTCCATTGCTATTCTTGAGCGAAAGGTTGAAACCGCCCTGGAACCAGCCCCAGGTGACGCCCTTTTTATTGAGCAGGTCGCCGATATTCTGGCCGAGCTTCTCGGCCGTGTCGCCTGTGGTGGTGGCGCAAGCATCCAGATAGGGGTCGGGGTCGCCGATCACGGTCAAGCCGCCCTGGCCGTCGTCGACCACAGCGTCGTTGTCGGCGCCGATCTTTTTGCCCGTGGGATCATAATAGTTCGCGCCATTGGTCTGCCCGGAAGCCAGATTGAGGGCTCCGACCGTTGAGGGACCGAATTGCGAGCCGAAGGAATTGTCGTTCAGGGCAAAATGCTGCGCATAGTTCCACAGCGCCGTGACGGTGTTGCCGTCATAATAACCAAGGACGAGGCCCGTCGTTTCGAATTGGCCGGTGCCGCCGGTTCCGGCCGTACCCGTATATTCCGGGAAGAGATCCATCTTGCCCTTGTCGAAGGCCTGCTGCTCGGGACCGTAATCATGGTTCTGGTCAGAGGTCAGAGCCTGCGACCGGTCGAGGCGGAAGGGATTGCCCGCCCCTTTCCCATTGGCCGGGTTCAGGTTGGGATTAATATGAAGGAGCGCGTAAGTGAACCCGTTGACTTCTGGCGTCAACGGGGATGCCCGGAAGATGGGTTCACCCTTCGGATTGAGCGCGTGGGGATAGGTTCCGAAATAATGATCGAAGGACTGGTTCTCACCGTATATGACGACGAGGTGCTTGATGGGAGTCGCCGTCGGCTCGTTGCTTCCTGAAGCAGAGCCACTGTCGCCATGGGCCGCAAACAGCATGGACAAGAGAATGGTGGATGCCGCCTTGCGAGTGTTCTGTCGCATGGAACTCTCATGATAAAAGTGGTGATGTGACATCGCCGCCGGACAGGGAGCGAGATCGTGGCCACGGATGTTTAGGAAGCTGAGATGACGGGCATGTGACGCCCGAAAGCCGGACCAACAATTGTGGCTCGCCGATGGCTCTCTCACTTTCAGATCGAGGATAGATCATAATCAACAAAGCAACGATGGCTTGCGCCGGTGTTCTCACGGCGGCGGCCAGCAGTCTCGCCGGACCGGCTAGCGTCGAGGTCTCAAATCCTGCAGGAGCTGCGATTGCAGCTAACAGGCCTGTCAATGATCCTAATCGGTTGTGATCGTGTATCTCTGGCGCACGCTGCTGCCCGGCACCTACGGAGTGAGCTGGCATGTGATGTCAATAAACGAACGCCGCTCATCAGGCACGTTCCGCTTCACGGTCTCTTGAATACAAAACTGGCGGCGCCTACCGGTAAAGGCCTTCGCTTAATTCAAGCGCTTCATTGCCATGCCGAGATAGCGCGCTATTTCTGTAAGTGCAGGTTGAGGATCAGTTTGCGAGTTTGCAATGGAGAGCGCTTCCGCATTGCAAAAAGGGGTGGTTCGAACCCTACATACTCGAGCCTTATGCTAGGAGGAAGACGATGGATAGGCGTGAATTCATTGCTGCCGCCGGAACCACCGCCGCGGTTGCATCGGCGTCTCAAGCCTTTGCCCAGGCTATGATGGCGGCAGAGACGGAAGAACCCATGCATCCGCCGAAATACAAGGCCCTCGAGAAAACGAGCATTGAATGTGTCGCCACCGGCAATGACTGCCTCAGGCATTGCTTCGGCATGTACAAGATGAAAGATACGAGCATGGCCGGCTGCGCCGATGCGGCCTTCCAACTCGTCAACGCCTGCGGTGCCCTCGCCGCCTTGGCAGCGGTGAATTCGGAGCATACGGACCATTTTGCCAAGGTGGTCTCGATGATCTGTAAAGACTGCGAGAAAGAATGCGAAAAATTCCCTAAGATCGCCGAATGCAAAGCATGCGGCGAGGCGTGCAGAGCCTGCGCCGCAGAATGCGACAAGGTTGCGGCTTAGTAAGGATGTGGCCGCCCTGTACGCAGGACGGCCCTTTCCGGTGATCCTGAATGATCATTCGCGTTCCTGCGGCGTGGCGATTAGATCGAGCGGAAAACCTTGGAAAACCTTGTCGACGTCGAGCACGACATGGCCGTGGAATTTCTCGACACCGAGATCGCCGCGGCTCATATAGTCGCTGAGCTCATTATAGTGGGCGATGTCCCGGCAGAGCACCCGCATGAGGTAATCGATACGCCCGCCGATCTTGTAGCATTCCAGAACTTCATCGCGTTTGCGGATCGCGGCGAGGAACTTTTCGAAATCGGCTTCCCGGTGATTTTCAAGGATGACTTCGACCATCAGCATCACCGTGCTTGAAATCTTCGCAAGATCGAGATCGGCGATATAGCGCTTGATCAGACCCGATCTTTCGAGCGCTTTGACCCGGTCGAGGCAGGCACTCGGCGACAAATTGATGGACTTTGCGAGTTGAACATTGGCTATGCGCGCGTCGAGCTGCAGCCGCTTGAGGATTTTAAGGTCCATTTCATCGACTCTGCGCCTTAGCACCATGATTTTGCAGCTCTCAAAATCCCTTTCGGGGTCGCTCCCGAGGCTTACAGGTCGACGTATTTTTGCCCGTAAATGGGGCCTTGTCGCGGATTTTCTCCGTGAAACGACGGCCTTTTCCGTCCCAATCACGCCCGGCTCAATGGCATAATGATATCCTTAAAATGACATCTCCAAAGCGCGGGATGGTGTTGGATCAACTTGCTTTGCAAGTGGCAATCTCGGGATCCCGCTCTCATTTTTTGAGTGGAGTAGATCGAAACATCGCATCGGCTTGAGAGGCCGTCATGTCCGTCGAGACCAACTTGACCTTGCAGGGCACGATCGCCCGGGAAGCCCGCTTTGGCGCGAAGAATTACGCGCCCTTGCCGGTCGTATTGAGCCGTGGGGAAGGTGCGCATCTCTTCGATCCGCAAGGCCGGCGCTACATCGATATGATGAGCGCCTATTCGGCGGCGAATTTCGGCCACCGACATCCACGCCTCGTCAAGGCCCTCAAGGATCAGCTTGAGCGGCTCGATATCATCTCACGTGCCTACTATTCTGATAATCTCGGACCGTTCTGCGAGGAGCTCACCCGCTTGGCCGGGCTTGACGCCTGCCTGCCGATGAATACGGGTGCCGAAGCAGTCGAGACGGCGATCAAGGCGACGCGCCGCTATGGCACCGACCGGCTCGCTATCCCGGAGGACAAAGTCGAAATCATCGTCGCGGCTGGCAATTTCCATGGCCGCACCACGACAATTATCGGCTTTTCAAGCGAGCCCGCCTACCGGCGCGGCTTTGGACCTTTCGCGCCGGGCTTTGTGAGCGTTCCTTTCGGCGAGGCCGCGGCGCTCGAAGCGGCCATCGGGCCTCGCACGGCAGCTGTGCTGATCGAGCCTATCCAGGGCGAAGCCGGAATCATCGTGCCGCCGCAAGGCTATCTGAAAGCTCTTCGAAAAATCTGTGACCGGCATGGCATTTTATTGATCTTCGACGAGGTGCAGTCCGGCTTTGGGCGCAGCGGGCGCAATTTCTGTTTCGAGCATGAGGACGCCAAGCCCGACGGATTGATCCTCGGCAAGGCGCTCGGCGGCGGCCTGATCCCGGTCTCTGCCTTTCTCGCCAAGCGGGACGTCATGGACGTCTTCACCCCCGCAAGCCATGGCTCGACCTTCGGCGGCAATCCGCTCGCGGCGGCCGTGGGGCGGGAGGCGATCGCCATCCTTCAGGAAGAGCGTCTTGCGGAACGCAGTCGGAGGCTCGGCGAGCACCTGCTTGACGCGCTCGCCGGAATCCGTCATCCGGCGCTCAAGGCCGTCCGCGGCAAAGGTCTTTGGGCTGGCGCCGAGCTTGACCCCGAGATCGTCGGCGCGAAAGATGTGTGCCTCGCCATGATGCGACGCGGCGTCCTGACGAAGGAAACGCATGACACGGTTATCCGCTTTGCGCCGCCGCTTGTGATCGATGAGGTGGATCTTTCCGCCGGAGTCGAAATTTTCCATGATGCGCTCAGGCAAACCGCCAATATGCCGTGACATTTGCTGGGCGCGGTTATGGAAGCTGAAAGCTTCTTTCGGAGGGTGGGGGAGCAGGAAACCGGGCCAGCAATGGGTTCAGGGCGTGCCCCCTGCCTCTAAGTCGATGGCTTGCCGCAGGCGCTCGGCCTTGGCGGCGAGCGTCGCTGCGCCACCATTGCGCGCTTCATCGAGGACACCATCGAGCGTTTGCGCGGCCTCGCGCAGCACGGTGGGCTCCCCGGTCCTGGCATGAAGGGCGACGAGCACCCGGGCGAGGCCGAGCCGCGTCGCGGCCCATTTCAGTGGCATTGCATCCCTAGTTCTGACCTGCAAAGCCGCCCGGAAGGCGCCCACCGCTTCCTTCAGACGCTCCTCATCCATTGCCCACACGCCCACCAACCGCAAGACCTTGCCGAGACTCGCCTGAATCGCCGCCCATTGCTGGGGCGTCCGGTCGCGGGTGAACTCCTGCAAGGCGTCGCGAAACGCACTGGCCGCCGCATCGAATCGTGCGGGACTGGCCTCCCGTTCGCCGAGCGCCATGAGCGCGAGCCCGAGATTGTTCCGGGTTGAAGCCCAATCGAGCGGCAGGCTCGCGCGCGGATATTCGAGCAGCGCTTCCTCAAAGCGGGCGATCGCCTCTTCCAGCCGGCTCGTCGCATTCTCGCGCGCGCCGGCAACGGCCAATGCGAGGCCAAGATTGTTTGTGGTCATCGCCCATCGCTGCGGATCACGGGCGCGGGTATTCTCCTGCAGAGCCTCGCGGAACGCTAGCACCGCTTCCTCAAGCGCGTCCATGGTTCCCTCCCGCTCGCCCAGACGGTACAGTGCGCTGCCGAGATAGACCTTGGTCTGCGCCCATTCCTGGGGCTGGCGCTCACGGGTTTGCTCGAGCAAGGCTTCGCGAAAGGCGTCTATGGCTTCCTTGAGTTTGCCGGTACCGCTTTGCCGCTCGCCAAGCAACATGAGGACATTGCCGAGATTGACCTTAGTCGCCGCCCATTGACGCGGGAAGTAGGAGCGGTCCGTAGCCATGAGCGCCTCGTCATAGGCGTTGGCCGCTTCGACAAGATGGCCCGTTCCACCCTCTCGCTCACCGAGCGTGGCGAGCGCCGCACCGAGATACATTTGGGTCGCGGCCCAATCGCGGGGCGCTTTCGTCCTTGTCCATTCCTGCAAGGCCTGTCGATAGGCGCCGGCCGCTTCCAGGAGGTGCTCGCGGCCGCTCTCCCGGTCGGCGAGACGCTTCAAGGCAATGCCAAGATGCATCTGGTTTGCCGCCCATTGCATCGGCACGCGCTCACGGATGTTTTCCTTCAGCGCCTCGCGATAGGCTTCAACCGCTTCCACAAGCCGCGCTGTTCCCCTCTCCCGCGCGCCCAGGAGCCCGAGCGTTTGGCCCACCAGCATAAGAGCCGTGCCGCGTTCATCCTCGTTGCGGCCCGTTTCCACCATGCGCCGCGTCATTTCGACGGCGATTTCGACCGGCAGGTTGATCTCTCCGTCCCGGCCTTCGATCAGGAGCTGATGGAATCTCTGCCAATAGGGGGCCGACCAGGACGGATGTGGCTCTGTCTGATCTGCGCCCAGCGTCACGATCGCTTCTATGCGCCGCGCTGCGGCGCGCGCGTCACGGCACAGCAAATCGAGGTTGAGGCCCGCTTCAAGCAAGGCGATCCGCGATGCGGAATGGGATAGGCATGCGCCGCCTGTCTCATGGCGATCGCGCGAGGCAAGGAATTCATCGAAGATCCGGCGGCCCACGTCGAAGTCGCCTCGTCTCACAAGGTGGGTGAGCCGGTTCTGCAGCTCAGGGCCAAGCTGCCATCCGGACGAGCGGCCTTGGCATCGATCGAAGGTCTCGCCCGCCAAACGGACCGTATGGATCAACTCCCGCAGCGCCTGCTCCAAACCGAGGGCGTCCAGGCTCAGCCGGCTCGCCAGCTCGAAGAGAACCCTTTTTTCCAGGCCCGCCGTCGCGCTTCTCACCCAGGCACCACGACGCTCGAATTCAAGGACGAGCCGGGACAGATCGTAGGAAAATGAGCTGCCGTCCACAGCGTGGCCCAGCTGACCGTCCGGCGTGCCCGATCGGCTGTTCATCGGCCGATCGCTGCCGGTTTTGCCCCCGCTGGAATAGACATCGTCCATACGGACCTCGTGCATGAGCAATCGCTTAGCTGGCCTGCAGGCGCGCAAGAACCGAGCTGCTTCATACCGTGGCTTTGGTTACGTAAGTCATTGAGAAAACGTTCAAATTTTATCGTTCGATGGATAATCTAGAGCCTTAGGACGAAAAATCACGCGTTAACCCGCCATTTACCGTGATTGCGCAAAGTGGGGCCTTGCTTTCCTGCCCCGGGAGGCCGCATGACCGCCAAAATCCTCATCACCGCCGCGGACCCCGTTGAACGCCATCATCTCGAAAGGCTCTGCCGAGGCTTTGGCTATGAGGCGCAAAGCGTGGCGCATGGACCGACGGCGCTCGCCCGGCTCAGCGCATCAAGCGCGGCGGGGGGCGCTCTTCTCATCCTCGATCTCGTCATGCCGGATTTCGATGGGATGGCCGCGATCAGCCGGCTGCGGGCCGCGCGGTCCCGTCTGCCAATAATCGTCTCGACGACGCAGGGCAGGACCGATTCGGCGCTCGCCGCGGTGCGGGCCGGGGCCCAGGATTTCGTCGTTAAGCCGGCAGAACCCGCCCGCCTGCAAGTTGCGATCAAGAACGCGCTTCATGCAGCGCGGCTTTCGGAAGAAGCCCGCTTCTTCGATCTGCGATTGATTGGACGATTGGGCTTTGGCGATCTCATCAGTGAAAGCGCGGCGATGATGCGCGCGGTCCGGCTCGGAGAAAAGGGCGCGAAATCAACCCTTCCCATTCTGCTCGAAGGCGAGGCCGGCACCGGCAAGGAGAGCTTCGCCCGCGCCCTGCATGGCGCTTCGCAGCGGCGTTGCCGTCCTTTCGTCGCCGTCAAATGCGCCACCCTGTCCGCAGCGCAGGCGGTGAGCCTCCTCTTCGGTGAGGCGCGTAAAAGAATACCAGGCCGGCTGAAAGAAGCGGAAGGCGGCACGCTGTTCCTCGACCGAATTTGTGCCTTGCCGATGGAGGCGCAAATCCGGCTGCTCGATGTCCTGCAACAGGACTCGGTCGTGCCGGCTGGCAGCAAGCGGCCGCTGAAGGCTGACATCCGCCTCATCGCGGCCGCCGACGAGGACTTGATCGAACAGGTGAGCCGCGGATTTTTCCGCCAGGACCTCTTCTACCGGCTCAATGTCTTTCCGATCACCCTGCCACCGCTTCGCGCCCGGGCAGCCGATATCGGCCCGCTCGCCGAGCGCTTTTGCGCGCGCCATGCCGCCGAGCAGGGCAAGCGGATTTTTGGAATCTGTGCCGAGGCCCTGGCCTTGCTGACGAGCCATGATTGGCCGGGCAATCTGCGGCAATTGGAAACTGCCGTCTTTCGGGCAGTGTTGCTGGCTGAAGGCAGCGAGCTGACAGTCGCCGATTTTTCGCTAATCGCGGCGCGTGCCGGCGGCGCGAGCGGGCTGCGCGTCATGCCAGCGGATCGAGACTTGTGCCCTCAGCTTCCCCGGCAAAAGGAATTCGTTCCGATCAAAATGCGCGACCCCAATGTGCTGCCACTCCTCAATGCACGAGGCCAATTGCGGTCGCTCGCCGAATTGGAGGCCGCGACGATCCGCTTTGCTCTTGACCGTTATCGTGGGCAGATGTCAGTGGCGGCCCGCGAGCTGGGCATCGGCCGCTCCACCCTTTACCGGAAAGTGAAGGACTGTCATTCGGAGGCGGCTTTGAACCCGGCAGCCGAAGCGGCGGAGGACGAGGACAAAGGCCATGGTCTGGCCCGGGCCTAAGCTGGCGCCAGATCCGCTTAGGGGCAGTTATGCAACTATATTTTTCTTTTGCGTGATGGAATAGGCCGAATGGAGGGTTTGTGCGTTACGGAAACAGGGTTTGCCTTTCCATCACGATAGGAGCACGCGCCGGATCAGCTCCGCGGGCCGGCATAAAGAGGTTTGGATGATGCTTAGACCAGCGCGAAAACGTGTCCGGGAATGCCGTTACTTAACGAAATGCCGTGGCGCTGCGGCTTGGCTTGGCCCATCCGGACGCGGGCTGTTTCCTCATGCGGCGGTCGTGGCGCTGGCGCTGGCCTTTGCCTGCTCGCCAGCCACCGCGGAAGATGGCCCACAGACTGGCACCGGTGCCGCGCCGGCGACCCCAGAATTCCCGGCAGTGCCAGCCGATGCGGCCCCGGAACCGCTGGATTCGGCAGACTTGCCCTTGCCAGACAATGACAGCAGCAAGGAGGCGAGCGAACCTTCGGCCGCGCCACCTGCTGCGGGCCCGGCGATCGAAGCCACGCAAGCCGCGCCCTTGCCGGCGATTAATGCGGCCCTCAAAGCGCTTCTGGAAGCCCGGGCCGGCCAGCCCGATCCCCATGGACTGCTGCACCGCCGCGAGCGGGAGGCGATCGCGGCTTTTTATGCCTTGCGTGATTTCACCCCGCTGTGGTGGCGGAAGGGCGCGCCGATCCCCGAGGTTGCGGCAGTCACCGAACGCCTGCAGCGGGCCGGCGATGACGGCCTCGATCTCCGGGGCTTTTCCCCTCCGGGGACACCCCAGAGCGACACCGAGATCGCGAACGCCGATCTTGCTTTAAGCGATGCGGTCGTAGCCTACGGCCGCCAGGCGAGCGGCAGCCGGGTCGATCCCCATGCCATCTCACGTCTCATCGGGGCCACGCCGGAAGTCGCTGAACCCGCCCTGATCCTGACGCTCACGTCAACCGCGGGGATCGACGCCGGAAAGGTCCTGCAGAAATTCAACCCGCAACAGCAAGGCTACGCGGCCTTGCGCGAAAAACTGGGCCAATTGCGGCACGAGCGAGCCGCCGGTATCGCCGACTTCCGTAAAGCAGGCCGCCTGCCGACCTCCGACATCTTCCCCGCCCGCGGCAGCGAGATGTCGGGAGGCGCATCTTCATCGAGGCTCATCGCCGAGATTCTCGCCAATATGGAACGGTGGCGTTGGATGCCGCGCGAGCTCGG
Organism: Methylocella sp.; assembly: GCA_035503795.1. GTDB lineage: Bacteria > Pseudomonadota > Alphaproteobacteria > Rhizobiales > Beijerinckiaceae > Methylocapsa. The sequence continues at coordinate 12,138 of DATJTB010000043.1, forward strand.
CGCCGAGCGCATTGAGGTGAACATTCCCGATTTCGAGGCCATCGTCATAGATCGCGGCGCCGAGCTCCTGCGCACAAAAGTTGTCGTCGGCAAGGAGGACACGCCGACACCCATCTTCTCCGACGCGATGAAATTCCTGATCGTCAATCCCTATTGGAATGTGCCGCCTTCGATCCTACGCAAGGAGATGCTGCCGAAACTCGCCAATGATCCGAATTATTTCAGCCGCCTCGGCTATGAGGTCTTTACCCGCAACGGCCATCTCGTGGTACGCCAGCCGCCCGGCGAGCGGAACGCGCTGGGGCGGATCAAATTCATGTTTCCGAATGATTTCTCCGTCTATATGCACGATACGCCCCTGCGCAAGCTCTTCGCCGCGACCAAGCGGGCGTTCAGCCATGGCTGCGTGCGGGTCGATGATCCGTTCCGTTTTGCCGAGACGGTGCTCGGCCCCGGCTGGAGCGAA
>DATJTB010000044.1:0-9391 GCA_035503795.1 Methylocella sp.
TGAAAATAGTTCTTGGCCAGATCAACCCCGATTCTGATAAACCTCTCCATGGACGGTCTCCCTCTCTTGTGGAGCCTTCCGGCTACCACGTTCTTGGCGCTTCGACGCCGTTGAGGCGAGGCCGTCCACATCATCAGGCTAAGCTCTGCATTCTCGGGACTTTTTCGGCTTTCCCGGAAACCTGAAATACGTGGGAACGTCAGTGAGATGTCTGGCTGGGGGACCTGGATTCGAACCAGGATTAACGGAGTCAGAGTCCGCGGTTCTACCGTTGAACTATCCCCCATCATTCATCCGTGCTGGCCTTGCCGCCTGACGGTTGATGGGACTACGTCCGAAGCGGACATGCGCGCCATGATACAATATAGCTCCGTTGTCTAGAGGTTGGCTCACCGACTGTCAACGCGCGTCGAGCTTGGGGCACAATCCCCTTGCTCATCCCGCTGTCATGACGCCGGATGAGGGCATTGTCGCCTTTCCGCTCAACGGGTTGGAGGGATCCCAACCGTAACGGATCGTCTCAAACCGCATATTGAGGGCATCGACCAGTATGAGCTTGCCGATAAGCCCATCGCCGAAACCGACGATTTCGCGCAGGACTTCAAGGGCCATCATGGCACCGATCAGGCCGGTCAGGGCGCCGAGCACACCCGTTGCCGAACAAGCCGGCACGGCCTCAGGTGGAGGCGGCTCCGGATAAAGGCAGCGATATGTGGGATTGGGTTCGCCCGATGCGCTTCTTTCATAGGGCCGCAGAACGGTCAGCGTGCCATCGAAGGCACCGACCGCTGCCGTGACGAGCGGTTTCTTCTCGAAAAAACAAGCATCGGACACGGCGTAGCGGGTCACGAAATTATCCGATCCATCGGCAACCATGTCGAAGCCCTTCACCACATCGCGAGCATTGGCCTCGGAAATCCGCAAGTTCAGCGGTGCGACATTGACGAAAGGGTTCAACCTTCGGACAGCTTCCTGTGCGCAGTCGACCTTGGCCCGCCCGACATCCTCTGTCCCGAAAATAATCTGACGCTGGAGATTGGAGAGTGACACCTCATCACAATCCGCAATGCCGATCTCGCCGATGCCTGCGGCGGCAAGATATTGGATGAGCGGCGCTCCCAAACCACCGGCGCCGATGACGAGGACGCGGGCCGATTTCAGCTTCAGTTGGCCTGGTCCGCCGACCCCATGCAGAACGATATGACGCGCGTAGCGTTCGACTTCCGGCGGCGAAAGCATAAGGCTTGGTTTTCCCGTCATTTCAAGTGCAAGTCGGTTTGCAACCGATTCTAGTTTGTCGATATATCGGTCTCTGGGATGGCCTGGGTCAATGTCTCGGCTATGCTTTCCAGTGGCCTCTTGTCCGCATCGAGTACTAGAATATCCACAATATCCGCAATATCCGACGGCAGATCGACCGATCGGCGGTTAGGAGGCAACACAGCTAGAATTCTTTTACCTAATGCTTTCGCGGCTCCCGCCTCGAACCAAATATTGTTTCTGTTCGGGACGTCAACCGATGGTATGAGAAGAACAAGCGCAGATGCTTTTTCTAGCTCTTTTCTTATGACTTCGGCCCATTCGGTGCCAGGTTGCAAATCAAAGTCGGAAAATACAGATACGCCGCGCTTGGTCATCAATCTTGCCAGATCCTCAGCCCACTTCCTGTCTCCGTGAGAATAGGAAATAAAAACGTCCTTTGTGCTAGACATTTGACGTGTCCTTCACACGAACTGAAAGTTCGTCAAAATAGCTTGTCGATGTCGTTGATGCTGATCACATGAGTCGGAGACAAGACCGCCAGTCAGCCGTGTTCCTTGTCAATCTGTTCAAGCGTGACCCCATACATGACGCCGACATGCAGCTTTCGCTGAATCCATACAGCCGCCATCTCCGTCCACACCCAGTTCCGGTCTACGGACCATGGAGTAAGCAATGAGATCAACTCGTTGCAGCCGGAAAGGCCCGCATGAACCTTTTCTTCGATACGATCGCCGCTCTTGATGTCGAAAATGTCAATGAATACTTCGGCTCTCGCTTTGTTTTGAATTCCGGTTGCAATTTCTCGCGCTATCCATCGGTCATGCCAGCCATGAGATACAAAGACGCTGTACGCCATCATAGACCGCCTGACCTATCAGCCGTCCTTCAGGCCGTTCTATCCAGATAAAGCTTGCCACCTTTTTCGAGGAACTCGGCGCTTTTCTCAGCCATTCCCTTCTCCCGCTCAGCGATCCTTGTGGCTTCCTCGCGCAGATCCTTGGTGATCTGCATGGAGCAGAATTGCGGACCGCACATGGAGCAGAAGTGCGCGCTCTTGTGTGCTTCCTTGGGTAGCGTCTCGTCATGAAAGAGCTTGGCCGTCTCGGGATCGAGACCCAAATTGAACTGATCCTGCCAGCGGAAGTCAAAGCGGGCGCGTGAGACGGCGTCATCGCGAATTTGCGCCGCCGGATGGCCCCTGGCGAGATCGGCCGCATGGGCCGCGATGCGATAGGTGATGACTCCCGTCTTCACGTCGTCGCGGTCCGGCAGGCCCAAATGCTCTTTTGGAGTCACATAGCAGAGCATGGCGCAACCGAACCAGCCGATCATCGCCGCGCCGATGCCGGATGTGATGTGGTCATAACCCGGCGCAATATCGGTCGTCAGCGGCCCTAGCGTGTAGAAAGGCGCTTCGCCACATTCCTTGAGCTGCTTTTCCATATTGATCTTGATCTTGTGCATCGGCACATGGCCGGGGCCTTCGATCATCACCTGACAGCCCTTGTTCCAGGCGATCCTGGTGAGCTCGCCCAAGGTTTCGAGCTCGGCGAATTGCGCTGCATCATTGGCGTCGGCGATCGAGCCCGGCCGCAAACCGTCGCCGAGCGAGAAAGAGACGTCATAGGCGCGCATGACATCGCAAATCTCGTCGAATCGGTCATAGAGGAAGCTCTCCTTATGATGGGCGAGGCACCAGCGGGCCATGATCGAACCGCCACGCGAGACGATGCCGGTTGTGCGTCTTGCGGTCAGCGGCACAAAAGCGAGGCGTACGCCCGCATGGATGGTGAAATAATCGACCCCTTGTTCAGCCTGCTCGATCAGCGTGTCACGGAAAATGTCGAAGGTGAGCTTGGTTGGGTCGCCGCCGACTTTTTCGAGTGCCTGATAGATGGGCACCGTGCCGATCGGCACCGGCGCGTTGCGCAGAATCCAGTCTCGGATGTTGTGGATGTTGTGCCCGGTCGAAAGGTCCATCACCGTATCGGCGCCCCAGCGGATCGCCCAGACCATTTTCTCGACTTCCTCGGCGACTGAGGACGTCACCGCCGAATTGCCGATATTGGCATTGACCTTGACGAGGAAATTGCGGCCGATAACCATCGGCTCGAGCTCTGGATGGTTGATATTGGCCGGGATGATCGCGCGCCCGCAGGCGATCTCGTCCCGCACGAATTCCGGCGTGACAAAGGCCGGAATAGCGGCGCCAAAGCTCTCACCATCCTGGAGACGGGCCAGAGCGCCCTCGGCCATTCGCTCGCGGCCGAGATTCTCCCGGTCGGCGGCAAAGATCATTTCTTCCGTGATGATGCCTTCGCGCGCGAATTCATATTGCGTTACGAGGGAGTCCCTTCGCCCCCGCCTTGGCTGACGATTGGCGGGGCAGGGGGGCACCAAATGGGGAAAAGCAATGCCGCCATTGTCCTCTGGGCGTACAGCGCGGCCCGCATAGACCTCAAGCCCCGATCTCGCCGACAGCCAGGGCGTGCGAAGGAGCGGAAGTCCCTTCGAGAGATCGACAGCGACTCCTTCCTGCGTATAGGGGCCGGAAGGATCGTACACTCGCACCGGCGGCTCAGACGCAGAGGAATTGAGCGTGATTTCCCGGAAAGGCACGGCGATGTCCGGCCGCCCTTGCGGATGATGATAGACCTTCTTCGAGCCCGGCAAAGGCCCGATGGTCACGCTTTGCGGAACGACGTCTTGCGGCTTTTCCCGGATGTTCATCGCACGCCTCCGCTTGGTGGGTAAATCGCAAAGCGAAGAGAGGACGCAAAACGACGAGATTCTCGCTCATCTTGAACGGCCTATCCCTTCGCTGGCATTACCCAGATTCAGGTTCCACGGGTGTGATCTCAGCCGCCGTTGCCGGCAGCACCCCTTAGGCAGAAATTTAAGTATAGGATGATGAGGGAGACTCGGCAAGACGTTTGCGGTTTTGGTTCTGGATAATGGATGGCACCTAGCGCGCTTTCCGCTCGACCGGAATCGTTCGATAAGAAATCGCGCAAGATCAGAAGTTGGAGCGAATTCTCGTCGCGAAAGTCTGGCAACTTTTGCGGATTTCGCTCTAGGTGTAAGGGATCGAGGCCGTCGGCATGTGACCGGCGCGCTCGTTAGGAGGATCACATGAAGACCTACGCGGGAAGCTGTTTTTGCGGGGCGGTCGCCGTCGAGGTCGAAGGTGAGCCGGCGGCCATGGGCTATTGCCATTGCCAGTCGTGCCGCTCATGGTCGGCCTCCCCCGTCAATGCCTTCGTTCTATGGAAACCGGAACAGGTCAAGGTCACCAAGGGGGCCGAGCATATCGGTACCTACCGGAAGACCTTGAACAGCGAGCGGCAGTTCTGCCGCCTGTGCGGCGGACATCTCATGACCAACCATCCGCCTTTCAGTCTGATCGACGTCTTTTCGGCGACAATCCCGGATTTTCCATTCAGGCCGCAGCTTCATGTCAATTATGCCGAGGCGGTCCTGCAAATCCGCGACGGCCTCCTGAAGCTGAAGGATTTTCCCGCCGAAATGGGCGGCTCCGGCGAGACCTTGCCGGAGTGAGCCACAATCAGACTCAGGCGATCAAAAGCTTTTTGGAGGCCACGCGAACCGGCCGCTGGGATCCAACGCATGACTCACAACGTCGATCGCGGATGGGTTCCCGCAGCTGATCAGCCATTGTCAGGCGAAGGGACGATGGTGGCGATCCGTGCGCCCCTTGTCACCTTCGTGAAAGCGGCATTGAAGACTTGTGCTGCACTCCCGCTCGATGTCGAGCAGATCAATGGATAATCGCCATGGTCGAAGATGCGCTGGCTGCCTTGCGGCAGATTTTCGCGCCACCTTATCGGGCGGTGCTATGGAAGACGCTGGGCCTGACCCTCGCCCTCCTCGGCCTTGCCTTCATCTCGCTCCACAGGCTCCTCATCCTTGCCTTCGCCCATGTCCTGCCTGCCGCGAGTCAGAATGCTGCGGCGGCCTGGGTGGCGACCGCTCTGTCGTTTCTAAGCGGTGTCGGGCTCATTGCCGGACTGGCCTTTCTGGTGACGCCGGTTTCGTTTCTGGTCGCCGGTTATTTCTTCGATGAGCTGGCAGCCGCCGCCGAGCGGGAATTTGCGCCCGATCGGCCGCCCGGGCGCGCTTTGCCCCTCCCCGATTCACTTTGGCTCTCGGCGAAATTCGCTACCCTATCCCTCCTCGTCAATGCGCTTGCCTTGTTCTTCATGCTGATTCCCGGCCTCAATGCAGTGGCTTTTTTCGCCGCCAACGCCTATTTGTCGGGACGTGGCTATTTCGAGTTCGCCGCCGCGCGCGTCGTCTCGTTCACGGAACTCACGAAGCTGCGGCAAAGAAATGAGCTGCGCATTCTTGGCGCGGGTCTGATCCTTGCAGCTTTTCTGGCCATCCCCCTTCTCAATCTGCTCACGCCGCTCTTCGGCGCGGCTTTCATGGTGCGGGTGGCTGGCCGGATCGTCTCCCGCAATTATCCGCCCGGTGGACGCTTCAAGCCGCCGTGATCCCGCCGAACTGGCCAGTCTTGCGATAGCGATAAAGATAGGTGGGGACGAAGGTCTCGAAGGGCTCTGGGGTGATGCCAAGACCGGACAGCGTGCGCCCTTCAGCCTCCGCCTCTGGTGAAACGATATTGTCATCCCGCAAGAGCTCGATTTGATCTCGCGTCAGGCCAAATTTGCCGGGCAATAGACCCAGAGAGATGAGTGACAACAAATCGCAAAGGGACGCGATCAGCCTCGCCTCGTTGAACGAAACCTTGATGAAGCGGCGATGGCGGCCCGTAACTTTGAGGACGAACTCCTGGATCTGCCGCAAGCTCGCCACTTCCGGGCCGCCGAGCTCGTAGCTTTTGCCGGCTTCTGCCCGGCCCTCGAGCGCGAGCGCCACGGCTTCGGCGACATCGCCCGCAAACACGGGTTGGAGCCGCGTCTCACCAGCGATCAAGGGCAGCACCGGCAGGATGCGCGCCATGGCGGCAAAACGGTTGAAGAAATGATCCTCAGGCCCAAATATGACGGAAGGCCGCAGGATCACGGCGCCCGGCAGGGCTTGCCGCACCGCCGCCTCGCCATAGGCCTTGGTCTGCGCGTAATGGGAAGGGCTTGCCGCATCCGCTCCCAGCGCCGAAACATGCACCAGATTGGCAAGGCCCGCGCTCTTCGCCGCCTTGGCGATGGCCTCCGCACCTTGATGGTGGATAGCCTCGAAATGCTGCCCGCCCTTCTCCTCCAAAATGCCGACCAGATTGACTGCGGCATCGGCGTCGCGCAAGGCATGTGCGACTGAGTCCGGAAAGCGCAGATTAGCCTGCACCGCATGGATTTGCCCGACCTTGCCAAGCGGCTGCAGATGGAAAGCAAGATCCGGCCGGCGCACCGCGACCCTTATCCGCCAGCCCCGCCGCGCCAGAGCGCGCACCACATGCCGGCCGAGAAAGCCCGATCCGCCGAACACCGTTACTAGCCGATCGGCTCTCGCCCATTGTTGCGTCATCGTCGATCCTCTGCGCTGCAAACCTGTCCGATAGGGGAAAGTCCGATTGGGGGAATATGGCGGCTTTCCCACTTCCGTTTGACTGGGCCGTCCGACCGTCCCACCCCAGGTGGCCGGTCCGCTTTATAGTGGCCTTGCCAGCGCAGGCAAGTCGGAACCAAGCGGGCAGCGGCCCCTTCTATTGACAAACCCTTGAGCGGCCCCCTATCAGAATTTCGAGGCCCAGATGGCGGAATTGGTAGACGCGCTGGTTTCAGGTACCAGTGGTGAAAGCCGTGGAGGTTCGAGTCCTCTTCTGGGCACCAAATAGATATCCAACGGCGTTTGAGGCTCTCCATAAATCCTAAGAAAATTAGATATTTAGCTCTTTGAAAGGTCCATCGTCGTCTTTTACTGTCCATCAATAGCCAACGAATTTGTTGGCCTTTTTGTGGGCCTCGGTCCATTGTGCCGCGAGACGAGACTAACATATGCTGACCGATTCGGCGATACGCGCGGCGAAACCCAAGTCCCGACCAGACGGTTAAGCTCTCAGACGGCGGTGGCCTGCAATTGTGGGTTAAGCCCTCAGGGTCGAAGCTCTGGCATTTAGCTTATCGCTTTGGGGGAAAGCAGCGCAAGCTTGCAATTGGTTCCTGCCCGCGCATCGGATTGAAAGAGGTACGCGCGAAGCGCGAAGAGGTCCAGAAGCTGTTGGCCTCGGGTTTTGATCCGAGCCAACAAAAGCGACTCGTAGTCATTAAACACCTTCCGATCGCACGCCACAAGGATGTGATCACAATCGGCGGCGCGATTCTGATTGTGAGGTCGTTCTCGTGACCAGGACATTCGACGCGATCATCATCGGGGCGGGGCAGGCCGGGCCATCCCTGGCCGGCCGCCTCAGCGGAGCTGGCATGAGAGTCGCTCTGATCGAGCGCAAGCTCATCGGCGGGACCTGCGTCAACACGGGATGCACGCCAACGAAGACGCTTGTCGCCAGCGCTTATGCCGCTCACCTAGCGCGGCGTGCCTCCGACTATGGCGTGACGACCGGCGGACCGATTGGTGTCGACATGAAGGCTGTCAAAGCCCGAAAGGACGCTGTTGTGGGCGCATCGCGCGCCGGACTCGAAGCTTGGCTGAGGGGCATGGCTAACTGCACCGTCTACGAGGGCCATGCCCATTTCGAAACACCGAACGAAATCAGGGTCGGAGAGGAACTGCTGTCGGCAAGTCGTATCTTCATCAATGTCGGCGGCCGCCCGCTCTTACCCAACATGCCCGGCCTCGACGAGATCCGCTACCTAACCAACGCATCCATGCTGGATCTCGATGTCCTGCCGCCTCACCTCGTCATCATCGGCGGCAGCTACGTCGGCCTCGAGTTTGCGCAGATGTACCGCCGCTTCGGCAGCGAGGTGACCGTCGTCGAGAAGGGATCGCGCTTGATCCAGCACGAGGACGAGGATGTGTCCGCGGCTGTGAAGGACATTCTCGAGGCAGAGGGAATCCGCATTCGTCTTGGTGCCGAATGCATCAGCTTCGCACGTCGCGGCGCAAATACCGCGATCATGGTTGACTGCAAGTCTGGTGATCGAGAGGTCATTGGCTCCCATGTGCTGCTGGCAGTTGGACGGCGACCGAATACCGACGATCTCGGCCTCGACAAGGCCGGTGTCGAAATCGACAAGCGCGGATTCATCGTGGTCGACGATGAGCTGCGCACCAGTGTGCCCGGTATCTGGGCGCTCGGCGACTGCAACGGCAAGGGCGCCTTCACCCATACGACCTATAACGACTTCGAGATCGTCGCAGCCAATCTCCTCGACAACGATGGCCGCCGCGTCAGCGACCGGCTTTCCGCCTATGCCCTTTATGTGGACCCGCCGCTCGGCCGCGCAGGTCTTACGGAAGCGGAGGCGCGTCAGTCGGGAGGGCGCATCCTGGTTGGAAAGCGGCCCATGAGCAGAGTGGCGCGCGCCGTCGAGAAAGGCGAAACTCAGGGGTTTATCAAAATCGTCGTCGATGCTGACAGCCACCAGATTCTAGGGGCTGCTATTCTCGGCGTGGGCGGCGATGAGGCCGTCCACGGCATTCTGGACATCATGTATGCCAAGGCCCCCTTCACCACGCTTCGGCGCGCAGTGCACATACATCCGACCGTTTCTGAGCTCATCCCCACCGTACTCTCTGAGCTCAAGCTGGTGCCTTGAACACGGACACCTTGGGTAAGACCGCAATTCAGCGTTTTCTTGACTAAACGCGGTCCGGAAAAGCCCTTAATATGGGTACATGTCCGGATACGGACGAATCCACATACCGGCATCCGGCGGCGGCGGGTAATAGCCCGGCGGCGGCACGTACCTCCCTGGCGGCATTCTACCCCTTGGTACGGGATAAACTGGAACCGGGCCGTCAATCGCGGGGTCATATGGCCGTAGCTCGTCATCCGGCATGACCCGACTGTTTGTGAAAGGCACATAACCGCCCGCTCCGTCAGGAACGATAGGGGCGGGGACTGCACCTAAATAGCAGTATAACAAAAGACACTCGAACATGATCAGCTAACTTCGGGCAGGGCTCTTTGGTTCCAGCACTTTGATTGACCCGGGTGAAAATTGGATTTTGCTAGGGGAGAGAG
>DATJTB010000045.1:0-12928 GCA_035503795.1 Methylocella sp.
GCAGGATCACAGCCCGTCGGGCCACCAGCAGCAGCTGGAGGCAAGATCGAAATGGAAATGGACGCGCCATGAAGCTGATCCTTTCTGAGCTTGAAGGCCGCGCGCGGCGCGACAATCGCCCTATGGCGGCGCCTTAGATCACGATGATTTTGGATCGAATCGATCCAAAATCAGGAAACGTGATCGATTCTCGTAATAGAGCGGGATGCGAGTGCAAAATCGCTTCATAGTTTTGCTCATCCCGCTCTAGCCCTTGGGCAACAGCACGCTGTCGATGATGTGTATCACGCCGTTCCTTTGAAGGACATCGGCAAGGGTGACAAAGGATCTGTTGCCCTTGGCATCGATGAATTCAAGCCTGCGTCCATCGTGCCGAACGGTCAGCATCTCGCCTTCGACGGTTTGGTAGGCGGCCGAGCCATTGCCCTTCTCTATGGCCGCGATGAAATCGGCGGCGGCAATTCGGCCTTGGATCACGTGATAGGTGAGGATCGCCGTGAGAGCGGGCTTGTTCTCGGGCAACAGCCAGGATTCGAGCGTCCCCTTGGGGAGCTTGTCGAAGGCCTTGTTCACCGGAGCGAGGAGTGTGAATGGCCCTTCGCCCTGCAAGGTCTCAGCGAGATCGGCCGCCTGAATGGCGTTGAGCCATGTCGTATGATCCTTTGAATTGACGATATTCTCCAGAATGCTCCTCGAAGGCAGCATCGGCGCGCCGCCAACTTCGACGCTCAATTCCGCGCATGGCGCGAGCAGCGCCGCGCTCCCGGCCCCGCCAAAACCTAGAGTTGCGGCCAAGGCTGCTTTGAAAAAGGGCGACAAAATGTCTCTCCCCCGTGATAGGAATGGGCCGACTCAGTTCCGATGTATTTTCGCAAGTCAATCGGCTGTGGAAGGGAAGGGCTCAAGCATGGCTACTGTTCTCCGCGGAACCGACCTCAAGGATGTGGAAATCCACTATGCCGCAAAAGCCTGTGCGCTTGGTTTTGTCCTGGTGGCGCGTCGCGAAAAAGGGATTTGCGCCATCCTTTTCGGGGATACGCCCGAGGCGCTTCATGATGATCTGCGCCGGCGCTTTCCGCAAGCGCGACTCATCGCGGCTGGTCGGGAGTTTGCGGCGCTGACCGACAAGGTCGTCGCTTTCGTCGAAAAGCCCACCGTTGGTCTCGATCTTCCGCTCGATATCGAGGGCACCGCTTTTCAAAAGCGGGTCTGGCGCGCGCTCTGCCGGATTCCGGCGGGATCGACGGCGAGCTATGCCGAGATCGCCAAGAAGATCGGCGCGCCGAAGGCCGTCCGCGCCGTGGCCAATGCTTGCGCGGCCAATGCCATAGCGGTTGCCATCCCCTGTCACCGCATCTTGCGCAGCGATGGCGCGCTCTCCGGCTATCGGGGCGGCGTTGGCCGCAAGCGGTTCTTGCTGGAACGCGAGAAGGCAGAATTAGAGCATCGGACCCAAAAGTGGAAACCGGTTTTGGGAAAAATCCGAGGCTCAAACAAAATGCTCGAGCGGCGGACCGATTCAAGTTGATCATCCGCCGCTCTAGGCCGGGGTCCGTGACGCAGGCCGGACCTTACCAAAATGTTTCACGTGAAACATTTTGGTAAGGTCGGAAGCGAAAATCGGACAAGCGCAAGGACGGTGGCCGCCTTTCGGAATGTGGGATGGGCGGCTGAAGCGGTCCGTTTGGCGTTCCGTGATTTCCGCCACCGGCCCTGAGGGCCTTGACAGAGGGAGGGGGAAAGCCATGGCGTTGAACCTGAGACCGTCATCACGCCCTCTGGGGAGGCCGCGTTCTTCACGCAGCTTGATTAAACGCTCAAGCAGCGAGGCCCCCTTGAATGCTTCACAAATGGACCGCCAACCCACACTATGACGCGCCGGGGAATTTCCCTTTGCGGTCCGCGAGCTCTTCCGTCGCTTCCGAATGACCCACCGCGTTCTCGTAATGGACGATCTCCACCTTTGTGGCGCCAGGGGGCGCGCCTTGAAAGAACTTCTCTTGCTTGAAGCGCTTGAAGATCTCGAAATAGAGATCGCTTTTCACCCGGGTCACCTTCTCGACGTCGCCGACGAAGGCGCGCAGCTCGAAATTGAGCGAGGAATCGGTCATGCCGGTGAAGAGAACTTGCGGCGTCGGCATTTTCAGCACAAGGTCATGCGATTTGGCAATGCCGAACAGGACCTCGCGGACCCGCTCCGGATCCGAGGTCGAAGAGACGGTGAGCGGGATGACGAACCGGCCGGTGCGGTCATTGCGGACGAGGTTGGTGACGACGCCTGTGACAAGGCTCGAATTGGGGATGATCACCTGGGCGCGGTCGAAGGTCTCGATCTCGGTCGAGCGCACGTTGATGCGCCGGACATAGCCCTGGTCCGAGCCGACGATGATCCAGTCGCCGACCCTGACCGCCCGCTCCCAGAGGAGGATCAAGCCCGAGACGAAATTATTGACGATCGATTGCAGGCCGAAGCCGATGCCGACCGAGAGCGCGCCGGCGACGAGGGCGAGCTTCTCGAAATTCAGCCCGAGATAGCCGAGCGCAAGCCCAACGGAGACCAGAAAGCTGAGATAGCCGAGACTCGTGCGGATCGAGTTGCGCAGCCCCAGGTCGAGATTCATATGCGGCAATAGCTTGGCATCGAGCCATTGCAGCACGGCATGAAAGAGGCCGAAGACCAGCGCGAAAAGACCGATGGCAATGAAGATGTTGAACGGCGAAACCGTGACACCTCCGACCTGAAATCCGAAGAATGCCGCGTTGAGGTCAATCGGCACGTCGCTGCTGCGCAACCCCCAGGGGGCGAGTACGAGGCCGAGCGCGACGGCAAAGAACACCAGCCGCATCAGTCCGGCAACGAGAGCGCCGGAAAGCTCCAGCCCATTGCGGCTGAAGCCGATCGATGTGATCAGCCGGTGGCCGATCCGCGTCGTAGGCACGAGCGATCTCGCAATCGTTTCATCCGTCAAGGTGACCAACATGAACAGAAGGCAGCCGACCGTGAACACGTGCAGATATTGTTCGAGCAGGAAACCGCCAAAGGCTGTGTAACCGGCGAGAACCGAAATGAGGATGGTGATCATAACCACCCAGGAGGCCATGCGAAGAAGATCAAGCCAACTTCTTTCCCGGCCGATTTCGGGGTTGAAATTCTCTTCCGTATCGAGACCGCTTCCGAAGTTCCAGAACTCGGCAGTAAGCAGGACCGCCCCCAGCAGGGCGACAATGCCGCGCATGGTCACGGCGACCGGCAGGGAAGCGCCGACGATATCGTTCAGCGCCTCGCACAAACGCATCAGCGAAACGACGATGGCCAAGGTCACTGCCGAGCGCACGATCCGGTCCGCAGCCAGGTCGCTGATCCTGGGCAGACGCCAGTTCGGTCGGGTTGGAGCAAAGAGTCCGCGCGTCGTGCCGGCGACCAGGCCGACGCGGATCATCGACACGCCCAGAGCCTGCAGAAAAGGCTGCAGGCGCGCGTTGGCGAGATTAAAATTGGACAAAATCCAACCGATGATGAACACAAGCAGGGCGGCTGGAATCGCGAAGACGAGCAAAATCCACCAGGCACCAAGAATTTTGAGGAAGCGGCTTGGCTCGCCTTCGGCCGGACGGCGGCCCAGCAATCGGTGGGTGAGCCAGGTGATCGGCACGAAGAGCAGGGTGAGCAGCGCGAGCCCGCCCCAAAACCATGCTTGGCGCTCTCCGTTGATCTGGTTGTTGATTCCGGCAACCCATTCGCTGAACGCCGCCTTGACGGCGACCGTGTCGCTCGGCGCCTCGCGCCAGACCTCCACCCAAAGAGAAGGGCTTAAGAGGCTCTGCGCCCGGGCGAAGAGTGAACGGGTGAACAATGCTCGCCTGAGCGCGGTGATGTGTTCGCCCATCTGGGTGGCCTGCACACCGAGCAGGCGGGCGCGTTTCAAAAGCTCGGTCGTGTCATCGAACAGTTTCTGTTGATCGGCGCGCTCCTTGGTGATCTCCGGACTTTCCGGAGGAGCCGATTCGTTGGGCTTGGGGCCAAGCTGGTCGAGGCGTGTCTTGATATTTTCGAGGCGCGGTGTCAGGCGGTCCATCGCACCCGCAACGCCGACCGAGATCGGATCAATTTGTTGACGCAGCTCGTGCAGCTCGGCATCGGTCAGATCGTGCCGCTCAAGTTTTTCCCCGATATCCTTGAGCGTGGCCCCTAGCTGATCCAAAAGCGGGCCTATCGGCACCTGGTCGGGTGACGGTGCTTGTGGCGGTGGCGCCGGTGGCCCCATGGGTTGTTCACCGACTGGGCTCCCGGAGGTTGTGGGTGTGGCTGGCGCCTGTCCCCGTGGCGCGGGCGGATTTTGCTTCGCGTTTCCGGCCTCGCTCTGCACCCCATTGTCCTTGCCGGATGCGACGGGCTTGGCATCCGCCGGGGCGAGCGGCAGGGAAGCGGCCAGGAGCGCCACAAGCCCGGTGAGAAAAGTACGAATTTTGGTCAAGGTTGGCGTTTCGATCATGAGGGCACGGCAAGCCAGGCTTTCAATCTTTTTGGGTCGACCGCCACCTGCCCATCGAGACATGCGGCGCGGCCTTCACACCGCGCGGATTGAACTTCCATTGTTCATTCCCGAGACCCGCCGGAGGGGCCATCCGGGCTGTCCCCTTCGGCCTCGCTCGACGTCCCCGGCGGATAGACATGCGCCTGACCGTGGTAATCAAGGATCTCGAAGGCGCCATCGGCAAGTTTTTCGAGATAATTGGGGCCGATCGGTGACTTTCCATGGCCCCCTGGTATATCCAGCATGTAGTGTGGCTGGCAGAGGCCTGAAACTTTGCCGCGCAGCGCGCGCATCAATTCGCGGCCGCGCTCGATCGGCACCACGAAATGCGCGGTCCCTTGGGCGGCATCGAGCTGATGGAGATAATAGGGCTTGATCCGGACCTCGACGAAGGCGCGCATGAGCGCCGTCAAGGTCTCGATATCGTCATTGACACCCCTGAGCAGCACGCTCTGACTGAGCATAGGGATGCCCGCATCGATCAATCGGGCACAAGCCGCCCGGGCGGCAAGGGTCAGTTCGCGCGGATGATTGGCGTGCAGCACTACATAGACGCTCATGCCGGATGACCTCAAAAGGGCGGTGAGGGCAGGGGTGATCCGCTCCGGTTCGGCCACCGGCACGCGCGTGTGCAGACGCAGGATTTTGACGTGGCGGATCGCGGAAAGACGGGAAAAAATATCGGCGAGGCGGCGGGTCGATAGGGTCAGCGGATCGCCACCGGTCAGGATCACTTCCCAAATTTCAGGGTGATCGGCGAGATAGAGAAGAGCCCGGCTCAGCGCCTCCGGCGCGAGGTGGGTTGGCCCATTTGGCCCTACCACGGCCCGGCGAAAGCAGAAACGGCAATACACCGGGCACACATGCAAAAGTTTCAGAAGCGCCCGGTCGGGATAGCGATGGACAATGCCTTCGACCGGGCTATATCTTTGGTCGCCGATGGGATCGGCGCGCTCGCCTTGATGCCCGTTGAGTTCCGCCGGATTTGGCACGAACTGCCGGGCGATCGGATCATCCGGGTCGGTCTTGTCGATGAGCGCCGCCATCGGCGCGCTCAAGCCGACCGCATAGATTGCAGCGATCTTTTCGGCGACCTCCCGTTGGGCTTCGTCCAGGAGCCCCGCCTTGATGAAATCTGCGACCGTGTGCAAAGGGGAAGACCGGTTCGCCATCAGACGCCCGGGCTCCCGGGCAGGGGGGTCCACACGACCTGCTCGATATGGGCCGCGCCGGTCGCCAGCATGGCGAGACGGTCGAACCCCAGGGCAATCCCGCTGGCCGGCGGCATGATCGAAAGCGCCGCCAGAAAATCCTCATCGATCGGGTAGGTCTCGCCATAGAGCTCCTGCCGCAACGCTTCCGCTGTCTCGAAGCGGGCGCGCTGGATGTCGGCGTCACGAAGCTCGCCAAAGCCATTGGCGAGCTCGACGCCGCAGGCATAAAGCTCGAACCGCTCGGCGAAACGCGGGTCTGCCTTTAGTTGGGAGAGGGCCGCCTCGGCGGCTGGATAATCCATCAAGATGGTCGGGCGGCCATGGCCGAGCTGTGGCTCGATCTTGGCCGACAGGATCTTGCTGAAAATATCCCGCCAGCTATCGTCCGGGCTGACTCTGAGACCATGGCTTTGCGCGCCATCCGCGAGAAGCCTGCGGCCCCTTTCGGGATCGCTGAGCGTCGCGACGAGATCAAGCCCGCAATGGCGCTCGAAGGCCTCGGCGACGGAGAGAATTTCCGGCGGGCGGAAGGGATCCGAGACATGTCCGGCGAAAGCGAGAGAGCGGCTTCCCGCGGCCGTGACGGTGCTTTCGAGGAGCTCCATGCAGTCCTCGATCAATTTTTGATAGGGTTCGGCTGCCCGATACCATTCGAGCAGGGTGAATTCCGGGTGATGGAGAGGGCCTCTTTCCTGGTTGCGGAACACATGGGTGAAGGCAAAAAGCCGGCGCTCGCCGGCAGAAAGCAGCTTTTTTGCCGCGAATTCGGGCGAGCTGTGCAGATAAAGCGGAAATTTCGCCCCATTCCCATCCAAAATTTCGGTCTTGAAGGCTTTGATATGGACTTCGTTCCCAGGAGAAATTTGCAGGATCGCCGGTTCGAATTCGACGAAGTCCTGGGCGCTGAAAAAGGCTCGCGCCGCCGCCGCCATCCGCGACCTGGCGAGCAAAAACGGCCGCCGGTCCTGGTGCCTGTGCGGCCGCCACCAGGGTGAAACATTTGCGGGCACTGGGATCATGACGCCACAACATTCGAGATTTGAGCTTTGTCCCGGCCGTTTCCTTCGGTCCGGCCGGCGGCCGATCCGGCCGGAAAAGCTCTGGCGAAATGCGCCAACATGGGTATTGTCCGGCCGCGGCCCCAGCGCGCCGGCTCGCGGTAGAGCGGCACCGGCGCCACAAGGTTTTTTTCGAAGTCCTCGCCAAATAAAGGAATAGCTGTGAAAGTCATCGCCAGTTCAATTCGCAAGGGAAACATCATCGAGCGGGAAGATGGCCAGCTCTATGTCGTGCTCACCGCGGAAAGCTTTCACCCTGGCAAGGGCACGCCGACCACCCAGATCGATATGCGACGGCTGTCCGACGGTGTCAAAACGACCGATCGCTATAAGACGACCGAACAGGTCGAACGCGCCTTCGTCGAGGATTCCAATTTCAGCTTCCTTTTTCAGGATTCCGACGGCTATCACTTCATGAATACGGAAAGCTACGATCAGATCACCGTGCCGGCGGACGTCATTGGAGACCAGGCCATTTATCTCCAGGAAGGCATGAATTGCATCCTGTCGATCTTCAACGGCATTGCGGTCGCCATTCAGCTTCCCGCCCGCGTCACCCTCGAGGTTGTCGAAACGGAGCCGGCGATGAAGGGCCAAACCGCTTCCTCCTCCTATAAGCCGGCGAAGCTGTCAAACGGGGCCCGGGTGATGGTGCCACCCCACATCTCGACCGGCACACGCGTCATCGTCCAGACGGAAGATGGAAGTTATGTCGAGCGGGCGAAGGACTGATAAAGGTCAAGCCGGACCCCGAAGCTCGGAAGCTCGATGGCAAGACCGCCCAGGGTCCACTGGAGCGGGATGAGCAATGTGAAGCGGTTTTGCGCTCGCATCCCGCTCTCAATTACGAGAATCGATCACATTTCATGATGTTGGATCGATTCGATCCAAAATAACCGTGATCTAAGGCCTTTCTCTTAGGCTGCGCTTTCGTCTTGCCGCTCCTTGGAGCATCCCGGGATCAGTCAATCAATAGAGCGAATTCCGTAAAAGTTGACAGACTTTTGCGAGGAGAATTCGCTCCAACTTATTGATCTTGCGTCATTTCTTATCGTTCGAACGATTCCGTTCGAGCGGAACGCCAAAATCCGGACGGATGCGCAGGCGCCGGATAAGTCCTTTTTAAGTTTAAAGCGTCGTCTGGCGCTGTTGAAACGGGATCGCCCTATCTGAAGGGACGCGCTCGCACGCGCCAAGCCATGATCATGCAGATCGTCCTTGTGCGGAAGGCCCACGAATGCGTGGCGGGACAAGGAACAAGGGCACGGCGGGATCATCACCCCCTTAGAGCAGACATGCTGGAACGTCGAACGGCTCCAGCGACATATTCTCATTTAGGTCATGCGACTGCGGATCAGCTGTCTTATGACATTTAAGATCTTATGAGGCAAAATCTTTTAACATTGCCTAAAACATTAAATATGTTATAGTTTTTATCAAAAAATATTCACTGAAAACAAACCGGCTCACTGGGGCGCTTGTCGACCGTATTTAATTGGAGCGTATTCATGTATGACAGCCAGCTGTCCATAGTCTTAGAACAATCCAGACTGTCTCCAGAGATCACCGGCGGCAGACTAAAACGAATATTTGATATCATAATTTCAGTATTCGCATTTGTTATTCTTATTCCGTTCTTTATCGGGGTCCCCATCCTGATCCGTTGCGTGGACAAAGGTCCCATCCTCTTCCGCCAAACCCGGATTGGGCAGCGTGGCCGGAAGTTTACTTGTCTGAAATTCCGCTCGATGGGTCCTGATGCAGATCCGGCATTGAAAACGCTACCGGAAACCGATACCGCCGCCCCCAAGAAGTGGGCCACGCAGAGGCTTGCCAATGATCCACGCTTTACGGCCGTGGACAGGCTTCTGCGCAAATCGAGTCTGGACGAACTGCCGCAGCTTCTGAATGTCATCAGAGGCGATATGAGCCTCGTCGGACCACGGCCGATCGCGGCGGCCGAATTGCCCCGCTATGGCGGCAAGCTCGGCCCTTATCTTCAAACCAGGCCTGGCATAACCGGACTCTGGCAGATTTCCGGCCGCAATGATTGCGGCTATGAGGAACGACTCGCACTGGATGCCGATTATGTGCGCAACTGGAGCATGTTTCGGGATATCATCATCCTGGTGCGAACATGGCTCGTTGTCCTGAAGGCAAGTGACTGAGGACATTCCGCCAGGAATTTTAAAAACAAGAATGAGGCACCAAAGGTTGGCGGGTTGCCAAAATCCCGCCGACCGGGCCAAGCCGATCCGGCATATCCCTCGCAACTCAAGCCTTCATCAAGACCTCAAGTTGCAGCGAAAGCATTCGCCTCCTTCACAAAGCATCAGGCGTGACTCTCCATCCGTCCCGTGGGTGCGCCCCACTCCCCCCGGAATGCCTCTTGCATCGGTTCTTCTTTAATAGGTCGAATGGCTCGGCACACGGTAAGGGGCGGTCAGCTGGGCCCCCCTTGTTTTTTGGTCGATGCGCCTGATCTACACGGAAGAGATTGAGATCCACCGCAAAGGAACATCGATGTCTTCCCAAGCCGCCGCGCCCAAATCGGCGCAGTCCCTTATCTTCCATGTCAAAGGGATGCATTGCGAGTCCTGCGTCGCCCGGGTCGAAAAGGCGATTTCCGAAACGAAGGGGATCGCATCGGTCAAAGTTGACCTTGCCGGAAAGCGCGCAACTGTCACCTTTTCCGGAAGACCGGATGTTGCAGCGGTCATCGCCGCAATTGGCGAAGCCGGCTATGAGAGCTCCGTCGAAAACTCGCCGGCCTGAAATCGACTTGAGAGGACGCTAATGACCTTGTCTCTTGCCGCTCCCCGGCGAGCCTTCCGCCTTGCCGTCAAGGGGATGGCCTGTGCCTCCTGCGTCGCCCGCGTCGAAAAGGCGATCCTGGCTGTGCCGGGCATCGCTTCGGCCTCGGTCAATCTCGCAACGGAACAGGCCGAGGTGGTTTTTTCCGGAGTGCCCGATCTTAGCACCGTCGCCTTGGCCATCGATCGGGCGGGATATCGGACGGCGACGGAGGAAGCCCGCTTCGCAATCGATAAGATGAGTTGCGCAGCCTGTGTCAGTCATGCCGAGAAAGCCTTCAAGAAGGTCTCCGGCGTGATCGACGCTCATGTCAACCTCGCCACCAAGACCGGCGTCGTCCGTTTCGTGGCCGGGGCGACGGATCCCATCACGCTCGCCAACGCGGCAACTTCCGCGGGTTATCCCGCTGAAGTGATCGAAACGACTGAACCCGCGCCATCCATCGCGCAGCGGCGCGATCAGGAACATCAGGAGCTGTCCCGCGCGCTTCACGTCGCCCTTGCCTTGGCGGCGCCCGTCTTCACGCTTGAGATGGGTGCCCATTTCTTTCCGCCCTTTCATGCGTGGATCATGCAGACCGTCGGCTTGAGCGCGAGCCGCATCGTCCAATTCTTTTTGACCCTCCTCCTTTTGCTGGGTCCCGGCCGGCGCTTCTTCACCGGCGGGTTTTCGGCGCTCTGGCGCGCCTCGCCGGACATGAACGCACTTGTCGCATTGGGCGCTGGCGCCGCCTTTCTTTATTCCACCTTTGTCACCTTCGCGCCTGGCCTCATTCCGCAAGCGGCGGCGCATGTCTATTTCGAATCGGCCGCTGTGATCGTGAGCCTGATCCTGCTTGGCCGCACCCTGGAGGCCCGCGCGAAGGGCCGCGCCGGGGCCGCCATCGAGCATTTGATCGGCCTCAAGCCGCGGACAGCGCACGTCCTGCGGGCCGGCACTCTGGTCGAAATTCCGATCGAAGCGGTGGCGGTCGGTGATCGCCTCCTGGTCAAGCCAGGCGAAAAAGTGCCGGCGGATGGGCAGGTCACCGAAGGCTCCTCCTTCATTGATGAATCCATGCTGACGGGCGAGCCGGAGCCAGTCGCCAAGGGGGTGGGCGCAAGGGTCGTGGGCGGTACGCTGAACAAGACGGGCAGCCTCACCTTCGAGGTGCAAAGGATCGGCTCCGATACGGTGCTTGCCCAGATCATCGCCATGGTCGAGAAGGCGCAAGCGGCGAAGCTGCCGATCCAGGCTCTCGTCGATCAGGTAACCCAATGGTTCGTGCCTGCGGTACTGGCGATCGCCGCAGTGACCTTCGCCGTGTGGCTCTCATTGGGGCCGACGCCTTCGCTTGGGACCGCACTGATTCAGATGGTCGCCGTGCTCATCATCGCCTGCCCTTGCGCGATGGGCCTTGCCACACCGACCTCGATCATGGTCGGCACTGGACGTGGGGCCGAACTCGGCATCCTCTTTCGCAAAGGGGAGGCCTTGCAAACCCTCGCCGGAATCGGGGCAATCGCCTTCGATAAAACCGGCACGATCACGCGCGGCCATCCTGAACTGACCGAACTTATCACCGCACAGGGCTTCGATCGCGATGAGGTTCTTGCGGATGTGGCAGCGGTCGAAGCGCTTTCCGAGCATCCCATCGGCCTGGCGATTGCCTCTGCGGCCCGGCAAGCCCGCCTTACTCCCAAGCCGGCGTCCGTCCCCCATCCTCAGACTCGCCCAGCAGGGGTCTCCTTTTGGAAAAGGCTCTGGGCGGGGGCCATAGGCTTGCCCCGCTTAAAACCATTGGATGAAGCGCGGGGGCCGGCCGGTTCGTCCTCCGCGCAAGTGACCGGTTTCTCGGCGCAACCGGGTCTCGGTGTAGAAGCCGAAGTCGAAGGGCGGCACGTGCTGGTTGGCGCGGATCGTTTCCTCATCACCCGAGGAATCGATATTGCGCCTCTGGCCGGAGCTGCGGCCGAGCTCAGCCGAAAAGGCCATTCCCCTCTTTATGCGGCCGTGGACGGCCGGCTTGCTGGACTCTTCCTCATCTCGGATCCGGTCATTCCAACGGCGCGGCACGCCATCGCCGCCTTGCATGAGCAAGGGATTGAGACCCTCATGGTGACGGGCGACGATCGTCGCACCGCGGAGGCGGTGGCGGAAGAAGTCGGGATCAGCCATGTCGTTGCCGAGGTTTTGCCGGAAGGCAAGCTCGCCGCGCTCAAGGCCGCGCGCGCCCGCTATCGGCCCATTGCTTTCGTCGGCGATGGCATCAATGATGCGCCGGCCCTGGCGGAAGCCGATGTCGGCTTGGCAATCGGCCGCGGCACAGATGTCGCCATCGAAGCAGCCGATGTTGTTCTGATGTCGGATGATCTTGGCACCGTGGCCAGAGCGGTGGCGCTCAGCCGGGCGACGATGCGCAACATCAAGCAGAATCTCTTCTGGGCTTTTGCCTATAATGCGATCTTGATCCCGGTCGCGGCCGGCGTGCTTTACCCGGCATTCGGCATCCGGCTCTCGCCGATGCTGGCCGCTGGCGCCATGGCCTTTTCCTCGGTTTTTGTGGTGACCAATGCCTTGCGGCTGCGGCGGTTTACCTATCTCATGCAAGACAAACAAGCCGCCAGTCGCGGCGAAGAATTAAGCCAAGCACCGGCTGCGGAATAAGCCGGCAACTCAGCGTGTGCCCAAGGCTGTGGTCACCCTTTGCATGGCTCGCTGGGACCCGTCGCCGCGCCTCTCCGCGTGGTTGAACTTGATCCCGGGCTTGACCCGCGCATGACGTGGGGTCGCGCATAGGACGGCATTCACGTTATGGATCTCGCTCGCTTGGCTCCATCTCGCGCTTGTGGCCAGTGATGTGCCGATCTTCCAATTTGCGCATGAGCGCTTCTTTCTTGCGCTCATGAAGCGGACGGCCGAACTTTACCCTGTTCGCGGCCGCCGCTTTGTCGGCAAGATCGCGGGCTTTCGCTCTGCGCGCGCGGCGCAAACTGACGATTTCACCTTTGGTCTCACTCATAGGCCAGCCTGAAAACTCCGGTTCTCACGCGGTCGAAAGCGTCCAGCCCCCGCGACCGGGCGGTTTAAGCTTTCACGTGGAACGCGTACTCCTCTGGCCTCCCCGCTCACGCCGCCGATCATGCGGATTATGATAGGCGATGTCGGCATGACAGGCACAATAAGGCCCTTGGCCTACCGCTTTTTTCAAACCGCAAAAGCGGAAATCAGCCTGGGTCGGATCCCCGATCGGCCAGCGGCACATCGATTCCCGCAATTCCATAATTGTCACCGGCTCACAGATCGGCACCACGATGTCCTCAACTCG
>DATJTB010000046.1:0-10082 GCA_035503795.1 Methylocella sp.
ACCATCGTGATTTCAGCGGCTGTGTCGCTGACCCTCGTGCCGATGCTCTGCGCCCGCTTAATCCGGCATAGACCGGAAAGCCAGCGTAACCGTTTCGATGTTCTGGGCGAGCGTGGTTTCAATGTGCTAATCGAGCTTTACGGCCGCGCGCTCACCGTCGTGCTGCGTCACCAGCCCTTGACCCTAATCATCGCGCTTACGACACTCGGCCTCACAGTTTTCCTCTATATCGTCATTCCGAAAGGCTTCTTTCCGGTGCAGGACACCGGCATGATCCAGGCGACTTCGGAAGCGCCGCAAAGCGCCTCATTCGAAGCCGTTGCCGATTACCAGCGCAAGCTCGTAGTGGCCATCCTGCGAGACCCGGCCGTCGATAATGTCGCTTCCTTCATCGGCGTCGACGGCAGCAATGTCACTTTGAACAGTGGCCGGTTCCTGATCAATCTCAAGCCGCGTGAAACGCGGCCCTCGGCAGCTGAGGTTGTGCGACGCCTACAAAAGGAGGTCTCCAGCATAGCGGGCGTTGCCCTTTATCTGCAGCCGGTCCAGGATCTTACAATCGATTCGAGCGTCGGCCGCGCGCAATATCATTTCTTTCTGCAAAATCCCGACCTCAATGCGTTCAAGGTCTGGGTACCGAAGCTCCTGCAGAAGCTAAGCGAAAGTCCAGAATTGAGCGATGTCGCTAGCGATATGCAGAGTCAGGGCCTCGCTGCCGATCTCACGATTGACCGGGAAACCGCGGCCCGGTTCGGCATTACCCCGGCAAGCGTCGACAATATGCTTTATGATTCCTTCGGTCAGCGCATTGTCTCAACCATTTTCACGCAGGCCAATCAATATCGCGTCATCCTCGAAGCTGATCCCACCTTGCAGCGCGCGCTTTCTTCTCTTTCCTCATTTTATCTGCCCTCATCGGTATCTTCCGCCAATGGGCAAGTTCCGCTTTCGGCGATCGTGCACATCTCCCGCCGGCAAGGCCCATTGCTCATCACCCATCTCGGGCAGTTTCCGGCAACCGCCATCTCTTTCAATATCGCGCCCGGCTCCTCGCTCGGTGCCGCCGTTGCCGCGGTGGAAAAAGCCGAGAAGGAAAGTGGTCTGCCGGACAGCTTCACAACCAGTTTCCAGGGTGGCGCTGCGGCTTTCCGGGCCTCCGCAACGAATGAGCTTTTTTTGATCATCGCAGCCGTGATCACCATGTATATCGTGCTGGGTGTTCTCTATGAGAGCTTTATCCATCCGATCACCATCCTTTCGACCTTGCCATCGGCCGGCGCGGGAGCTTTGATCGGCCTCATGATATCGGGTCACGAACTCGATGTGATCGCCATTATCGGCATCATTCTTTTGATCGGCATTGTGAAGAAGAATGCGATCATGATGATTGATTTCGCTCTTGATGCCGAGCGTTCCGAAGGCCTTGAGCCGCACGAGGCCATTTACCAGGCTTGCCTCTTGCGTTTCCGGCCGATCATGATGACGACTTTTGCCGCCCTTTTCGGCGCCCTGCCCCTAATGCTCGGCGGCGGGACAGGATCGGAACTGCGCATTCCCCTTGGAATTGCCATCGTCGGTGGGCTCATCGTCAGCCAGGTTCTGACGCTTTTCACCACCCCTGTGATCTATCTTTATTTTGATCGTCTGGGACAACGCCTGGCCGGGCGGCGCATGAACCCGCCGCTCGCTGCTTCCGAGTTGGAAGGATGAATCTCTCAGCCCCCTTCATCGCCCGCCCGGTGGCGACGACGCTATTGACTATTGGCATAACCTTGGCCGGTTTTTTGGCGTTCTCGAAACTGCCCGTGTCACCGCTGCCACAGGTCGATTTCCCGACGATCCTGGTGCAGGCGCAGCTTCCCGGAGCAAGCCCCGACACGGTCGCTTCGAGTGTCGCCGCTCCGCTTGAACGCCATTTGGGCCAGATCGCCCATATCACCGAAATGACCTCCGTCAGCAGTCTCGGGATGGCTCGCATTGTTCTTCAATTTGATCTCGACCGCGATATCGACGGCGCCGCCCGGGACGTGCAGGCGGCGATCAATGCGGCAAGTGCCGATTTGCCAACCGACCTACCGACCAACCCGACCTATCGCAAGATCAACCCGGCCGATTCTCCGATCCTTATTCTGACCTTGACCTCGAAGACCAAGACGCGCGGCCAGATGTATGATGTGGCCACCAATATTCTCCAGCAGAGGATCTCTCAGCTCGATGGAGTCGGCCAAGTTGTTATTGGCGGCGCTGCTTTGCCGGCCGTTCGGGTTGAGATCAATCCGCATGCCTTGACCAAATATGGAGTGGGCCTCGAGGATGTCCGCGCCGCGCTTGCCTCCGCCAATGCCAACAGTCCGAAGGGCGCGATCGAGGATCAGGTCAATCATTACCAGATCTACACCAATGACCAGGCGACGAAGGCCAAGGACTATATCCCTCTCATCGTAGCCTATCGCAACAATGCCCCCGTGCGGCTGACCGATGTGGCTCAGGTCCTCGACTCCGTCGAGGATTTACGCAACGAGGGCCTGGCCGAAGGCCACCCAGCCGTTTTTGCGGTCATTATGCGTCAGCCGGGCGCCAATATCATCGATACGGTCGACGGAATAAAGGCCGAATTGCCGCATCTTCAGGCGGCAATCCCAAGCGATATCGAAATCAGCCGCGCCGCCGACCGCAGCAACACGATCCGCGCCTCGCTGCACGACACCGAGAAGACTTTGGTGATCGCGGTCGTCCTCGTCACATTGATCGTGTTCCTGTTCCTGGGCGATCTGCGGGCCACGCTCATTCCGAGCGTCGCGGTGCCGGTTTCGATCATCGGAACATTCGGCGCCATGTATCTCATGAACTTCAGCCTTGACAACCTATCGCTCATGGCGCTCACCATCGCGACCGGATTTGTCGTGGACGACGCCATCGTCGTTCAAGAAAACATCGTCCGCCACCTGGAGGCCGGGGAAGGACGCATCACCGCCGCGCTCAAGGGCACTCGGGAAGTCGGCTTCACGGTCGTGTCGATCAGCCTTTCCCTGATCGCAGTTTTTATCCCGATCCTTCTCATGGGCGGCATCGTCGGGCGCCTGTTTCGCGAATTCGCCCTAACGCTCTCTCTCGCGATCCTCGTCTCGCTCGTTTTGTCCCTCACGACGACGCCGGCGATGTGCGCATTGTTCCTGAAGCCGCGGCCACTTAACGCGCCGCCGGCGCGCCACCTCGCTTTCTTCGCGCACCTTGTGCATTTCTATGAGGATAGCCTCGGCCTCGCCTTGCGCCATCGCCTTCTGACACTGGCCATCCTGCTCGCCACCATTGGGCTCAATATCGTCCTGTTCAAGATCGTGCCGAAGGGTTTTTTCCCGCAGCAGGATACGAGCCGCATCATGGGCAGCATCCAGGCCGACCAGTCGATTTCCTTTCAGGCCATGCGCGAGAAACTTGCGCAGATTGAGGCGATCGTGCTGCAAGACAGCGCCGTGTCCAGCGTCAAAGGCTTTACGGGCGCCGGCAGCAATGGCGGGACCAATACCGGCAACCTCTACATCGATCTGAAGCCGCCATCGGATCGTCGCGAAACAGCGGATGAGGTGATCGGCCGCCTGCGAAGCAAGTTGGAGAAAGAGCCAGGCGCACGCCTCTTTTTGCAGTCCGTCCAAGACATTCGAGTCGGTGGACGTTCGAGCAACGCCCAATATCAATATACTCTTCAAGCCGACAACACCAGCGAGCTTTATGCCTTTGTGCCGCGCCTCGTCGATGCCCTTCAGGGCAGTACTATTCTGGCCGACGTGAGCTCCGATCAGCAGCAGACGGGTCTTGAGACGGATATTGTCGTTGATCGCGACACAGCTTACCGGCTTGGCATCACCATGGATCAAGTCGACAACACGCTTTATGACGCGTTCGGCCAGCGGCAGGTTTCCGTCATCTACAGCGCGATCAATCAATATCACGTGGTCATGGAGGTCGCGCCGGTCTATTGGCAAGCTCCATCGATCCTCAGGGATCTCTATGTCAGCACCTCAGGCGCGAGCCCAGGCGGCACATCGACGAGCAACGCCGTAGCCGGAACCGTCAACAGCGGGCCGCCTATGCCTGCCCCGGGCTCCATGCCGTCCACTTCGACACAAAGCACGACCATAGCCGGTAATGAGGCGCGCAATGCGCAAACCAATTCACTGGCCAATACGGGCCGGCAAGGCACATCGTCCGGTGCCGCGGTCAGCACCACGACAGAAACAATGGTGCCGCTGGCCGCTTTCAGCCATTTCGGCCCTAATCACACCCCCCTGGCCGTCAACCATCAAGGACTTTTCGTTGCCAGTACGATTTCTTTCAATCTCCGGCCAGGCGCCGCTTTGGGGGATGCCGCGAAAGAGATCCGGCAAGTGATGGCGAAGCTCAATCCCCCGCCAACAATTCACGGCAGTCTACAAGGCACCGCCAAGGCCTTCGCTCAGTCGCTCGCCAATGAGCGCTTTTTGCTCCTCACGGCGCTCGCAACGATCTATATCGTGCTCGGCATTCTTTACGAAAGCTTCGTTCATCCGCTCACAATTCTCTCCACCCTGCCATCGGCTGGTGTCGGAGCGGTGCTCGGTCTCCTGTTGTTTCACACGGAGTTCAGCATCATCGCCTTGATCGGCGTGATCCTGCTCATCGGCATTGTGAAGAAGAACGCCATTCTCATGATCGATTTCGCGCTTGAGGCGGAACGCGCGGAGGGGCTTTCGCCACGCGAGGCGATTTTCCGCGCTGGCATTCTACGGTTCCGACCGATCTTGATGACGACATGCGCGGCGATTTTCGGCGCGATTCCGCTCGCCCTCAGTTTCGGAGATGGCGGCGAGATGCGACGCCCATTAGGCATCGCGATCGTCGGAGGGCTCATCGTGAGCCAGCTCTTGACCCTTTATACGACGCCCGTGGTTTATCTTTTCCTTGACGAGTTCCGTCTCTGGGCCAACCGGCATTGGCAACGCTGGTTTCCGTCGGCTGCCGGCGTGGCTCCAGAGCCTTCGGAATAGCCCCGTCGGCTCCTCGCAATGACGGCGCAATAACTAACTAGATCCTGAACCTAAATCATCATCATCTCGTCATCCCAAGCTTCCACCCTGTCATCATGCAGCAGGGCTATCCTCACGCCACCGCTACAATCGGCCTTGAGGCACCGCAAGGCCTTCTCGATCTCATCAAGGTGACCCCGCGCCAATTCGGGCCATCGAACCAGCTCGGACTGACGTTCATAGCGCGTGTGGCCGCAACGTTTGCACGTCGCTTCCAACAAAGTACAGGCGTCGAGATCGGCAAGGCGGAGGTCTGTTTTCCAGTTCATGGCTTCATTTCCTGTTGATGCCGGCATAAGAACATAACAAGAACATTAAAACAAGAGGCGAATTGACGGCAAGGTTAAAAGCGGCTTTACCCGAAATGCACGAGGCCGCCGGCGTTGGCATCCAGGGCAGGAGGATACGAGCTTCGTCCGTCGGACCATGCGCGAATGGTTTCGCTCATGAAACCGCCAAACGTCGAAGACGATGAGGTCCAGGCTTGAGATTGGGCACACGAATAAGCGATCAAGTCTTCGCAATCTGCGTAAACGTAATGAGCCGCCATATCCCTGAAAATTTGGTCTTATGAATTTTGCAACGCCGTGAATGCTTTATGATATGCCTGCCGCGCTCTCATTGCATTGGTGCTTAACCACACGGCGATCCCAACTCCGATAAAGTGCGCAACCAGCAAATTGGAATTCACCATCAGTAACATCACATCGAGCGCTCTGACGATCCGGGCGGGATTGGTTATGGCTATGCCGGGAGGCTGGGACACTGTTTTGGCAATCAATAGCAATATACTGGAACCAACGCCCATGAACGAGGATAAAACACCCAAAATCCCGGTGAATGTGCCCGCCCCGAGAAACCATAATGCAGCTCCGCTGGATTCCACGCCAATGTAATGAGCCTCGTTTGCAACGATCTTTTTCGCAGCTCTTTTGAAATAGAATGCCAAAGTGGCTCCGATCAATAACAGCCCAAGTCCAATTATTCCCCAATCGGTTTCGCCAAAGCCAACGGAGCCCGGACTAATCGTGTGGCCGGATGCTCCGATTGCCAACAGCGGTGCGGTAATGAAGGCGAGAAGGAACTGCGACCAAAATGATACCTGCCCGAAGATGCTTATTTTGTAAGCTAAGCCTCGTGCTATCGTCCCCGCACCAGCCGGCGCCGCCCTTTCTTCGGAAATGGGGGCTTCTGGAATGGGACCTAAATCTGGCACTAGCCTTGGGCGTCGAATTGAATTTCTAATGGCGATTGCCGCATAAGCCAGGATAAGTGCCGCCAATGCATAAGCCATATATTTGTGTAATGCCCCAAAAATATCGGCAAGCAGGACATCTGTGGTCATTTGAATTGGCAGAGGCGTGGTCCAGAAGGGAATGGGCTGTGCTTGGCACAGTGCCCGGGAAAAGCCGCTGAGAACCATCAAGACAAAGGAAACGAAGAGAAGCGGAAAGAACCGGTCTCCTAATATTCTCGCCTTTTCCTGGCCGTCTCCGGCAAAGTGAAACAACAAGAAAAGGCCGCGCAGGAAGCAGAACGCCAAAATCAGCAGAGCTGCCGTCAACCCCAGTGATACGTGGAGGTCGAACAGAAAACGTCGCACCGGGAGGGTTAAGACTGGAAATTTGCTTAACCAGCCCAACCCAAGAACAAACGCAATAAAGCTTGTAAATACCCAATAGATCGCAATACGAACGAAGCTGTGTTTTTCGTCTGGCACGGCAAAATATCCCGCTTGTCGATCAGGTCTGTCAGCTGCGTGCGGCTGCCTCGCGGCCAAAACGGATGGATTCTCATAAGCCCATAATGTCAGGGAGAGAATGTCTTCTTGGCCGTCCGCGCTACGCTCTCAATCTTTTTACCTGCACGGCAAAGCTTCAGTATAAAGATCAGTATAAAAGATCAGTATAAAAGATATGTGCCGATGTGCCGAGCCCTGTGGCTGGCTTCTCGTTGCGCAGTCTCCGCGGCACGACAGTGGGCGTCGCACCGCGGATCGAGAGGCCGACTTTGGGCACTCCGCCGTCGCGCCTCTACCAATGATGGCCTCGTAAGCGCTCGCAAAAGAAGACGTTGACATGCACCCTCATCACGGAGCGATTGCAGCCAGCACCTGCTCCACCAACTGATCGATGGACTGCGTCGCGTCGAGATGCCGCCAGCGCACCGGGCCCTTCTCCCGTGTGGCCTGCGCCTCGACCACCGCTGCGGTCGCATCCGAGGCATCCCCTTTGCGCTCGGTCACGCGTTTGGTGAGTTTATCGACAGCCGCTTCCAGCCAGAGACCATTGAACCGTGCTTGATTTTGCTTCGCCACTTCTGCAATGGCCAAGCGCTCCACCTCATTCAAATGCACCGCATCGACGATCGCGCTCTGGCCGGCCTCCAGCGCGACGGCCGCCAGATCGCGCAGCGCTTGATAGACGCGCTCCGAAATTTCGCGCCCATAGGCTTCATCCGGTAAACGCTGCAAGGGGGCCACATGCATCAAAACCTTGCGCTCGATATCGCTGCGCAGATGCACGGCGCCGGTCGGACGCCCGATCCGCGGGGCGAGTGCCGCAGCCAAGGTGGTCTTTCCGGTTCCGGAGAAGCCACCGATGGCGACAAGATATTGCGGTCTTGGTTTGAGGAAATTGCAGGCGGCGGCAAAATAGGCGCGCGCTTCCTTGGACTGCGCCTCGCTATCTCCTTGCTGGAGGACAGTCACCTCGGCGCGAATCGCCGCGCGCAGCGAGAGGAAAAACGGCATAAGAGCAAGCCCCTTGAGCATGGAGGTCATGTCATCTGCAAGCCAGAGATAGCGGTTGAAGAGGAAATTGGTCTCGGCTTGGAGCCCTCGCGTCCACAGATCCATCAAGAGAAAGGCAAGATCATAGAGCACATCGCAAGTCGCGATCGTCTCATCGAATTCGATCGCATCGAACAGCATCGGCTGATCATCGATCAGCGCGATGTTGCGCAAATGAAGATCGCCATGGCAACGGCGCACCTGACCTTGCGCCTCGCGCTCCGTCATCAGGAGCTTGCCATTTGAAAAAGCGGCACGCAATGCTTGGCCAAAAGCCTCGACGTCCGATGCGGCAAAAACCTGAGGCTTTTCCTCGAAAGCGGCGAGCGTTTGCTCGACTGGCTGGTGCAAGGCCTCGACAACCTTGCCTTGCACCGCTACCGGCGCTCTGCGATGCGCGGCGGCGACGGTCTCGGCCGTTCGCGCCAAAAGATCAAGCGGCAAGGCGTGCCGGGCCGCCAAATGATCGAAGGTTTTGTGCTCATCGAAGCGCCGCATATGCACGGCCCATTCAACAACCGGCCCATCGCCACCAAGCTTTAAGGCACACCCCTCCTGCCTGATGGGAACGACGCCCAGATAGAGCTGCGGTGCATTGGCTTGGTTGACCGAAACCTCGCGCGCGCAGGCCCAGTGCCGCTTGGCGAGCGTCGAATAATCCATGAAGGGAAATCGCAACGCGCGCTTGATCTTATAAACATTATTCCCGGCCAGAAAAACAACGGCACCATGTGTATCGAGCCGTTTGACCGTCCCATGCAGACCATGCGTCGCAGGATCGGCGAGAAAAGCAAAAACATCATCTTGCGTTACAAGGCCTGGTTCCATATTGACCTGGTTCCCGGAACCGATTCGACTCCTTGATGGAGACGAAGACTGACAAGGATAAAGAAGTGAAGATATCAGCTCGTAATATTCTTGAAGGCACGATCAAGGCAATTCACAAAGGTACCACAATCACGCATGTCGAGATCGAGATCAAGGGCGGCGGCGTGATCACTTCATCCATCACAAATGAAGCGGTAGATGAACTTGGTCTCAAAGTAGGAGCGAAAGCCTCTACCGTCATCAAAGCCTCCGACGTGATGATTGCCGTTGAGTAGGCGGCGGTAGACGCCAGATCACGATGATTTTGGACCGCGTCGATCCAAAATCATAAAGCGTAATCGATTCCCCAATATTCATTAATCACTTTGGAAGTCCATTTTGGCCATAGGGATTGGCGGCGTGATTCGACGCCCCCGGCGAGTACTGGGCCAGATCACGATGATTTTGGTTCGAATCGATATCCATCCAAAATCATGAAACGTGATCGATTCTCGTCATTTAGAGCGGGATGCGAGCGCAAAACCGCTTCACACTTTTGCTCATCCCGCTCTAGCCAACCAACGGTTCTACCCTCGGTCGATGATGAATGAGGTTGCCGATCATGGACGCGAAATTCTGGCATCAGAGGTGGGAGAAGAATGAGATCGGCTTCCACGAGCTTGAAGCGAACCCGCTTCTTGTCAAATATTTCGATCACCTCCCTCTATCGAAGGGAAGCCGTGTTTTTCTACCCTTGTGCGGCAAGACGCCAGCGATCGCCTGGCTGCTTTCAAAAGGCTGTCGGGTCGCGGGAGCCGAATTGAGTGAAATCGCGGTTGGCCAATTGTTCCAGGACCTCGGCGTTCGACCAAAGATAGCCGCGACCCATGAAATTCGCCACTACTGCAGTGACGGCATCGATATCTTTGTCGGCGACATCTTTAATCTCACTCGTACCATGCTCGGCCCTGTCGATGCGATTTATGACAGAGCCGCTCTCGTCGCACTTCCGGAAGGCCTGCGGAGCCGCTACGCGGCCCATCTCATGGAGATCGCCGATCACGCCCCACAATTGGTCATCGCCTATGAATATGATCAGAATCTCGCCAATGGGCCGCCTTTTTCAGTCAGCGGTGATGAAGTCCGACGGCTCTACCATACCAGCTATGAACTGATCCTCCTCACAACGGCTGAGGTCAGCGGCGGATTGAAGGGAAAATGCCCCGCCAAGGAAAATCTCTGGCTGCTGACATGCGCCAGTCGAACCGGCTGGAAGAAGCCGATCTCGTGAGACCTGTTTATCAAAGGCCTGCGAGGTCCTGTCCGCCGAAGATTATGCCGAGCAAAAGATCGGGGCAGGGTGTTATGGCGCGCGAGTTTCTTCCGGCGCAGCTAAGCCGTCTCTGGCCTGTCATCAGCGA
>DATJTB010000047.1:0-3896 GCA_035503795.1 Methylocella sp.
TGCTAAGAGCTTTGTAGCCCCAAGTGCGAAAATGATTGAGCATATTAACATCCATAGCGGATGATAACCATTCGTTAGAGTCACTCCATTGAACGTACTGATCATTTTATTCCCAAAATTATATGCTATCTGGAAATAGAAATAGCAATCATCTGTGTAAAAATACTCAGGATAAATGATAAGTATCGTTGAATACAGCATTATAGATGCGAACAACAAGGCGCTTGCGAGCCTTGGAGTTGCCAAAAAAACTAAATTGCTTGTTATGTTTGTTGCTGGGCTCTGCATGTGCGCCCTCGCTTTCGTTGGTGATGCTCAGACGCCCATATTGCGTTCTTATGCGGTGCGCTCGACGGCCATCGCTTGCCCGCAGGCGTTCCCCAAATACGCAGGCCTAGCGCTCTTTTCGCTCGAACGGAATCGTTCGAGCGAAAAGAAATCGCGCAAGATCAATAAGTCGGAGCGAATTCTCGTCGCAAAAGTCTGTCAACTTTTGCGGAATTCGCTCTAGCGCGGCCCCTGTGGTCTCTATGACCCTAAGGTGCACCCGTTTGCAGGTTCGGACAAGCTACACGAATGACGGTGGCCTAGATCGATAAAAGTGGCGCGGATCTGCATCACACACGAAAGTCGGCCGGAGTCTACAGCTCGCAAAAGTCCGCAAAGTTGAATTCAATGCGGGTCGCCAAGGCTCCCTCTTTGCCGATGCGAGCCCGCTCTTGGCTTGGAACCTCCAGGAAGGAGGCGCCGACGGTTGAGCGGGGGGCGAGCGCATGCGCGCCCATGACTGCGGCCATCAAACTGAGAATCGGACGAAATCTTCGGCTGATCCCACCTCTGCAAGAGCGAGCCTCCGCAAGAGGGTTGTAAGATTTTTGGCGCGGACCTTACCAAAATGTTTCACGTGAAACATTTTGGTCCGATTGGGCGGCCTCATATCATCCGGCTTTCGGCCCGGCGATCGGTGCCTGGAAGCTCAAGCCCAAGTCCCAGGGGAAATAGATCCACGTGTCCTGCGACACCTCGGTGATGAACGTATCGACAAGTGGGCGCCCGAGCGGTTTTGCATAGACGGTGGCCACATGCGCCCGGGGCAGGACGGCGCGGACGCATTTGATCGTCGCGCCCGTATCGGCGAGGTCATCGATGATGAGAACTCCACGGCCGCCGGCTTTGCAGGTCTCCGGCTGGACGCTCTTCAGGATTTGAAGATCGCCCTGGATCTGCTCATGTCGATAGCTCGCGACGCAGAATGTATCGATGATCCGCAAATCGAGCTCGCGGGCGACGATCGCGGCCGGTACCAGGCCGCCGCGTGTGATGGCCACCATGCCGGCGAAGCGCTCGCCGCTTGAAAGGCGCCAGGCAAGCGCCCGCGCATCGCGATGGAACTGGTCCCAGGACACATGAAAGGCTTTCTCGGACGCAGCGGTTCTGACATTCGGGATGGGAGACACTTGACGTTCAACCCTGCGCTTTGGAGAGCTCGATCACCATCTCGCCGATCGCCTGCGCCGCCGCCACGACTTTCGCCTTGTTCTTGCCGCGCACCACGATCTCATTGTGAAAACGGCCGTCATGATAGGCCGGATAGGAACCAATCGAAAGCTCGGGATCGGCCGAGGCGAGCGCGCCGAGTGCCGCCGCATAGCTGCCTTCCGGCAGGCTGCCGGCCGCCACCGTCTCGACACTCATGGGCGTGCCCTTCAAGAGCTTGGGCGCGACATCATCGAGCATGGCCTGCATGACAGAGGGAACCCCGGCGAGGACGACGACATTGGCGATGAAGAAGCCGGGGGCCGCCGAGATTTTGTTCAGGATAAGCTCGGCGCCCTGCGGAATGCGGGCCATGCGGCGCCGCGCTTCGTTCAGGAGTTCCGGCTTCATTCTCTCGAGCAGCAAGGCAATCACCCGAGGGTCCTCGGAGATTTCAACGCCGAGCGCCTCGGCCACCGCATCGGCCGTGATATCATCATGCGTCGGGCCGATCCCGCCGGTCGTGAACAAATAGTCATAGCGGCGACGCAAGGCGTTGACCGCCTCGACGATCTCGGCCGTGACGTCAGGGACGATGCGCGCCTCGCGTAGGTCGATCCCGATTCGGGCGAGATAATCCGCGATGTAGGAGATGTTCTGGTCTTTCGTGCGGCCGGAGAGAATCTCGTCACCGATAATCAGAACCGCCGCTGTGACACATGCTGCTTGCGCCATGATCTCAAACTTTCGTCGCCGGTGCCGGCCAAGATGTGCGAAAACGGACACAGGCCCTGGCAAGAGCCAAGCCTCGGCAGGCCCAGCATGTCAGAATTGACAAGCCCAATCAAACGGCTTCGCTCCGACGACAGGCGATCGGGGGTCGGGACGACGCCGCTCGCCGCTCTCCGCTCTCCATTTGGGTCTTGCCACTCGGACTCGCCAACGCCTACGAACGACCCAAGTTTTTCCAAAGATCTTATTCGTCGGTGTCGTCACGCTTAATTTTAATCACAGATGAGCTTTGAGCCGCCATGAACCTAGCCGCACTGCCCGTTTCACCGCGCTTCTCCACTATGCCGATTGCATGCGGCGAGCGGTTTCCATTGGGTGCGGGCGGTGCAGTCGAAGGTGCCCGCATCCAATCATAGACCGATCCGCCAATTCCGCCAATTTTATCAGAAGCTTGCAGGATTAGTTCAGAGTTTTGTGCTAGAAGAAAGCGGAAAGGCGGAAAGAAGGAGGAGCGGCAAATCCATGCTATCGAGCCGGCGGGACCAGCCCGTTGAAGATCTGGAGGACGCGCTTGCGGTCGTGTTCGAGCCGCTCGCGGCCGAGCTTCGGCTCGTCGATCCGGCCGATTTCATCGCGTTCATTCGCGATGAGAAATTCGCCAATCTTCAGGACATCATTCATTCCTCGGTGGAATTGTTCTTCAAGCCGGGGACAGTGACCTTTGTCTGGGGGGCAGAGTTCGACCTTCTTTGGGACAGCCCGCCTTCCGTTTCACTTGACCTGGAGTTCCGGCACAGCGGCGTATGGCTCGTCTTCAAGCTCGTCTTGCGCGCCCATCAAACGCAGGTGAAGATCGCGCATGTCTCACATGACAAAGAGAGCGGTGCGCAGCCGGGCAAGGCGGCGCTGCTCGAAGCCCTGGAGGCGGCGCGGTGCAGTCCCAACTGGAATTGAACGCAGAGGCGAGGACGCCTCGCCTGCCTAAGGGCGGGGAGCTTAGTCCGGATCCTTGCTTTCCACGAGCATGACCAAGATAGCCGGAGTTTGCTCGGAAGCAGCCTTGGATCACGATGAATTTGGATCGAATCGATCCAAACTCATGAAACGTGATCGATTGTCATAATTTAGAGCGGGATGCGAGTGCAAAACCGCTTCACACTCATACTCATCCCGTGCTCATCCCGCTCTAGAACAGCCCGGTGACCTTGCCCTCATCATCGAGATCGATCTTGGTGGCGGCCGGCACCTTCGGAAGCCCGGGCATGGTCATGATCTCACCGCACACGATCACGATGAATTCGGCGCCGGCGGCGAGCCGCACCTCGCGGATGTTGATCTCATGGCCGGACGGCGCGCCGCGCAACTTTGCGTCCGTTGAGAAGGAATATTGGGTCTTGGCGATGCAGACCGGATAGTGGCCATAGCCCGCCTCCTGCAGCTTCTTGATCTGGCCGCGGATCTTGGCCTCCGCTGTCACATCGACGGCACCATAGAGCTTCGTGGCGACCGCCCTCACCTTGTCCCAGAGCGGCATATCATCACTGTAGAGGAACTGGAAATCGCCCGGAACACGATCGATGAGATCGACGACCGTGCGGGCGAGTTCCTCAGCTCCCTTGCCACCCTGCGCCCAATGCCGGCACACGATGATCGGCGCCTCGTGATGCGCCATCTTTTTCTTCAAAAGA
>DATJTB010000048.1:0-6907 GCA_035503795.1 Methylocella sp.
ACCCATCGGTGGTGCCCTTGAAACGATACAGCACCGAATATTGCCCGCTCGGCGATAATTTGAACACCGTGCCGTTTCCCAACGTGCCTTCCACTCCGCCGGTGGTTCCGCCTAATTGCGTCGTGCCATAGAGATTCCCCCCTTCGTCGGCAATCAACCCGGCCGAGGGATTAAGCCCGTCTGTGCCGCCATTGAAGCGGTACAGCACCGAGTACTGCCCGCTCGGCGAAATCTTGTACACCGTGCCGCTTCCAAACGCGGAGCCCAGTCCTTGGAAGAGTCCGCCAGTTGTTGTCGTGCCATAGAGATTGCCGGAGTGGTCCATGAGAAGTTGCCCAGAGGGATCACTCCCGTCGCTGCCGCCCTGAAACGCATACAGCACCGTCTCGGTTGGAGCGGCCAAGGCGCTGCCGCCAACCGACAAGGCCAGCACGGCCCCCACGGCAGCAAATCCTTGCCCCCGTGAAGATGATTTTCTCCTTTGGCGTCCTCTATTGTCTCGCATAAGTGTTCTTCCCTAAGTGTGGATATTTATGCTTGAACTTAGCGGTTGGAGCATCTAAAAGCCTCCTCGCTAGGTATTATAGCAACGCATGAGGTCCGCGGAGGACGACAAAAAATGTGCGGTCACAAAAAAAAAGCTGTCACAAAAAGCTTTCAAGGGTGATTTCTGAAGTCTCGCCCAATGATCTCGTATGACGCAATTGTGACTCTGATGGGTTCTGTGTCACTCTCTGTTGCGGCCCCTCCCCTCATATGAGGGCAACATCCGCGCGCGTAGAAGAGATTTCTTGAAGTGCGTGCGAGCTGCGCTATCCTTGAAAGTGCGCACTGGCGACCGCGTGGCGAAGAGCAGCGTAAGAGATGAGGGCCGTGCCGCGCAGCTTTTACCGTCGCTCACTCAACACCATTAATTCCAACGGCATTTCTAAAACCCGGTCTGAACGATCCCGTTAGCCAAAATCATGCCCGGCCGCGGCTCCCCCGCGGACGGATACGGCAAACAAGCATCCCGGGTTTCGTAGCGAGCTTGGTGCACGAGTTCGGTTTTAATCGTGCCAAAGCAGCTTTCCATCGGGGCATTGTTCCAACAATTTTCTTTGTGGCTCATGGATTGGAACATGCCGACTATGTCGACGGCGGATTAAACTGGGCCATCGCGTTGGAAAAAACGCCGCTGCAAACTTTGCTTGACGCCATCCGAATTGCGAGAGAAAAATTGATCGCTCCTTCGTGGAGCAGATGGCAAACCTGACCATTCTCCATATGCCGTCTGTCAGATTAATGATCAGCTTCTACGTTCTTAGTCAGACCCGGGAGGTTTCAAAATCATTCTGTGTTTTTGTTCACCAGCGAGGAAGGGGGCCGGCAGACCAACAACCCAACTTTCCTCCTGATCGGCATAGTGGACGGAAGAGAATTGACCAGACTGCCCGCCTGCCATTTCCAGTATCCCGTCGGCTTCGTGGCCAGGCGCTACAACCATTCGCGTATTTGCTCCGGTATTGCGATATGCGTACCTTACGCACTCGATGCAGCCCGCCAACGGCTGGAGCGGCATATTGAGGAAACGACCGATAAAAGGTAGCCCCCCCGAAAGAAGGTGAGTCATCTCTACCGTGTTCACCTTTCCCCAAGTTAAGGCATCGATAGATTCCATTCCGTATTTCTCGGCTAGCCGTTGCGCGCTCCTCTCCAAAATAGTACGGATGAAACCCGGCCAGTCCCGGTACTTCTTCCGGTCCGGCAAAAGCTCTGGGCGACCGGACTCGATAATGTGCTGGACGGGACTATCGATACCAGTCCAATCATACTCAAAGGCTGGA
Source organism: Methylocella sp. (assembly GCA_035503795.1). Classification (GTDB taxonomy): domain Bacteria; phylum Pseudomonadota; class Alphaproteobacteria; order Rhizobiales; family Beijerinckiaceae; genus Methylocapsa. The sequence goes on from DATJTB010000048.1 coordinate 1,827, forward strand.
TCTACTTCGCGACATCGGGCAACAATTGGTGACAGAATCGCATCGATCAAAGCCTCGCGAAACTCAACGATCAGTGGAAGCCCCAAGGAATCCACTTCGGCGCGCCCATCCCAGGCTTCGAGGTAGCCCCGAAGATTTGCGGTGGCACTGCTCTCATCGCCGCCCGGGGCATTCAACGTCCGTAAGGCCAGGGCCTGATAATAGCGATAGAATTCCGAAGTTGTATCTAGCTGCAAGGCAAGCATGTCGTCTTCCCCAAGCCCAACTCGGTCGCGTAGCCATTCGGTGACCCTCCATGCCCTAAACCCGCCCGAAAAATCGTGGCCTATCGCTGGTTCAAATTCGGCGCGGCTGAGCATCCTCTGATTGGTATTGACGAGAAATCCGGAACGCGGATTGACTAGGTTAGGTATTTCGTCAGGCGAAAGATAGCCTTGCCATCCGTGTTTGCCGTCCGCCCAGCTTTCACTGAAAAGGCCGTCCGTGCCGAATCGTTTCGGTAGCTTGCCCATCAGGGTCCATGCAATATTGCCCGCGCGATCCGCCATGAGCACATTGAGGGGCGGGCCGCCAACGTGGTGGAAGAGAGCTAACGCCGACCAGATCGTCGTAACTTGGTCCATGTTCATAAGGTCAAAATTGGTCGCGGCAGGGTCGAGTGCCGTCCAATGTATGGCGACCTCTTCGCCGAGGAGTTTCTCGGGTAGCACCGGCCCCCAAATTGTTTCCAGGACCTGAAACGTTTCTTCTGGTGCGCCGCGCACGGCGATCGATTCCGTGCGTGTAACGAACAAACGGTTTCCCTCGGCCGTACGGTATTTCGTAGCATCTGAATCATCATGTTCGATGCGCACCAGATCGGTGAAGTCACCACTAATGCTGGTGAAACCCCAAGCGACATGCTCGTTGCTGCCAGTGATTACAAGAGGCAAGCCGGGTATCGTCAACCCGGCGAGTTGCACTGCCGGATAATGTAGGACGGCCCGATACCAGATATTTGGCACGCTCAGACCGAGATGCATATCATTGGCCATTATAGCGCGGCCATCGTGGGTCTTTTGTCGTCCGATAACCCAGGCATTCGAACCATGCGGCACTTCTGGGCTTGCGACGAGGCCCGAGTAATGCTCCGGACCCGCATCGAGCAACAGCTTTTCTATCTCCTCGAATGGTACGGCATCCGCAGCGCAGCGCCCCGGATTGCGCGGCGCAAGAATTTCGTTGTAGCAATTGCTTTCAGGGGTAAGGAAGTCGACGGTCTTCGGCGGCAAAGCACGTCTCATGACCGTTGCCATTCGTTCCTCGTATTCGGTATTGGAGTACTGCGCCGACAGGCCAAGAAGCACAAGGATGCTATCTTGCGGACGCCAGAGCGAGGGCCGATAACCTAAAAAGGTGAACTCCGCAGGCAGTGCCCGCATCTCGTTCATTGCCTTATTGACGCCGGCGCTGTACGAAGCAAGCACTGTGCGTTGCTCCTCGGGGAGTCGTTCAAGGATAACGTCGGCGAGCCGCTCGAATCCCATGACCCGGCTCCAGACATCCGCTTGCAAGACCCCCCCACCTAATATTTCTGCGAGGTGCCCGCCTGCTTGTCGCCGCAATAGATCCATCTGAAAGAGACGATCGCGGGCGCTCACGTAGCCAAGGGCCTCAAACGCGTCTGTCCGGCTATCGGCACGGATGCTCGGAATGCCATTCAAATCAAAATCAACCTCGACCGGCGCCATAAGACCGGGTACCAAATGGACCCCGTCCTCAGGCGGCAGAGGTAGCCGGATGATACCGATGATCGAAACGACGACAGAGACTAAAAGCATCGCCAAGCCGATGCCCATCCAACGCAATACTCTAAACATGGCTCGACCTAGTCACGGATCTTTTATCTTTCACGAGCCCTCCGGGATGACACTCCTTGATCTGTCCCATGTCCAGGCGCAGCTGCCGGTCGCATAAATGGAAATATCGATCGTCATGGGTAATGACGATGATCGTCTTGCCACGCGCCCTAAGTTCGGGGAGCATTTCCAGGTAGAAGAAGTCCCGGAAGACTGCATCCTGTTCCGCAGCCCATTCATCGAATAGGTAATACGGCCGATCCGCGAGATAGGCTGCGAGCAATGCCAACCGTTTGCGCTGTCCTCTGGACAGATCGACGGTTGAAAAACGCCCGTTTAGGATATGCAATTTGGTGTCGAGCTGAAGCAAAGCCAGCAATTCATTAGCTCGCGCGAGTAAATCGCCGCTGGAATAGCCAAGAAGCGAATCGAAGACGTAAGAATCGGCGAATACAGCGGAAAAGTTTTGGCGGTACGATTCCCGGTTCTCGTTGGTGATTAACTGGCCGCCAAACCTGATCTCTCCTTTATCTGGCGCATATAGCCCAAGAATTAGTAGCGCCAGAGTTGTCTTGCCACTGCCGTTGCCACCCGTCACGAAAATTAGTTCACCCGGCGCGATGTGTAGATCCACGGGACCAAGCCTGTACCCACATACCCCGTCGTCACCCGGGTACGCATAACTAACATCGAACAACTCAATGGTTAGCGGCATCCCAGCACGATCTACCGTTTCAGCTACGGAGCCGTTATCCAGTTCCGCCGACTTGCTAAGATCTAAAGCCTCGATATTCCTAAAGGCCACAATTCCCCTTCCAATGGCGGGGACCCATTGAACAACTGCCGATAGCGGCTCACCGATGAAAAGGATCACAAGCACAAAGCCGGTCAATGTTTCGCGAGGGATCTCTTCCGCGCTAGCTACCAAAAAGACAACCGTGCCGATCAACATGTAATACAGACATTCGCTCCAGCGATCCGCAAGAACAAGCATCAAATTGGCATTGTTTTCTTTCCTTCTAAGCAAATCCGCAGTGCTACCCAGCTCGCCATTTAGAAAGGCATGTCTACGGCGCGAATCCAACTTCAATTCCTTATAGCCTTCTGTGAGTGCTCGAAAGTGGCCGAATAAGGCATCGTTGGTCTCCCGCGCCAATTTTAACCGCTTCCACGCCCATTTCTGCGGCAGTTGCCAGCTGAAGAGTCCGCAGATCACAAAGACCAGAAGGAGGGCCAATAGGCTGGGCGAGAGAAACCCCAAATAGAGGAGTGCTACGACGAGCTTCGAGCCTTGGATCAACAGATGGGGGAGCGCCTGCTGGGCCGCGGCCATGCTTCCAATATCTTCAGTCAAAGCCGCCATAATCCGGTGCGGTCCGCAAGACTGTATGTGTGGAAGCGGTGTGGCTAGGATGCGGCGACACAGCCAAAGACGAAGCTCGTAGAGATTTCCCTGCATAACCCGCGACAGCAAGGTTATAGACAAGGCACCGGAAAAAAGAGAAAGAAAACACAGACCGAAAAATGCGGGAGCTAGCGCAGTAGCGCCGCGTTGTCCTTCCTCGATCGATCGATTGATAAGCGTCATCAGGCCCGCGCCACTGCCCCCGGAAATTAAACCGGCCAAAACCGAAAATAAGAGCAGGCTTTTTGAAACGCCAAATAGCCGCCAAAGTTGCCACGGAGAAGCGAGGTTTACGTCATCGCCGATATGGTTTTTTTTCAACCGCTGTTTCCTATTTGCTTCATCCCAAAACATGTCACGTTCGTCCTTCCGCCCGAAGTCTTATTAAATATTTCATGACCTCGAAGCAGCTCGCGCCAACATCATCGTCTGAGTGCAATTATTAAAGAAAATATGCATGGCCTGAGATGGCATGGCGCTATTCATCGCAAACCATATGCAGCGCCAGCTTTATCCGTTCATGGACGTAGGGATCTCTGACGATGGTTTCGTGATTTCCGCCCACGATTTCCGTGTGGACGCCTCCGCTCGTAAATGTCGCCCAGTCGCAAGGAGGTTCGCCGGTCAAATCAATTGCTTCTTGGGCCCACCAAATATGGATTGGCGCATGAATACGTTTTAGAACGACGCTCCTCACCAACTTGTGGGAATTTTCGTTGTCGACGTAGAGAAAGTTCATCAAATCAGCCGAGATGTTTGCCCAGAACCCATGTTCCTGCCCCCATAAAGCGGCATAGACGTACCGCTCCCTGTCGGATAATTGTGACGAGACTTGTACAAGATGCTGTCGATCGGACGGGCTCAGACGCTCCTCTATTTGCGCATCCTCAATTATGGCAAAATCTCTCACATAATCCAATGCCGTAGGGTCGGGCCGATGTGCAGCCTCTGAATTCGGATGGTCCTCCGACCCAAATGAGGTGTCGAGAAGGCATAAGAACGCAATCTCTTGTCCTTGCTCCTCAAGAATTGCAGCCATGTTCATGGCGATGATGCCCCCCATACTCCAGCCCAATAGGAAATAAGGACCTTGGGGTTGATGTCGGCGGATCAAATCCACGTAATCTGCCGCAATTTCTTCGATCGAATTGCTCTGATACGTCGGATCAATCAAACTTCGTGATTGAATGCCATAGACTGGCCGCGAACCGGTCATGGCATCGGCTAGAGGTTGGTACCGAATTATTGATCCACCCCCAGGATGAATGCAGTACAAGGGAGGAATTGCACCGCCGCTGCGCATCAGGACCAAGGGGGACTGCTCGTAGTTGTGATCGGCCAAGATCCAGTCCGCGAGTTGTGCAATTGTCGGCGCCTGAAATATCGCCGTAACGGGAAGACGGCTGCACAGCGCACGTCGGATGCGTTCGACCAGCTTCGCTCCAGACAACGAGTCGCCCCCGAGATGAAAAAAATTGTCGTTGATGCCGATACGAGCGAGATGCAGCACCTCCCGAAATTCCCGAGCAAGAACCCATTCAGTAATAGTCCGCGGCGCGACATATTGGTGCGCCGCTTGCGCGCCGATATCGGGGGAGGGCAGCGCCTTGCGATCGACCTTGCCGTTGGCGGTCAGCGGCAAGGCATCCCGCATCACAAACGCCGAGGGAACCATGTAGTCCGGTAGATGGAGCTGTAGCGCCGCCCGCAGCTCCGCCGCCGCCAGATCCGTGCCTGTCTGGCTCACGACATAAGCGACGAGCCGCTTCTCGCCGGGCTGATCCTCGCGCGCCAACACCACCGCCTCGCGCACCCCGGGAACCCGGGCGAGCGCCGCC
>DATJTB010000049.1:0-6512 GCA_035503795.1 Methylocella sp.
ACCGCTCTGCTGCCCGCCAAGCCGCGGGCTTGAGCCTATGGTGAATGGCTACCTGGAGAAAAGAGCGAGTGCTCACGGTACCTGGTCGCATGAACCGCCGTGGCTGCTCGGCTAAAGGCGCCACGCAGTGGCTTGTCACATTCGTGACAGGAAAAGCGATGAACTGTCCAACATGCGAATACTTAAGGCATTAGATCCAAAATCATGGAACGTGATCGATTCTCCTAATTTAGAGCGGGATGCGAGAGCAAAACCGCTTCACACTTGCTCCTCCCCTCTAGACATCGGCTGTACCGACGTCGGCAAGGGCGGGCCTGCCCTTCAGTTGCACAGGCTTCTCCGGCAAAACCCTTGGATCAATGATTTCCTTGTGCTCAACCGTCGAATCCGCTTTGAGCTGATATATATGGGGCACGCCAGTTTCGAGCTCCATCCCAGGAATGGTTTCAGGCGTGAGCTGATCGAGAACCATGATCAGCGCGCGGAGTGAATTGCCATGTCCCGCCACGATGACCCGATGGCCGCTCAGGACCTGCGGCAGGATTTTCTGGCAATAATAAGGGAGCACGCGGGCCACCGTATCCTTCAGGCTTTCGCCGCCGGGGGGACGTACATCATAGGAGCGGCGCCAGAGATCCACCTGCTCACCCCCCCATTTGCGGATGGCATCATCCTTATTCACGCCGCACAAGACGCCGTAATCGCGCTCATTCAAGGCGCGATCACGAACGACTTCAATACCTGGCACTGCGGCTTCCGTTAATATCAACTGCAAAGTGTGCTGGGCACGTACGAGATTTGAGGTGAAGGCGCGATCGAAGAATAAACCGCGTGCCTTGAGGCAGCGCCCGGCAAGGCGGGCCTCCTCCACTCCCTTGATGGTCAGATCCGGATCCTTCCATCCTGTGAAAATGTTTTTCAGGTTCCAGTCGCTCTGGCCATGGCGGATTAATACAAGGATCCGATCCATTCAGCTTCCTCACGGTCCGTGCGAGACTGATCTCACATCATAGTGACAACATCATCATGACATCGCCTATAACATCGCTTTATGAGCGCAGGGTGAACCATTCTTTGCGTTGTAACGTCGCGGCCTGCAGTTTGATCCCAACCGTTCGATCGATGGAACGCCCTCATCTGCGGCTGAAAGACCGCTCCATTCCTTTTAACGCGCTTGAATTGGATGCGCTTGAATTGGATGCGATTGCATCAAAAGAACGGCGAGCTGACCCCTGGCTGAATTTTTCCATCCCCCCGCTTCGCTGCTGCTTAGCTGCCTATTTGAGAAACTCCCATCAAATTTGCCGTGATTTGTTCAAAGGCTGGCTCAGGCCCAATGATCCGATCCCCGCTCGTCCATAAATCTATATATCGCTAGTCAACCAGCAAAGCTTGGCCCATTTGGTCTTTAAAATATGGTCTGGCAAGGATTAATCTTTACTCAAGCATCATGCCGATTTTGGACCCAGTCGATTTAAAATTATGGAGCGTCATCAATCCATTGTCATTTTGGAAGCGGCCCGAGCTCTGACTAGAGGTTTCTTGGTGGTTTTCGGGTCTTAAGGCCCCCAGTCGGCTGAAGACAAAGCTGTTCTGCTTCATACTACCGAGTTCAAGCTGTAGTGAGAGGTTATTCTTAGCTGGGTGGGTCGGCCGGGCCAGTCTAGCACCGACTCGTCAGGGGGCCCACTTAGCCGGTTTTCCGGGAACCGCTCTCCAAGCCATGGTTAATAAGCTATGCGGGTACGGCATGACCGCCATAAGGTTTCGCATGACTTGCTCGCCGCCGTAAACATTCAAATCGCAAGCACGCAAGGCGCGATGTCGAGAGCTTTCAATGCCGTATCGTAGGGCAGGGCGGGGCTGTGCGCTCGGCCACCTGACCGGCGCAATAGGCGCGCGAATCATTGTGACCCAGCTTGCCGCTTGCAAAAATATGATTTGAAACGGGGAGCAGCCCCCCTTTGTATCGGGTGGCGGGGCCGCCGCCATCGCGCTGAAAAGGTGCAGAGAGAGTGAGAGGTTCCATGACCGAAGAAAAAAGCACACCGCCGGAAAATCCGCCCTATTGGACAGCGCCGGGCCAGCCGCCGCACCAAAGCGCACCCTCGCTGCAAAGGGAAACGGCGCTGACGCGCTTTCTCGGCGGCTCCCCCGGCAGCGTATTTCTGCGGCTCGTTTTCGTCTCGCTGATCGTCGGCGCCTTTCTGATGTGGCTTGATATCCGGCCGGTGGATGTGTTTCGCGCCATCACCGATCTCGTCAACCGTATCTGGGGGCTTGGCTTCGATGCGGTCCGGGAAATCGCCAATTATATCCTCGCCGGCGCGGTGATCGTCGTTCCCGTGTGGCTGGTGCTGCGGCTCATGAACATGAGGAACGATCGCTGAGTCATCATTATTTATTATTCGCGATTCGCGCCCGATCAGCAAAATCTTCAACAGGCCGTTGGAACTCATTTCAAAAGCCGTTGGCGAACCCCTCCTCAGCCCGTGGAGGCAGAAACAGACGACCCGGTCCGTCCCGATTTTATCGACAAGGAGGCGGAAATCCTTGACTTGGAACCGAGGAGGCGCCAGCCGCAAGATCAAAGGCGATGCGCTATTCCCGGATCTTTGCCACATTTTCTGGCCGAAATCCTTTCGGCTGGCGGATTGTGGATTTTGACCTTCTCGATCCACTCCGCTCACGCCGCCAGCAAATAAACAGATTAAGACCCAACGGCGCAAAAAGCCATTACCATTAGCAGCAGGATTGCCAGAAAGTCCGTGTCCGGATACGACAGGACGCCCGGAAACGACAAGGACGCAAAAAGCAGCAAAATGAAATAAGCATGCGTGAAGTATAGGATCCGATTCAATTCGATCCCACATTTGCGCGCGGGATAAAACCCTCTTTCGGTAGCAAAAGAGACTTACGGTCGCGTCAAGCCGCTCGCGTTTTCAGATCCGCCGCCACCGTGTAGTTGGCCTGCGTATTCGCCTTGATGTCCTCCAGCAAGACGCCATCGGCCAATTCGATCAGGGTCATACCGCCCTTGGCCTTGTCGATTTCAAAGACCGCGAGATCCGTGATGACGAGATCAACGACTCCTGTGCCCGTCAACGGCAAGGTGCATTGGTGCAGAAGCTTCGGCTGCCCTTTGGCGGTATGTTCCATGACCACGACAACCCGCTTGACACCGGCGACGAGATCCATCGCGCCGCCCATGCCCTTCACCATCCTGCCGGGAATCATCCAATTGGCGAGATCGCCCCGCTCCGTGACTTCCATGGCGCCCAGGATGGCGAGGTCGATATGGCCACCGCGGATCATGGCGAAACTCTCGGCCGAGGAGAAATAGCTTGTGGTCGGAAGCGCGGTGATGGTCTGCTTGCCGGCATTGATGAGATCCGGATCCTCCTCGCCCTCATAGGGGAAGGGCCCCATGCCGAGCATGCCGTTCTCACTTTGCAATTGCACTTGCATGCCGGGCGGAATGAAATTCGCCACTAGGGTCGGAATTCCGATCCCGAGATTGACATAAAAGCCATCGCGCAATTCCTGCGCGGCGCGCGCTGCCATCTGGTCTCTCGTCCAAGCCATGACTTTCTCCTCAAGCGGCGATTTTCGGGCGGCTGGTGCGCTTCTCGATCAGCTTTTCGGCATTTGGTGCATGAATGATGCGATGGACAAAAATGCCGGGTGTATGGATCGCATCGGGGTCGATTTCGCCCGCCTCGACAAGATACTCGACCTCGGCGACCGTCACTTTTCCGGCCGTCGCCATCATCGGATTGAAGTTGCGCGCCGTCTTGCGATAGACGAGATTGCCTTCCGTGTCGCCCTTATAGGCATGGATGATCGAAACATCGGCGACAAGCGCGCGTTCCATGACATAGAGCGCCCCATCGAATTCGCGCAGCTCCTTGCCGTCGGCGACCAGGGTACCGACGCCGGTTTTGGTGAAGAATGCCGGAATGCCAGCTCCCCCCGCACGGATCCGCTCGGCGAGCGTCCCCTGCGGATTGAATTCCAGTTCGAGGGCACCGGACAAATAGAGCTGCTCGAACAGCTTGTTCTCCCCGACATAGGATGAGATCATCTTCCTGACCTGTTTCGACTCAAGCAGAATGCCAAGGCCAGCCCCATCGACCCCGGCATTATTAGAGATGACAGTCAGATCCTTGACGCCGAGATCGCGGATCGCCGCGATCAACAGCTGGGGGATGCCGCAGAGGCCAAAACCGCCCGACATGAGGGTCATGCGGTCCTTGAGAAGACCAGCCAGGGCGGCTGCAGCATCGGGGAAAACTTTGTTCATGAAAAAATCCCTGTCGGCGGGCGGACATCAAGCTCAGACGCACCGCAAATAGGCGAGAGCCAGAAGAGCCGGGCTACGAGCATTGTTGAGAGCGTGTCTGAGGCTGCGGCTGAATCTATACGCTCGCCCAAGATTTTGCCATAGGGGGAAACTTGAGGGGTAGATTTGAGGCCATTCTCGCGACAAGACCGTCTTGGGCTTTCCCCACCCATAACCGTGGAGTGTCTTAGCTACGGAGGAATGAATCTATCTGGGAAATGCGATGTCACCCGGTGCTTGAGCGCGATTCGCGCGCTGGCGCAGCGAGATCGAATTCGCCATTGGACTCCGGGGTACGAATGGTTCCACCATCCTTAAGTGTTTGCGGCGCGAGTTGAAATCGACAATTTCGATCGTCACATGTCACCGGCAGTTGAAGCGCAACGATTCCTTGATCAAATCTTGCAGGAACGGGATGTTTGGGCCACGGCCTCAACCGCGAATGATAGCACCCGGCCTGAGCTTTACCAGTCAATGGCCTCGGCCATGCCGGGAACAATGGGGCCCATCCTCTAAGCTGAACTTCCTAGGGAAGTTCGGTCTAAGCCACCTTCAACGTTTGTTCAACGGGCGTTCAACTTCGATGATGTAAATGGGGGTCAGCGTTCTTCGCGAGGCGGACATCGCTATTCGAGACAGGTTTCGATCCAGGCTTCACGCTTAATTTACGCTGGCGAAACGTGACGAAGCAAAAGTTGCGGAGTTGACCGCATAAGCGGGCCCGCGCGTAGAATTCATCATGATCGCACAAATTGAACCTTTTGGGCCTTGGAAGATTGCCAATCTTTAAGCTATACGTTTGGATTCGTCCCTCTTTCGGTCATGTTCTGGGCGTCCTATATGAGGATATTGCATGGCTGACGACTGCAAATGCGATATTTCGCAGCGGCTAAAGGCGGAAAAGAGAGCGGGATACAAGGGTTTGTGTCCTCGGTTTAAGAAATTGAGCAGGATCAAAGAAATACGATCACCAATAGAGTTCATTCAAAGTCATATCTGATCTTGACAAGCCCGATGAGAGGCAGGCGCTTGAGCCCGAAGGGCGAGGAGAAAGTGGAATGAATGCCGCATTGCCAATGGTTTCCGGAGAGAGTGGGCTCGCGCGTTATCTCAATGAAATCCGACGCTTCCCCATGCTGGAACCGCAGGAGGAATACATGCTCGCCAAGCGCTGGCGCGAGCATGAGGATCCCAATGCCGCGCATAAGCTCATCACCTCGCATCTGCGGCTGGTCGCCAAGATCGCGATGGGCTATCGCGGCTATGGCCTGCCGATCAGCGAAGTTGTGTCGGAAGGCAATGTCGGTCTCATGCAGGCCGTCAAGCGCTTCGAGCCCGACAAGGGTTTCCGTCTCGCCACTTACGCCATGTGGTGGATCCGTGCCTCGATTCAAGAGTATATTCTGCGCTCCTGGTCGCTCGTGAAAATGGGGACCACGGCGAGCCAGAAGAAGCTCTTCTTCAATCTGCGGCGGGCGAAGAGCCAGATCTCGGCGCTCGACGACGGCGACATGCGGCCTGACCAGGTCAAGCTCATCGCGCATCGGCTCGGTGTCGGCGAGCAGGATGTCATCGATATGAACCGCCGGATGTCGGGCGATGCCTCACTCAACACGCCGCTACGCGAGGACAGCGAAGGCGAATGGCAGGACTGGCTGGTCGATGAAAGCGCGAGCCAAGAGAGTGCGCTCGCCGAGCAGGAAGAAAGCAACCATCGGCACGATGTGCTGCATGAAGCCCTCGGTGTCCTCAATCCGCGCGAGCGGCGCATATTCGAGGCGAGGCGTCTCGTCGACGAGCCGGTGACTCTCGAAGCCCTGTCCGAAGAATTCGGCATCTCCCGCGAGCGGGTGCGCCAGATCGAGGTCCGCGCTTTTGAGAAGGTTCAGGCCGCGGTCAAGGCCGGCGTCGCCAAAGTGGAAGCGCTGCCGCCGCCGCGGATTGAGAGTCCGGTCGTTCCCCTCTGAAGGCGGCGGCCTTATTGAAGGGACTAAGCGGCAAAACATGTTGAGCCTTCCGCGGGCCGCCTAGCCAACTGACGTTGCGGCGGCGCTTGCTCTGTGCCTGGCCACATAATCTTTGCCGCTCTTTGTGGTTGAGGTGCAATCGTGAAAGTCGAGCTCACTCCCTATGCCGCCCTTTGGGTTGAGGCCGAAGTTGCCGCCGGCGG
>DATJTB010000050.1:0-14758 GCA_035503795.1 Methylocella sp.
AAAATGACGAGAATCGATCACGTCTCATGATTTTGGATCGATTCGATCCAAAATCATCGTGATCTAATGCGGGATGAGCAAAAGTGTGAAGCGGTTTTGCGCTTGCATCCCGCTCTAAATGACGAGAATCGATCACGTCTCATGATTTTGGATCGATTCGATCCAAAATCATCGTGGATCAGCCCGTTGGCGATCTCGCGCAGGCTGTCCGCTTGCCGCCCCCGCGCTCGGCCGGCGGACTGCGTTCCGGGCGCGTGCCGAAGGCTTCAAGTCTGTTTGGTCGTTTCCAGCATGGTCCCGTTGTGGCCGGCAATCTCCACGTCGATCAAACGTGAGGCGCTGAGAGGGCCGAGGCGGACGCGGGTAAAATCCTCGCTTCGTCCGGTGCCGTCGCGTTCCGACAGCACGCAAAGCCGCCTGCCTCTTTGTGCCTCAAGATGGGCCAGGAGCGCGGCTTTTCCGGCCTCACGCAGTTGGGCGGCGCGCTGCTTGATGGTTTGCGCCGCAACCTGTGGCATGCGGGCGGCTGGCGTGCCCGGTCTGGCAGAAAAAGGAAAGACGTGAAGATGCGTCAATCCGCAATCTTCGATGAGCGCGCGGCTTTGTTCGAACATGGGGTCCGTTTCCGTCGGAAATCCCGCGATGAGGTCGGCGCCGAACACGATATTGGGCCGCAGCCGGCGCAGATTGGCGCAAAACCGCACGGCATCGGCGCGCGAGTGGCGCCGCTTCATGCGCTTCAAGATCCGGTCATCGCCGGCCTGCAGCGAGAGATGCAGATAGGGCATGAGCCGTGGCTCCTCGGCAAAGGCGGAAAGGAGATCGGCATCCGCCTCGATGCAATCGATGGAAGAGAGCCGCAGCCTTGCGAGCCCGGGTGCCGTGCGCAAGATCGCCTTGACGAGCCGGCCGAGTTTAAGTCTCTCCGGGAGATCGGCGCCATAGGATGTGAGGTCGACGCCGGTCAGGACGATTTCCTTGAAACCCTTGTCGGCGAGCCTTCGGGCGGCGTCCAGAATTTGGGCCATCGGCACGGAGCGCGAAGGACCGCGTCCGAAAGGGATGATGCAGAAGGTGCAGCGGTGATCGCAGCCGGTTTGCACGGCGAGAAAAGCGCGTGTGTGATCTTCGATCCCCTCATTCAGGACGGGCGGAGGCGCCAAAGCTAGGGAAGGGGGATCGGAATCCGGTCGGGCTTCGAGCCAGGCTGCCGGGTCGGCTTTCGCGCCATTGCCCAGAACCTTGAAAACCTCCGGCATGGCGGTGAAAAGCGCGGGGTCGATTTCAGCCGCGCAGCCGGTGACGATGATCGAGGCTTGGGGATTTTCCCGCTTGGCGCGGCGGATCGCTTGGCGTGTCTGGCGCACCGCCTCCTCCGTCACCGCGCAACTGTTGACGATGATGAGATCGGTTCGGCCCGCTGCAAGAGCCGCACGTCGCAAAGCTTCCGATTCGACGAGGTTGAGCCGGCAACCGAAGGTCAGGACTTGAATGCTCGCCATTCCAGCGCTGCTCTCCAACGCTCACGAGCGGGATGCGAAAAAGTGGTGACCCTCTTTTCGCTGAAATCCCGCTCTAGCTAGAGCGAATTCCGCAAAGTTGACAGACTTTTGCGACTAGAATTCGCTTCAACTTCTTTGATCTTGCGCGATTACTTATCGCTCGAACGATTCCGTTCGAGCGGAAAGTTCGTTTTTCACCTCGCGCCATGACGAAAAAACTCGGCGTCAAGCCTGGTCTCGAATTCAAATTCGACCGGGCCGGTCATGAGGACATGGCCGTCGCTTTCCCGCCATTCGATGGTGAGATCGCCGCCCGGCAGGCTCACTTTTGCCTTTTGACCCGTCAATCCCTTGCGTGCCGCAGCGACGAGCGCCGCGCAAGCGGCCGAGCCGCAGGCCTTGGTGAGGCCGGTGCCGCGCTCCCACACTTTCAGCCGGATCGCTTCGCGTGAGAGGATTTGAGCCAGCGAGATATTGGCACGTTCAGGAAAGATCGGATGGTTTTCGAGCAAGGGACCGATGCGCCCAAGATCATAGGCTTCGACATCATCGACAAAGAAAATCGCATGTGGATTGCCCATGTTCACGGCCGACGGCGTGTGCAAAAGGGGAGCATCGATGGGACCGATCTGCAGCTCGATGTTGCGTGTGTCGTGGAAAGGCTCGCGCAGCGGAATCTCATTCCAGGCGAGGCGCGGCACACCCATATCGACAGTGAATATGCCATCACTCACTGGCCAGCATTCAAGCTCGGCTGCCGCAGTCTCCAGGATGATTGCTTCGCGGCGGCTTGAGCGGACCAGGTAAGAGGCGACGCACCGCGTGCCATTGCCGCAGGCGCCGGAAAGCGAGCCATCACGGTTGAAAATCGTCATGAATGCGTCGGCCTTGTGGCCTTGCGGTTCTCTCAGCACCATGAGCTGGTCGAAAGCGAGGCCACGATGAATTTCGCGCGCCTGCGCTTCATTCACGCTCAAGCCCGTGCCACGCAAATCAAGAATGGCGATCTCATTGCCGATCCCGTTCATTTTGAGGATGGACCGGCCGAAAAGCGGGCGCAAAACCTTGCCTTCATCCGGCACTGTCGGCCTCAAATCGCAGCCAGGCTCCATTCGCATGGGGTGTCGATCCTCTTCCATTGACCCGCGCTTAGAGCATTGTCCGATTTCGATTGCAAAATGGCTCTAACATTTTGTTTTGTCGCATTTTCGCGACGCGAAGTGGTGCCCACTTCGCTTAGCACGGGTCGCGACGTTTCGCATCTCATCCATTCAGAGGCGGGGGCAGGGCGTTCAGATGCCATTGAAGCCGTCATTTGCATCGTCCGGCTTTTGAAAAGCCAGCTCTTCAGCCCATAAGACCAGCTCTTCAGCCCAAAGACAGCTCCATGGACAGGATTTAACATCGACTGTCCTGTTTTTGTGTAAGGATCAACGAAGGATCGACGTGCTGATCGCTTGGCGTCTCGCAGAAGGACCCACTCTATGAGTGCACCAATCCAGCTTTAAATAATTTAAGAACCGGTCATGCTTTATGAATTTGGATCGGTTCGATCGAAATTCATCGTGATCTTGAGCGGGATGCGAAAAAGTGGGTACCGGTTTTTCGCTGAAATCCCGCTCTAAATTGTAGGGAATCGATCACGTTTCATGATTTTGGGTCGACTCGACCCAAAATCATCGTGATCTAGTGCGGGATGCGAAAAAGTGGTGACTCACTGATCCCGCTCGAGATGATGAATATCGGCGTTTCATGATTTTGGATCGACAGGGTCCAAAGCAGCGTGATCCGAGCACGAAACTTTCGGAGAGGCAGATGCGGCAGGAGAGGCGGCAAGAGAGAATGAGCGTGCGTTGCGGATGGGGGATTTTGCTGGTGATCGGCTTCTACTTGGCGACAGGGCCGGTCGCACTCGCCCAAGCGGGCGCTGAGAGCAAGCCTTCGCCGCCGGTGCCCGAGGCCCCTGTCGCATCGCCGAGGCCGGGCACGGAGACCGCCCCCAAATCCGTCCCGCCGGCCGGGGTGCCGGATGATTCATCGGCCGTAACCCTTGAACTCACGGCGCGTCCGGTAGCTTATGTGAGTGCCAATGCCGAGTGGGCGAATGGATTCAAATCGATCGTGGGCGAGATCGCCAAGGTGACTGCGGCCATCAAAAAAGCCGGGCTCACGCAAACGGGACATCCTTTTGCGCTTTTCCTGACGACCGACGACAAGAGCTTCCAATTCGAGGCGATGGTGCCGATCGAATCCAAACCGCCGGAAAAGGAATTGCCGGGAGGGGTGAAGATCGGCGATTCGCCGGCCGGCAAGGCGATCAAATTCCTCCACCGCGGGGCCTATGACGATATCGATTCAACCTATGACCTCATTACCGCCTTCCTCGATGAGAAGGGGCTCGATTCGGAAAACCGTTTCATTGAGGAATATCTGACCGATACGAGCGAGCCCGACGACGTCAACCTCGAAGCCGATATTTATGTCTTCCTCAAATAGATTCGCCAACCAAAGCTTTTGCAGCCCAATTCCAGCTGTCAAGGCTTCGACCCGGCAATGAAATAGTGTCGAAGGACATCCGCTTTGGTCCATTCCACTGGATGGAGAGCGGTGGAGGTTCTTGAACCTGTAAGATTACCGCGCCCAATCGGACAAAAATGTTTCACGTGAAACATTTTTGTAAGGTTTTAAGGCCTGATCGGACAAAATCCGGAATCCGGGTCCAGGAGCGACGGTCTACTTCACGGCGAGACCACGAGATTTTCCCAGAACACCGGTCGGGCCTGTGAGAGCCGGCCACCGATCCGCACCGGCGCGATTTTCTGGGCGAGTCCGTTGCTATCGAGCTCGACCGCCACACCGCAGAGCGTCGCGGTGCCGAGCGCCGGCTCGAGGCGGGCCGCCGGGAGCTTAGTCAAAAAGCGCCGGATCGGTTCCTCTTTTTCCATGCCGATCACGGAGTCATAATCACCGGTCATGCCGGCATCCGTAACATAGGCCGTACCGTTCGGCAGAATTTGGTGATCCGCGGTCGGAACATGCGTATGCGAGCCCGCGACGAGCGAGGCCCGACCATCGACGAAATGCGCGAAGGCCTGCTTCTCGCTCGATGCCTCGGCATGAAAATCGATGACCAATGCATCGCATCCGCTCCCCAAAGAGCAGGCTGAGAGCTCGGCCTCGACGGCGGCAAACGGATCATCGAGCGCATCCATGAAGACCCTGCCCATGAGATTGATCACAAGCACTCTGGCGCCGTGCGGGATTTCGAAAAGATTGGCGCCGCGGCCGGGGGTCCCGCGTGGATAGTTGAGCGGCCGGATCAGGCGCGGCTGGCGGGAGATGAAAATCAGCGCCTCGCGCTGGTCGAAGGCATGATTACCGAGCGTCACACAATCGGCGCCGGCCGCGAGGAAATCGGCTATGATCGCCTCGGTGATGCCGAAGCCGCCGGCCGCATTCTCGCCATTGACGATGACACAATCCAGCGCCCACTCGTGCCGCAACGCGGGCAGATATTGCAGCAGAGCCGTGCGGCCGGCACGTCCGACGATGTCGCCGATGAACAGAAGGCGCATGCGAGGCTCAGGTCCGGCAGTCGATCAACTCACGCTCCGTGAGCACGAAATCAAGCGGTTCATCATGCGCCTCATCGGGAATTCCTGGCAATTCCTGATTTGCATAGGCAACGCCGACCGCGCAAATTTTCTTTGCCGCGCGCAAGCCTGCCAAGGTGCGGTCGTAAAAGCCGGCGCCATAGCCGATCCTATGGCCCCGTCGATCGAAGCCGGCGAGCGGCACGAACAGCAGATCGGGGGCGGTCGCCGGTGCATCGGGCAAGGGCTCCTCGATTGCCATCTGGCCCTTGACCGTCGGCTCGCCGGGTTGCCAAAGTCGAAAGACGAGGGGCGTGCCCCGCTTGCCGGTCACGGGAAGAGCCGTTTGAATTCCCTCCTGCGCGAGCTTTTCGAGGAGGGCCAAGGTCGAAGGCTCGCCCGCCAGCGGGAAATAAGCCGAAACGATCCCGGGACGCAAATCGGTGACGAGCGCACACCCCGCGTGCGCCAGATGGCCGGCAAAAGCGGCGGCTTGCGCGGGAGGGACAGTGCGGCGGCGCGCCAGAACTTCGGCACGCAAGGCGGCTTTGTTTAATGACATGCGGATCGCTTGAAAATGGTTCTTCAGTCTCGATGGATGGCATGACTTGACGCTCACCGAATCGGAAGGTCATGCCTGGAAAAGGGGTTGGCCGAATGGCCTTAGCGAACGGGGCCGCGGCGCCGCTCGTCGGGCGCGGGGCCGCGATGGCCGTGGGATATCGATCCCGGGAAACCTACCATGTAGGTGGGCACCATGTGGCCAAGCCCACGAGCGAGGCCAGGGACAGCGCCCTTAGAGATCGATAAGGCCCCGGGGAATGCTGATCCAACACGCACCCCGCAGCTCCGCATCGGCAATGTAAGTGGCGGGGATGGGAAAAGGAAGCCCTTTGCAAATAAGGTTGCAATGCCGCTAGAACTGTTGTGATTTCCTGGCCAGGCGACCCATTATGAGGCCAACCTCATGGGGGGCGTGAAGGAACGGGAACGGCGGGGCGGCTGCGCAGGAATCTGCGTGAAGCAACCGCCGGTCGCGTCAAGAACACGACAAATCAATACTCTAGATCGGGATGCGAAAAAGTGGGTACCGGTTTTTCGCTGAAATCCCGCTCTAAGTTATTAGAATCGAGTACGTTTCATGATTTTGGGTCGACTTGACCCAAAATCATCGTGATCTTAGGACCTTGCTCCGCTTCAACCGAGGCGGAAAGGATCTGAATTCGGATCGAACGAAGATAGATAGAGAGGGCCGGACATGAGCGGCTTATTCGGGCGTGGGGCAGGAGGGGCGCGGCCGGCAAATCCGGCCGCCTCAAAAGAAGATCTGGGCCTTGTCAAGGACACGAGCACGGCGCAATTCGGCAATGATGTCATCGTCGAATCGGCGCGCCAGCCCGTTCTCGTCGATTTCTGGGCGCCCTGGTGCCAGCCCTGCAAGCAGCTCGCCCCCATTCTCGAAAAAGCGGTCAAGGCGGCGGCCGGCAAGGTCAAGCTGGTCAAGATGAACATCGATGATTATCCAGAGATCCCGACGCGGCTCGGTGTGCAGTCCATTCCGGCGGTGATCGCCTTCCAGCGCGGCCAGCCGGTCGATGGCTTCATGGGGGCCTTGCCGGAACGAGAGGTGAGGGGGTTCATCGAGCGGCTCGCCGGCCCCATCGAAGAGGCCGACCCGCTGGCCGAGGCGCAAGCCCTGGTCGAGGCCGGCGATGCCGAGGGGGCAGCCGAGCTTTATGCCGCGGTCCTTTCGGAAAATCCGGGTAATCCTGCTGCGGCAGGCGGATTGGCCAAGCTCCTCATCGGGGCGGGGGACCTCGACAACGCCCGAAAGCTTCTGGGCTCCGTTGCCGAAGGCGCCAGCCAAGACAAGGCGATCCTTGGCGCAAAGGCTGCGCTTGAACTCGCCGAGCAGGCGACCGGCCTTGGCAACAGCGGCGAGCTTTTGGCGAGGCTTGCGACGCATCCCGAGGATCACCAGGCGCGTTTCGACCTTGCTCTTCTGCTCAATGCGCAAAACCAGCGGGCTGAGGCGGCGGCCGAATTGCTCGAAATCATCAAGTGCGACCGCACTTGGAACGAGGACGGCGCCCGCAAGCAATTGCTGCAATTCTTCGAAGCCTGGGGCTTCACCGATCCGGCATCGGTTGCCGCCCGCAAAAAACTTTCCTCTCTGCTTTTTTCGTGAGCCAGCACGGCCGCCTCTTACGTCATCTTCAACACGACCCTGAAACGGGCGGCTCCGCCCATCATTCGGTCATAGGCTTCGGCCGCGCGCTCGAGTGGGAATTCCTCGATCATGGGCCTGACCCCGGTCAAGGCGCTGAAACCCAATGTATCCTGCGAGTCCATAGCGGTTCCCGAGGGCCAGCCTTGAATGGAGCGCCGCCCCATGATGAGCGCGACGGTCGAGACTTCGATCGGCTCTTCCGAGACGCCGACGATGATGAGCTTGCCATCATTGGCGAGCCCGCCAATGGCCGCGCTCATCGCCTTGCCGCTCGTCACCGTCGCCAGTATCACTTTCGCGCCGCCTAAACCGGTCAGCGCTTCAGCGAGATTCCGGGTCTGGCTGTCGATGTAATGATGCGCACCCAATTTCTTGGCCAGCGCTTCCTTGTCCTGGCCACGAGCGATGGCCACGGTCGAAAAGCCCATTTTGGCGGCGAATTGCACGCCGAGATGGCCGAGCCCGCCGATGCCAAGGATCGCCGCCACATCGCCCGGCCGAGCGCCGCTGTTGCGCAGCGCGTTGAAGGTCGTGATGCCGGCACAGAGCAGGGGCGCCGCCTCGGTGTCCGAAAGATCGTCCGGGATGCGGGCAAGGGCTTCCACGGGCGCCACCATATATTCGGCATAGCCGCCATCATAGCTGATACCCGGCACTTGCGCGCGCTGACAGAGGATGAAATCGCCCCTCCGGCAGGATGCGCAATGGCCGCAGTGGCCGCCGTGCCATCCGACGCCGACCCGCTGTCCGGCTTTCCAATCCTCGACGCCAGGGCTGGCGGTGTCTATGAGACCCGCGATTTCATGCCCGGGAACGCGGGGATATTGGAGCCCCGGCCAATGGCCGTCCTTGGTGAAACTGTCGCTGTGGCAAATCCCGCAGGCCTGCACCTTGATCCGAACCTGGCCAGGTCCGGGCGCGGGGATGTCCCGTTCAACCAGCTGCAAGGGCCCTCGGGGCTCGTGCACCTCCACGGCTTTCATTTTCCGCACGAGGCCTTCTCCTTTTGACTCGCCGACAGGCTCGCACAGCCCACAACCATTTTGTGCAGGGCAAGGTTCCAGTGGAGCGGATGGGCACAGTGCACGCTTCTTACAGCGAATTCCGCAAAAGTTGACAGACTTTTGCGACGAGAATTCGCTCCAGCTTCTTGATCTTGCGCGATTTCTTATCGCTCGAACGATTCCGTTCGAGCGATAAGCGCACTGGAGTGGCGGACGATCAATCCACCGCCCTAAAGAGCTTTTTCCAGCGAAGAGACTAACAGAGAGTTCCGCATGCTAGATTACGATGATTTTGATTCTCGTAATTTAGAGCGGGGTGCGAGTGCAAACCCTTCACACTTTCGCTCATCCCGCTCTCGCGCTCGGCCTCTCGGGCCGTGTTTCCGCACGGCCACAGTCAAGAAAAACGCCCCTAAAGCGCAAGCAAGCATATGGAAAGCGGACAAGCGAAGGCAATGCCTAAAAACGCACCGGCGAAAATGTCGCTTGGATAATGGTGAGCTGTGGCAATCCGGGACCACGCCATAACGAGCAGCAACACCGCCGCTGACAGCATGGCGGAAGGCCAAACGAGCACAATTGGGACGAGCACACCGGATAATGTCATCATGTGGCCGCTCGGAAACGAGTGCTCGTCAAGAACGCTCACCAGGGAGCGAAGACGCGGATCAACTCGAAAAGGCCGGGGTCTGCCTATTCGGCGCTTGATGAGAGGATAGAGGCAATGAAGGACTCCCGCATTCAAAACTGCAAGGATGGCGACTCGAAGCCAGGCACCGCCCATGTATTCGAAAATGACGAGCCCTAAGATGGGATAAAGCCAGCCGTTGCCGAGCTTAGTGATGACAATTGCCGAGGCCTGCCCAACCTTTGTCTGCGCGGAGCGCGTGATAAGCCAAACCGCCGCGAGATCGGCCGCGAGAACGCGTCCGATCCATAGCGCCCTGTCGTCTCGTAGAGTGGAGAGCCGGAGGGAATCTTTCAATGTGGTTACATGATAGCGCATGAGACGTGAGTAGAACAAGAGGTGACGACGTTATCGTGACAAACTTCCTGTCTTGTCAGAAATCAGCTCCGACGATGCCGGGATCGGCCATGTCGATGAAGCCCTCGATTTCATGTCCGGGAAAGTGGGGATATTGGAGCCCGGCCAATGGCCTTGCGGGGCCACAAAGCGGTCTTCTGGATCAGCCTCGGACCATCGAGAGATGGCGTCGGAGCCTCCCTCGGCGCTGGGAAGAGGCGGATTTCTTGCGGCGAAGCCGTCAACGGATGAAACCCCGCCGAAGGCTGCGTGTACCAGATCCATGGTTTGAATGGCGCGGCGGTCGACGACCGCACTACCATTGACACCCCCGCCACTGCGCAAAGCAGGGCTTGGTATAAGATTGGCCCTTGCAGGACTCATGAGTGATCGTGGATTTTCGATTCCCATCGTTCCCTCTTCAGTTCGCCGCGTTGTCAGCGAATCCGCTTTAAAAGGCCGCCGTTTTTCTGTTCCGTAAATATACCCGTTTTTGATCCCTGTCTGTCGTCATGTAGATGCCGCTCTGGCATCGTACCACCTACCAGGTTTGTCGCAGGTATCATCTATCCGCCATACCGAGCGAAGTCGGTGTTCCATCACATCTCACGACGTTTGTGCGATGCGTTCAACATGACGGCGGATGGGCCTATCTCCTTCGGACTTCGACTATTGGCGAGACCAATGCGCATGCGCGGGGGCTCGCCTCATGCTTGAATTGTCCGCGGCAGGTGAGGAGTGCTTTATGAACCAGTTCTTCCTGGCTCCTCCGTTTCGCCGTATGATAAGGCGAGGCGGAAGAGTATATCGGCGAGCGGGGAGAGCTGAATTTTAAAGGACAATTAATTTTTTCGGCCGGCGGTCGGCAAATTTATCCCGACAATTTCCATCCCCAATGCTGCGTCACCTTGGGCGTTTTTGCAAATATGAAGAATTTATGACCTTTGCTCATTTTCGATTGATCGCTTATGAGCGAGCCACTGTGTCTGAAACAACCGCCACTCGAAAGCCGGAGACACTCAATGTCGAAGTTCAAGATCGATATCCATGATGCAACCGAACAAGCCGATCACAAACCTGAGCCCGGGAGCGAAGAACCCACGCAAGAAACCGAAGAAGCGCAAGGGGATGATTTCACCGCCAAGGTCGTCACGATTGGTGTGGTGGCGGTTGGTGTCGCGGTTGTCGAAAGCGCTTTACTCCCCGGCGTGATCTTGGGCGCTGCCGCGGCCCTCGCCCCGAAATATTTTCCAAAGCTTGGGCAGCGTCTACAGCCACTCTTCAATTCGACGGTTCGCGGGGCCTATAAGCTTGGCCGCAAGGCGCGCTCAGCGGTTGGTGAGATCCAGGAGCGCGTGAGCGATATCGCCGCTGAAGTCAAGGCAGAGGAAAAAGTTCTGGCTGCCGAGCCTGGCGTTCCAGAGCCACCCGTCCAACCTGCCAAAGTGGTGTAAGACCTTCAATCGCTCGCGGCTTTCGGTGCTATTCCGCTCGTCGGTGGGACAGGCGTTCGAGCCACGCTCAACCCGGCCTTCGAGCCGGCACCAGCTTCGATGGCGGGTGACCGCAAAGGGCTCGTTTTGGCATCAGCCGCGCTTGCCGGCTGAATCTATTGCGAGGTACGAATATGAGCAATCTGCTTCCCCTTGAGTCTGCCGCCGAACAGCTGGCAAACGCAACTCCGGCCGGGGAGGCTCAAGCCGCACCGGCGGCCCCTGGCGCCGACGCGCCGGCTCTGCCCAAAAAGAAGCACAAGGCCACGGTCGAGCATAAAATACCGGGGCGTATCCGTATGCGCATTCCGCACGCGAAGAGTGATCCGGCCATTCTCAAAACCTATCAAGGCATCTTCTCGGCGATTCCAGGCGTCATGACGGTGGAAGCGAAGTCCGCCTCCGGGAGCATCATTATCTATTACGACCCGGCGCGCGAGGCGGAATTTCAGAAGCACTTGCACGTGCATTCGGCCGGGCACAATCTCGCCGTCGAGCGCCCCGGCGACGAAATCGGTACGATCGCCAATAAAATCCAGGCGGAGGCTGAATTTCTCGCGCAGCGCTCCGAGCTTGCGAAAACGACCGTCGAATTTTGCAAGAATCTCGACCGCGAGCTGAAGATGATCACAGGCAACACCATCGATCTGAAGATCGTGCTCGCGGCTGGCCTTGCCGCCTATACGTTTTGGGAGATCGGCGCGGAAACCGCTACGCCGATGTGGGTGACACTCGGCTTGTTCTCGCTGAACCATTTCGCGGAATTGCACGCTTTGCCGGGTCCCGCGCCGATCCCGGCGCGCGCGCAGCGCTGAAGCGGGCAGCCCAGCGAAAAAATGCGAATCTCCGTCCGACATCGTATTCCCGGACGCATCCGGCTTCATGTGCCGGCGCTGCGAGAGCCTTCGGCGCTCGCGGGCTCCATTGCCGTATGGCTGCGCCGGCAAGCCGGGATCAAGAGCGTCCGCGTCAATCACGCCTGTGCTTGCATGATCATCGAGCACGATCCTGCTTTTTCATCGGCGCTCGATGCTTTGCTCGCCTTTCTCGCACGATCAAGTTTCGACGAGTTGCAGCCGCTCGTTTGCAAGATGGCCCGGGAAGCATCTGCCCCCGCATCCGCGGGCCAATCCGATGCGGCAACAAGGCCAAACGATGATCTGAGAGTTTATTCAGATCGCTGGCCCTTATGGCTTCCGACCTTGTCGCTAGGCCTTGCCCTTTCCATCAATCCTTTATCAGCGGCCGTGAATGTCCCTCTTATCCTGTTAAATTCGACACCGAGTTTCCGGCGGGCCTGGCGGAGCTGGCGCCGGCAGAAGCGGCTTAACGTTGATTTTCTCGACTGTCTGGCGACTGTGGCTTCCATCAGCCAAGGCCATCTTTTCACGGGCAGCCTCATCACATGGTTGATTCGGCTGGGAGACCGGATCCGCGATCTGACGGCTGCCGGCTCCAAGCGGGCAGCGGGCGAGCTTTTGGAATTTCAGTCCAAATCGGCATGGCTCCTCGAGAATGGCAACGTCCGCTCGATTCCGGCGGCCGAATTGAAGGAAGGTCAAACCGTCGTCGTTTACCCTGGCGAGATGGTGCCCGTCGACGGCGAGATCCTGCAGGGCGAAGCGCTCGTCGACCAGAAAACGATCACCGGAGAGGGTCTGCCCGTCTTGCGGAGCGCCGGCGAAGCGGTGTTCGCCGCCACTGTCTTGCGTGAAGGGCAATTGACCCTGCGCGCGACCCGCGTCGGCACCGATACGACGGCGGGGCAGATTGCACGGCTCGTCGATTCGGCGCCGGTCGGTGACACGCGCATGCAAAACTATGCCGAGCGTTTCGCTGACCGGCTCGTCCCTCCAACGCTCGCTCTCGCCTTCGGCAGCGCGGCCCTGACCGCCGACTTCAACCGCTTCCTGTCTCTCGTGATCATCGATTACGGCACCGGCATTCGCGTCGCCGCGCCAACGGCCATGCTCGCCTCCATGACTCATGCGGCCAGATGCGGCATTCTCGTCAAGAGCGGCGGCCATATGGAGAAGCTCGCCGAGGTTGACACGATCCTCTTCGACAAGACGGGAACCTTGAGTCACGGCGTTCCCCATGTGGTCGAAGTCCTCTCCTATGAGAAGCATTTGCCGCCGGGTCATCTCCTCGCACTGGCCGTCGCCGTGGAGACTCATCTGCAGCATCCGGTGGCCGAGGCCCTGCGCGAAAAGCTCTGCGAATTTCATGTGCCGGTTCCGCAATGCGAGGAAATCCGATACCGGGTGGGGCTTGGCGTCGAAGGTCAAGCCAATGGTCGTTATCTGCATGTTGGCAGTGAGCGGTTCCTCCGCCAGAGCGACATCAAGATCGACCATATCGCAACTGACCGCGCCACATTCGATCGGCGCGGCTGTTCTTCCGTCTATATCGCCATCGACGGCAAGCTTGCCGGGCTTGTCGCTTATGAAGACCGGATCCGACCGGAGAGCCGCGACGTCATGGAAACGCTGCGCGGCATGAACATTCGCGACACGATCATGTTGACCGGCGACAACGCCCGGGTGGCCGAGGCGGTCGCGCGGCGTCTCGGTGTCACCCGGCATTATGCGGACATGCTCCCTTCCGACAAGGCCGCGGTGATCCAGGATTTGCAACGCCGGGGAAGAACAGTGGCCATGGTCGGCGATGGCATCAATGACGCCCCGGCGCTGTGTTTCGCCGACGTCGGAATCGCCATGCGGCATGGCGCCGAAGTCGCGCACGAATCCGCCGATGTCGTGCTCATGAAGGATTCGCTGTGGAAGCTCGTTCAGGCGATCGACGTTTCCCGCGGGGCCGTGCGACTGATCGGGCAGAATTATGTGATTGTCGCCGCCCTCAACACGATTGCTCTCGGGCTTGCTTTGCCGGGCGGCCTGATCAGTCCTTCCACCACCGCCGTCCTCAGCAACGGCTCCGCCATTGTGGCGAGCCTCAACGGCATGCGGCCCTTATTGCGGCAACGGCGAAAATGAGCGCGATTGAGACGGTACCCGACCGCGCGCCGACGACGTTGCACCGCCAGGAGCTTCGCCTTGCGGTTGTCCGCCTCGAGCGCCCGACTCTTGCCGCAAGGCTTGCCGATTACGCGGGCCAGCCGTTCAATATTGTCGTCAAATTTCTTCCCGCGCAAATCAACAATCGCCTGAGAGGGGCCGTCCGGACGGCCATCTTCAAATGTCTTGAGACAGCCGTCCATTCGCTCGATGAGCCGGATGGACGCGGCGGCTTTCCGCCACCTTCCGAATGGACCGATAAGGTGATGAGTGGCCTGGCCGGCGGCATCGGCGGTTTTTTTGGCCTGGCGGGGCTGCCCTTCGAATTGCCGTTGACCACGGCCTTGATGTTGCGCTCGATCGCCGAGATCGCCCGAAGCGAGGGCGAGGATCTGACGAGCCTCGAAGCTTTGCTGGCCTGCGTCGAAGTGTTTGCGCTCGGCGGGCGCAGTCCGTCCAAGCGGCCGGAAGTCGACTATTACGCATTGCGGACCGTGCTTGCCAGGATGAGCGGACAAATCGCGGCCGAAGTCATGGAGCGCGGCGCGCTCAATGCCTCATCGCCGATCGTGGCCAGACTGGTGGGTGAAATCGTTGGGCGGTTCGGTGTGGTGGTGACGGACCAGTTTGCCGCCGGCTTTGCCCCGTTGCTGGGATCCGTTGGCGGGGTTGCGGCCAATGTCATCTTCATGGACCATTTTCAGCGGATTGCGCGCGGCCATTTTACGGTGCGGCGGCTTGAACGCCTCTACGGCTCGGCGTCGATCCGAACGCTCTACCGGGCGCAACTGCGAGAGCTCAACGCGCGGCGTGGCTTTGGATCGGTCCTGTCGAGGACGCCCTTTCAATGAGAGAGGTGCCGCCGCTCGATTCGATCTTCGACGAGCCGGTGGCA
>DATJTB010000051.1:0-34943 GCA_035503795.1 Methylocella sp.
ACGTCACATACCAAACTCGATTGCGACAATGCGCCGAAGGCTCGCCTCGGCTATCGTCGGACGCTTGTCACGATGTCCGTGCTGCGGCCAAGCCGCACCCAAGCGACGAACCCAAAAAAGATATATGACGCAGTAGTGCTAGACGATCGCCTGATGGCAAGCGGCTCACCGCGCCAGTTCATGGTGATGAACGAGAACAGGCGGTGCCCGATCCTGTTCCACTTGCTCGTCCGGAAGGCCTCGCAGGAAAAGAGTCATGGCGGAAAACATCGTCCTTGTGACCGGCTCTCTGGCCGAGCCGCGGCTGCGGCGGCTCATGCCCGAGCTCGAAAGCGAGGAACTGAGCTTCACGGTCTTGAACATTGGTGTCAAGGTCGCCGCGCTCATGACGACGACGATCGTCGAGCGACGCCTGAACCTGCCAAAGGACATCGACCGTGTCATCCTGCCCGGCCGCTTTCGCGGTGACCTCGCGCGTCTCGCCGGTTTCTTCGGCACCCGCTTTGAGCGAGGGCCGGACGAGCTTGCCGATCTGCCGGAATATTTTGGCAAGACCAGGAAGGCCGTCGATCTCTCCGAACAGGATGTGACGATCTTTGCCGAGATCGTCGATGCGACCTTGCTCACGATTGAGCAGATCCTCGATCGGTCACGTCGACTGCGCGGCGAGGGCGCCGATGTCATCGACCTTGGCTGCCTGCCGGACCGGCCTTTCCCACATCTCGAGGAAGCCATCGCGGCGCTGCATGAGGACGGCGCCAGGGTGAGCGTGGATTCCTTCCTCGCCGAGGAATTGTCGCGCGCGACGCGGGCGGGGGCCGACTATCTCCTGAGCCTCAGCGAGGCCAATCTCGCCATCGCCGACGAAGGCCCGGCGGTGCCGGTCCTTATTTCGGCCGGCGTGGCGGATATGGACTCGCTTGACCACGCCATCGACAAAATGCTTGCGAAAGGCCGTCCCTTCTATGCCGATCCGATCCTCGATCCGATCCATTACGGCTTTGCCCGGTCGATCGCCCGCTATGTCGATCTGCGCCGCCGGCGCCCGGATGTGCCAATCCTCATGGGCATTGGCAATGTCACGGAGCTGACCGACGCCGACACGACCGGGATCAATGCGCTGCTCATGGGGCTCATATCGGAACTTCACATCACGGCCGTTCTCGCCGTCGAAGTCAGTCCTCACTGCCGCACGGCGATTCGCGAATTCGACCGGGCGCGGCGCGAATATTTCGCCGCCCGCAAAGCGGGCGCCCTGCCGCAGGGTTTCGGCGGCGGCCTCCTCGCCTTGCGCGATCGCAAGCCCTATGCGACGACGCCACAGGAGATCGCGCGGCTCGCGGCGGAAATCCATGATCCGAGTTATCGCGTCGAAGTCGCCGAGGATGGCATCCATCTCTACAACCGGGATGGGCATCATGTCTCCGATGATCCCTTCGCGCTCTTTGCCCGGATCGATCTCGGCCAGGATGCGGGGCACGCCTTCTATCTCGGAGTGGAGACGGCCCGCGCCGAGATCGCTTTCCGCCTTGGCAAGCGCTACGCCCAGGATGAACCCTTGACCTTCGGTGTCGTTGCCGAGACCAAGAGATCGGCCGAGGATGCGCATCTCCTCAAATTCAAGGAAAGCGGGCCGACCCGCCGTTCCGAACCGGAATCATGAAAGGTGATCTATTCTAAAAGGCTGGAACGATGAGGCCTGGCAAGAGAATGCGCCGCAAAATGACCGGGGAAACCCGGCTTCGGCGCATCAGGACCTTCGGCACGAAGACGCTCTCGGAAATCCGGTTGGTCAGCGACTCAAAGCCGCTTTATGGGCCTCCTGCCCGGCTGGCCGCAGAGCCGGATTCGCCGCCAGGGCTTCCTTGATGAGTGCTTCCGTCGCCGTCTCGATGCGCTCCTGCAAAACCTTCAAAAATTCCGATTTGCCGAGGCCGGGCTCGATCGGCGTCAGAAACTCAATGGTGGCCTTGCCTGGATGGATCTTGAGACTCTGCCGCGGCCAGAACAGACCGGTGTTGAGCGCGACCGGCACGCAGATCGCCCCCGAATCGGCGTAGAGATAGGCAACCCCCGACTTATATTCCGGTGGCGCGCCGGCCGGCTTGCGCGTGCCCTCCGGAAAGATGATCATCTGGCGTCCCTCGGCGATCGCCTCGCGCACTTGGCGGGTAAGGTCCGGAAGCGCCTGGCCACGCTTGGCTCGGTCGATCGCCACTTGCCCGGCCCCCTTGAGATACCAGCCGAAGACCGGGATCGCCATCAGCTCGCGCTTGAGAATATACGAGAAATCGGCCCCCTTGGTGGTGAGCGCCATGGTCTCGAGAGTCGATTGATGCTTGGCCGCGATGATACAGGCGCCGGGCGGCAGATGTTCAAGCCCCCGCCACTCGACCTGGGTTTTGCAGATCCTTTCCAAAAGCCAGACCGCCGATCCGGTCCAGAATTTGGCATAGGCCTGCACCTTGCGGCGGTCCATCAATAGGACGGGCAGGCCGACGATCGCGAGCAGGGTTGTCAGGCCGTAAAAGGCGGCGTGAAAGAGGGCTGAACGCAGGCGCTGCATTTGAAGGGCTGACGAAGGTTGGAGAGGAAAGCGGCCTTCGGCAGTTCTCAAGCCTAAGGGCCGCCCATCGATTCTAAAAACTTAGAGCGAATTCCGCAAAAGTTGACAGAGTTTTGCGACGAGAATTCGCTCCAACTTCTCGATCTTGCGCGATTTCTTATCGCTCGAACGATTCCGTTCGAGCGGAAAGCGCGCTAGAGCGGGATTTCAGCGAAAAACCGGCATCCATTTTTTCGCATCCCGCTCTAGAGCCGCTTCCTTCGTCTATTGGGATGGGGAAACGGCTCTAGTTTTTTGATTTGTCACATCATCTCAACGCGAACCGGTTTCCACTTCGCTGGAAAATGCTCCAGCTTTTTGATTTGTCGCATTTTCTCAACACGAACCGGTATCCACTTCGCTGGAAAATGCTCCAAATTTGAAATTCGCTTTGGTGCGAATCAAGTCTTGCCGGCCTTGCACTTCGCACGAAACGCCTTGCGCGCCTTGCCGTGCAGGCCTTGCGCATCCGCCTGCTCAGAGCACGCCTTGGCTTTTGCCGCCTTCTCCGCATCATTGGTGATCCCTTTGCCGGAGGGCACGGCGGGAGCGGTTGGTGCGGCGGGGGCGGTCGGCATGGGGGTCGTTTGGGCGTAGCCAAGCTGGCCAAATGGCAAAATCAGGGCACTGGCAACAAGCAATGAGGCCATTGTTTTCATGGGCTGCTTTCCTTAGGTTATGAAGTGTCCCTCCGGTGCGCTTTTACCCTCAACCGCGGATTTCGCAAACGACAAACCTCAAGGTCGGAACCCGTTCATCCCGACCGAGGATCAAAGCGAAGCGGTTCAATGGCCTGAAAAAAGGGAAGCGCCGCTCAGACAAGCCATTTTTCCACATCGATTCGAAAGATATGGAGCGGGCGAGCGCTTCAGCGGCATAGCTGAAGCCAAGGGCGGACAAATAAAACCGAATAAGGGCTTGGCTAGTCGCCCGCTTCATCCTGAAAGGGTTCGCGCTGGGTTTCATGTCATCCCCGCGAAAGCGAGGATCCAGCAGAGCGTTTGCTCCATTTAACGAACAATTGCGAAGATCTCAGAAACAGGCCTTGCGGCAAAGGGCCAAGCGGCCTTAAAATCTCTCCCATGATCGAAGCCGTCATCACTATCAGAAACGCGCGGGAAGGGGATGCCGAAGGTATAGCCGCTGTTCATGACGCGGCTTGGCGCGATGCCTATCGCGGGCTTATTCCTGGCCGCGAGCTGGAACGGATGATCGCGAGGCGCGGTCCACAGTGGTGGTATCAGGCGATCATCCGGGGCTCGCGCCTCTTGGTACTCGACTTTGATGAGACCATCAGCGGCTATGCGAGCTATGGCCGGAACCGCGTTCCTTCACTTTATTATGGCGGCGAGATTTTCGAACTTTACATCGCTCCCGAGTTTCAGGGGCTCGGCTTCGGCACGAAACTTTTCGAGGTTGCCCGCCGGGATCTGGCCGAGCATGGCTATTCCTCCTTCCTTGTCTGGGCCCTGGCCGAGAATGAACGCGCGGTCCAATTCTACACGAAATTAGGCGGCCATAAGATTCGTGAGGCAAATGAACGGTTTGGCAGCGAAAGCCGCGTCCGCACCGCCTTTGCATTCGACTGAGCCATTTACGAAAATCGTGCGCCCCTGCTAAACCGCTGCTCAAATTTTGAACGGGTGACGCGGCCGGTTTTGAAATTCCATTGTATATCTCTATATGATATGTGGATATCACGAGGAGATATACATGGCGTTGTTTATTCGAGATGCCGAAGTCGACGCCCTGGCAGAAGAGCTTCGCAAGCTCACCAAGGCCAAAACCAAGACCGAGGCCGTCCGTCACGCCCTTCAGGCCCAACTCGTGGAAGCGCGCCAAAGACTCCCGCTTAGGGAGCGCTTTGCCCGGTCGCAGGCTCTTGCCGATGCGATGGGGCAAAGCGATCCCAAGTTCGACATGAAGACCTACACCAACGAAATGTGGGGTGAGAGCTGATGTTCATCGATGCCTCCGTTATCGTCGCGATCCTCGCCCGGGAGCAAGGCTACGAGGAGATCGAGAAGCGTTTGGTGGATAGGCAGGGTCCGTTTTTTGTGTCCCCTTTGGTGAAATTCGAGGCCTCGGCAGCTCTGGCCCGGCAGAAGTCCGCCAAGCGGAAGCCAACCCCCCGGCTTATGCGACAAGCCTGGAAAGCCGTCGAGGCCTTTGTTGAAGACATCGCGGCAGACGAAGTGTCCATCTCTCCGGAAATCGGGCAGTGGGCGCTCGAAGCCAGTGCAACCTATGGCAAAGCGATCGGCCATGTCGCGGATCTCAACTTCGGCGATTGCTTTGCTTATGCCTGCGCCAAGGCGCTCAATGTTCCACTCCTCTATAAGGGCCGCGACTTCGTTCATACGGATCTGGGCTGAAAAGGCGCAAGAACGAGCTCTGAGCTCGTTGGCCACGTTAGACGCGGGAGGGGCTTGGCGTTACAGTGAGTTGATTCATGCTTTGGCGGAAGTCCTGGCGGAGAGATCACACGCTTTGAAGAACTGTGTCTGACAGAGCAGGCTCCTCTCCTGAACCCAGGCTTCAAAGCGTGCAAGACGCCCGTCGGCGGCCGTCTTATCCCGCAACTCGTGCAGCCACAAACTCTTCAGATCCTCGTCTGTTGCCCCCAGCTTCCGTTTTCGTGAGCTTTGGAGGAAGACCGGCTAAATCAGCGATCGACGGTCGCCATCAGCTTTTCATTATAGCGCGGACCAGCAATCTTGCCTTGTTCTAGGGCTTCGTCGAGAATTTTCATTTGCGCTTCATCGAGCTTCATGGCGGCGGAAGCGATGTTGTCCTCGAGATAGGGGCGCCGCTTCGTCCCGGGGATCGGCACGATATCGTCGCCCTTGTGCAGCAGCCAGGCGAGGGCGATTTGTCCGGGCTTGGCATTGATCGCCTTTGCCATCTCATGCACAATCTGAGCAGCCTGCCTGTTGGCGTCATAGTTCGCACCTTGATAGCGCGGATCATTGCGGCGGAAATCATCCTCCGGATAATCCTCGGCTCGCTTGACTTCACCGGTCAGAAAGCCGCGCCCGAGCGGCGAGAAGGCGACGAGCCCGATCTTCAGCTCGCGAAGAAGGGGAATGATCTCTGCCTCGAGATTGCGCTCCCACAGCGAATATTCACTTTGCAGCGCTGAAACGGGATGAACCGCATGGGCGCGCTTGATATTGGCGCCACCCGCTTCCGACAGGCCGAAGAATTTGACCTTGCCTTCTCTGACGAGTTGGCTGACCGTGCCGGCCACATCCTCAATCGGCACCTCGCGATCGATACGATGCTGATAGAGGAGATCAATATAATCGGTCTTGAGGCGTCTGAGCGATCCCTCGACGGCCTGGCGGATGTGCGCCGGGTGGCTGTTCGTCCCGACATTGCGGCCGTTCTCGATGTCGAAGCCGAATTTCGTCGCGATCACCACTTGATGGCGCTTGGCCCCGAGCGCGCGGCCGATCAGATCCTCATTGGTGAAGGGGCCATAGACCTCGGCCGTATCGAGAAAGGTGCAGCCGAGCTCGATTGCCCGATGCAAGGTCGCGATTGATTCGGCCTCATTCGCCGGCCCATAAGACTGGCTCATGCCCATGCAGCCAAGCCCCATGGCCGAAACTTCAAGCCCCTCCGACCCGAGTTTGCGTGTGCTCAATGTCATGCCGTCACTCCAAAATGGAATGCAGATCTCCTCCGAGGATTTTTAGCGTCAGAGTCCTTAGATTATGATTGTTTCTAAAAGCTTTTTTGCCTTCATGTCGCTCTTATGTCTCGGATAGCACCAGCAGGTGCAATTTCACATGTTATTCCTGGCCTCAGGACTGACACAAAGCGCGGGGACTAAAGATCGGCCGGTCTCGACGGAAATGTAATCCTTCTGAGTGATTGATTTTTAAAGGCCCGGCCTTATTCTCAAAACTCCCATTTCAGAGGGAGGCGTAAATGTTAGTTGAAGGCGGCTTCCCAATCACCTGGAAAACAGGGTTCGGGATTATCGGCGGGATTCTTGGTGGTATAGCCGGCGCGGCGGCCGATGGGGTCATCTTTGGCTTGACAACTGGCGTAGCAGCCGGTCTATCTGGAGTTTTAATTGGTTCATTCTGTGACCATGACTTTGGCGAACCTATTATGTATCAGAGCGTAAAGAATGAACGGGCCTGGGCGCGTGTGGGCTATGGGGTTCTCTCCGGGCTGGCGATTGCCGTTCTTGGAATTATTCTCTTAGCCTTCGTTCCAGATTGGCGCCCACTGCTTTTTGCGGCAATTGGAATGCTGGTGGTCGTGGTTGCCCTAGCTTATGGCGAGACATTAGACCATCGAAGAATATAGTATGGAACCAGTTGCCACCTTTGCGAAAATATTAGTCCAGGCAAAAGCAATTAAGCCGGCAGCCGGCGGCTTCGCCATTCTTCTCGGATTGGCCTCTCTTAAGCTCGCGGACCAGGCGTTAACGTCGGTGATATTTTAGATTGCCGCAGTCGCGGGAGGGTTACTCATGGCGATTGGCATCTTGGCAATTGGCTTTTTTCTGTTTTCTCAAAACGACAATAGGTGATGGCCGGGCCAAATTCTATTCTTTTCGAGGCCACGGGCATCGCCTGACGAGCGCGGCCTTCCTAAGCCCACATCGAATGCGGCGGCAGCGGCAAATGCGCTAAAAGCGACGGCGTACGGGGTTTGCCGTCGTCAATCAACCGAGCAACCCCATGTCGATCTTGTCAACCACCACGATGTTTCCACTATTACTCAGCAGTGTTTTAGAGCTCACGGACCCCTCCTATACTTCTCACTAAACTAAAGCATAGCAGATAGTCTCCGCGTGAGGTAGCGTCAAGCGCCTCGCACTTCAACACTGATGGGATGGATGGTCCCCTCACAGTCTGTGCAAAGAATTTGGTGGTCGTCGAAGATCACCTGCTGGACGTCATCTTCGACGAGGATTGTTGCCTGATGCGGGTTTCATCGCTGTTGCCGTTGTCCTACAATTTGCCATCACCGCGGCAGTCATTGCGATGTTACGCCAATAGGGCCTAGCCATCTTCTTTCTTGCTGGTCGCGACGATGCGCAGCAACTCAGATTGTAATGGCCTCTGAAGAGCCACCGCTTCCTTCCATGGCGCTCTGAGCCATACCTCGAATTCCTCTTCTTGCGTGAGGATCACAGGCATTGCCTTGGAATGCACCGGCTTCACAATATTTCTTGTTTCCGTTATCATGAATCCCAAGATTTGATGCTCTCTTTTAAAATTAATTGGTTATGGACCTGGATTCGAACCAGGATTAACGGAGTCAGAATCCGCCCGTGACCTCGAAGCCCAAATACCAGGAGAATTCATTCGTCTCTCTTGCGTGTAGAAGGCTTCTCCCCAATGAAAACAGAATGTGATATTGGTCGGTGAAATCATAGATCCCGCCAATGTTGAAGCCGACTGACGGCGCCATGCCGATCGGGATCGACGCCACCCCGAGCTCCGGACCGTTGCTGAATCCGGCGGGCAAAGCGAGAGCGGTCACGCTTGTCGTTTGATAGAACAATTCGCCGCCAAGTGTGAATTGATCGGTGATCTTGCGTTCCAGCACACCGCCCGCAAACCAGAAGTTCTTATTGCCGGGGCCGGGATTGAGCCAGAAGCCACCGCCGCCGTAAACCGTCCAGGCGTCAAAGTCCTTCTGCAGCCAAAGCGGCAGGAAGGCGTGCGTCCGACCGGTGCCCAAGCCCCGCGCGGCATCACCTGTGGGGGCTTCGAGCTTCGGGTAGAAGGCCACCGAGGGTATCCAACTTTCCTTGTCCTGCTCGATAAATCGATATTTGAGACCGAATTCCAAATCCCCGAGCCCCCACTGCGGCGCTGAGCCACTCACGCGGGCGACCGCAAGCGCCGGCTGGATATGCAATTGCAAATTGGGAAGGGCTCCGTAATTGCAGTCGCAGGAAGGGGCAACGCCCGTCAATCCGTCCGCCGCTTGGGTTCCCAAAGAGAAGAGGTAGATTTCATAATGTTGATAATCGGTCGGCTCGGGATCGTCGGTGACAAATGGCGGACCCGCGAAGACCGGCGAGGACAGGAGAAGGCCGGCACAACCGAGCTGGAAACCAGCAGCCCAACCCCGTCGGCCTTTCATAGCTCCGCCTCATCCACCGGCCCGATAAAACTGGCTCATGCCCCCATGCCGGCGAGCTCCTTGGTGGTGACCACTCTGCCAGCCTTAACCCTGCCAAATGAAAGCTGTCTCAGACAGCTCCTTGTTCCCGCCTCCAACTGTCAAGCCCTGAAGATGGAAGAGTTGGGAAGGAACGTGGGCAAACGACAGTCCTTTATGCCCATCCCACCCCTTGCGGAGCAACCACTGTCCTAGGCCTTGTAAGATTTCGGGCTCCCGTCGGACCAAAATGTTTCACGTGAAACATTTTGGTAAGGTTTTGGGTGCGACCGGACAACAGTCCTGATCCGGCTTTGCAGGACGGGCACCGCCGGCCAAAACTTGACCTTTCTTCATTGGTGCTGCGCGGCCATGCCGCCGAGATGATCGGCGACGGTGAAAATATCCTTGTCGCCGCGCCCGGAGATATTGACCACCAGCAGATGGTCTTGCGGCTTTTGGAGGGCGATCTCCAAGACCTTGGCGAGCGCATGGGCAGGTTCGAGTGCTGGGATGATCCCTTCAAGCCGGGCGCAAAGCTGAAAGGCGGCGAGGGCCTCTGCGTCAGTTGCCGAGAGATATTTGACCCGCCCGGTTTCCTTTAGCCAAGCGTGTTCGGGGCCAATGCCAGGGTAGTCAAGCCCCGCCGAAATCGAATGCCCCTCTTCGATCTGTCCGTCCTCATTCATCAGGAGATAGGTGCGGTTGCCATGCAGGACGCCCGGCCTGCCGCCGGCGAGTGAGGCGGCATGAGCTTTGTCGAGGCCGTAGCCCGCCGCTTCGACGCCAAAAATTTCGACCGAGGGCTCGTCGAGAAAGGGGTGAAAGAGGCCGATCGCGTTGGAGCCGCCGCCGATGCAGGCAAAAAGCGAATCCGGCAGCCGGCCCTCGGCGGACTCCATTTGCGCCCGCGTCTCTTCCCCGATGACGCATTGGAAATCACGGACCATGGCTGGATAGGGATGCGGGCCGGCGGCGGTGCCGATGCAATAAAAGGTGTTGTCGACGTTCGTGACCCAGTCGCGCAAGGCCTCATTCATCGCATCCTTCAAGGTTCTGGCGCCGGATTGGACCGGCACCACTTGGGCGCCCAGGAGATTCATCCGGAAAACATTCGGCTTTTGCCGCTCGACATCGACGGCTCCCATATAGATGATGCATTGCAGCCCGAAGCGCGCGCAGGCCGTGGCGGCGGCAACGCCATGCTGGCCGGCCCCTGTCTCGGCGATGATGCGCGTCTTGCCCATGCGCCGAGCGAGGAGGATTTGGCCGAGCACATTGTTGATCTTATGCGCGCCGGTGTGGTTCAGTTCCTCGCGCTTGAAATAGATCTTGGCACCATTGCGGTCACCGGCTTGTGCCCGAAGATGTGTGGTGAGACGCTCTGCAAAATAAAGCGGGCTTGGCCGGCCGGCATAGTGGGTGAGGAGACTGTCAAGCTCGGCTTTGAAAGCCGGATCCCGGCGCGCGATATTGTAATGCTTCTCAAGATCAAGGATCAGGGGCATCAAGGTTTCGGCAACGAAGCGACCGCCAAAAATGCCGAAATGGCCGCGCTCATCGGGACCGCTGCGGAAGGAATTATATGTGGTTGGCTCCATTTTTGGCCTCTCTCTGGGTGATGGCTGTCGAATGTGAGCCAGCCAGAGCCAATGCAGGCTCTCACAACTTCAGCCTGTCGCTGCGGCTTTTGCTGGCGGCATCGCCGCGCCGCGCACTGCCTGGATGAAAGCCGCGATCTTATCCTTGTCTTTCTGTCCTGGCCCGCGCTCAACTCCCGATGACACATCGACGCCCGGTGCGTGGGTTTGAGACAAGGCGCTCGCCACATTGGCTGTATCGAGGCCACCCGCCAGGAGCCAGGGTTTCCTCGTCTCTATTCCGTTCAGCAGGCTCCAATCGAAGTGCCTACCATTGCCGCCGGGACGGCTCTGGTCCGGCTGACGCTTGGCGTCGAAGAGAAGATAATCGGCCGCCGCGTCGAAGTCGGGGACGGCGGCAAGATCGGCTTTCCCGCCAATGCCGATCGCCTTCA
Source organism: Methylocella sp. (assembly GCA_035503795.1). Lineage (GTDB taxonomy): Bacteria > Pseudomonadota > Alphaproteobacteria > Rhizobiales > Beijerinckiaceae > Methylocapsa. Next base: position 10,776 of record DATJTB010000051.1, read on the forward strand.
TGACCGGCAACCCGAAGCGGGAGCGGATGAAGGAAACCCGTTCCGGCGTTTCATTTCCATGCAACTGAAGAATATCCGGATCAAGCGCCGCAATTGCCGCGCCGAGCATGGCGTCCTTTTCATCGACGGTCAGCAAAACTTTGCGGGCCCGCCCCGCCACCTGCCGGCCGAGTTCTGCAGCAAGCGCCAGGGGCACATGCCGCTGACTTTGCGAAAAAACCACAAAGCCGACCATGTCAGCGCCGCAGCTCAGCGCCGCTTCGAGTCCCTCCGGTGAGGTGAGACCGCAGATCTTGACGATAATCGTCATGGCCTTTCCCCCGGCCTCATGATGTAAGGGAGATGATTGTGTACCGCCGTTCAGCCCGGCGGACTTTAGGCTGATCTCTCAGGAAAGTTTACGCTGGCTGCTTGTCGATGGCAGGTTCAAGCGCGCGATCTCCGCTCGCAGGGAATTGCCTTCCGCCTTGGCCCGGCGGGCCGCACGGCGAAACTTGCCCTGTTCGAGCCAGGTCGCGATGCTGCCGAGCAGGACACCAACAAAGACGGATAAAAGGATGATGAGGCCAAGCGGAAAGGTGATCTGCGCGGTTTGCGGCGTCACCACGTCAAAGGGATCAAGATAAATTGGCACATCATGCCGATTCGCCACAGCCAATGCCAGGATAAGAATAGTGACCGCAGCCAAAGTGAGCACCGCGGGGAGATAGAAGAGAAAATTAAAGATCTTCATGGCGCCCGCCAGTATTATCTCAGTGTCCAGTTCCTGAGCCGGATGATTTAGTCCGGCTTTCTTTCGCGATAGCCGCTTTCAAGTCCCGCCTTTTGTTCGAAAGTGGCCTGCTTTAAGTCGAGCGGATCCGCAATAGCGCAATCTGGAAGAGTTAAGAACAGAACTCCAGAGTGCTAGCAAGCTCGTCTCTTCAAAGCGTTCCAGTGCCGTCGGAGTGGGCATTAGTCTGAGGCCGCGTCGGCGACTCAGGTGTTTTCATCCTGGTTGAGGCGTTCGCGCATTTCCTTGCCGGTCTTGAAAAAAGGGACCGTTTTTTCGTTGACCGAGACATGGGCGCCCGTACGCGGGTTGCGCCCTACTCTGGCGTCGCGATGCTTAACGGAAAAAGCTCCGAAACCGCGGAGTTCGACGCGGTCCCCGCGGGCCAAGGCATTGGTGATCTCGTCCAATATGGCGTTGACGATCTTTTCGACGTCGCGAAGATAAAGATGTGGATTGCGGTTGGCGATCCTCTGCACAAGCTCGGACTTGATCATGCGCCTCATCCAGCCAAACGATCTTGAAATTCAATGGTCTTCCGCTCCACCTCTAACCCCCCGCGTCAATTTGCCAAATCGACCATAGGCCGTCAAGCCGTGGTTCTTCCATGGTGCGAGCGGCCTTTTCGAGCAGCAGCCTAAGACCGTCAAGACCCAATAGGCCGGCGGCCCTGGCGGAAGAGCTCAATATACCCAACCGCTCCAGCGTGCGATCCTCCTTCCAGTCTCGAACCGGTAAGTCCTTGGAGATATTCTTTTCCTGCTGGAGCCACTGAAGTGCTTCACGCTCGCTTCCAAGGTCGTCGATGAGCTTGAGCTCTTTTCCCTGACGGCCGGTGAAGACCCGCCCGTCCGCTACGGCCTGAAGCTCCTCATCGCTCAAGGCCCGGCGCTCTTTCACCAGCCTCTTGAACCAAGCATAGCTATCACTGACGAGCGCGGCGAGCGCTGCGCGCGCCTCCGGAGTGGTCGGCTCATAACCACTCGGCGACGCCTTGAGAGGAGACGATTTCACATCTTCGATCTTCACACCCAGAGTATCGAGCAGCCTGGTGAAATTTGGATATTGAACGAGCACGCCGACCGATCCCACGAGCGCATTGCCAAGGGCCACGATCCGGTCGGTTCCCAGCGCTGTGATGTAACCGCCGGACGCTGCCAGATTATTGACCACGGCGACGGTCGGCTTCTTGGCGGACAGTCGGCGCAGCGCCTCATAGAGCTGTTCCGCGCCGGACGTCGTCCCCCCTGGACTGTCGATCGTGACCACGACCGCTTCGGCGCTTTTGGAATCCGCGACCCTTTCGATCAGCTTCAATGTATCGCGATCCCCGGTGATCAGGCCTTCGATGGCAAGTCTTGCGATATGCGGCGTCAGTCCGAGCGGAGAAAAAGCCCCCGTCGAGCGCAGCCCAACTGCGACAAGCGCCAGAACAAGCGCGATGAGGGCTGCCCAGCGCCAATATGACAATTTGCGCAAAAGAGCGCGTCGTTCGACCAGATAATCCGGGAAGAGAGGCGCGGCCATCATCGTTCCTTGTCTTTGAGACCTTGTCTTTCAGCCATTGTTATTATTTGCGCTTTGTCTTGAGCCGATGGCCAGAATGCCTTCCCAGGCTGAGCTACCTCATCATAAGCTCATCAGCGAGGGCCAGACAACCCACGGCCATGGAAATGATTTTAGATCAGCTCGACCCAAATTCATTTCACTCGGCCCTCGATCTGCCGTGCGAATTTCGACTTGTACAAAGGCCCGAGCGTTTCGCTCGGGCCTCGGAATCAACCGGTCGGAAGAAGACCAAATATTCTATCACTTTTCTGTGGTCTTCCCCTTGGTCTCTTTTTTGGGGGCATCCTCGCGCGCCTTGAGCGCCGCACCCAGAATATCGCCAAGCGAGGCGCCGGAGTCGGCCGAGCCATATTGGGCAATGGCTTCCTTTTCCTCAGCCACCTCGAGCGCCTTGATCGACACGGAGACTTTTCGGGCGCGGCGATCGAACACCGTCACTCTCGCATCGACCTTCTCGGCAACGGCGAAGCGCTCAGGCCTTTGATCGGCCCGGTCCCTAGCGAGTTCGGCGCGCTTGATGAAAGTGGTCAGATCCGTCCCAAGGATCTTCACTTCGAGACCGCTGTCCTTTACTTCGAGCACCTCGCAGGTGACCACCGAGCCTTTCTTGATATCCGGCCCTTCTTCACCAGCCTTGGCGCCTGGTTCGCTCGGAGCGGGGGCGAAGGGGTCGGGCGAGAGCTGCTTGATGCCAAGCGAGATGCGCTCCTTTTCAATGTCGACATCAAGCACCTTGGTCTTGACGATGTCGCCTTTCTTGTAGGAGTCGATGACCTGTTCGCCGGGCTTCGTCCAATCGAGATCGGAGAGATGAACCATGCCGTCGACATCGCCATCGAGACCGATGAAGAGGCCGAATTCGGTCTTGTTCTTGACCTCCCCTTCGACTTCCGAGCCTGGCGGACATTTCGCGGCAAAAGCTTCCCAGGGATTGACCAGGGTCTGCTTGAGCCCCAGCGAAATGCGGCGCTTGACCGGATCGACCTCGAGAACCTGGACCTCAACCTCCTGGCTCGTCGCGACGATCTTGCCCGGATGGACGTTCTTCTTGGTCCACGACATTTCCGAGACGTGGATGAGGCCTTCGATCCCGGGTTCGAGCTCGACGAAGGCGCCATAATCGGTGATGTTGGTCACCCGGCCCTGGAATCTCGCGCCGAGTGGATATTTGGCCTCGATGTTGTGCCAGGGATCCTCGAGCAGCTGTTTCATGCCGAGCGAGATGCGGTGGGTCTCATGATTGATCTTGATGATCTTGACCCGCACCGTCTGGCCAATCGACAAGACCTCGGTCGGGTGGTTGACCCGCCGCCAGGCGATGTCCGTGACATGCAGGAGCCCATCGATACCCCCTAGATCGACGAAGGCGCCGTAGTCGGTGATATTTTTGACGATGCCGTCGATCACTTGGCCTTCCGCCAGATTGGCGACGATCTCATGGCGCTGCTCGGCCCGCGATTCTTCGAGGACCGTGCGGCGCGAGACGACGATATTGCCGCGCCGCCGGTCCATCTTCAAAATCTGAAAAGGCTGCGGCGTCTGCATGAGCGGCGTCACGTCACGGATCGGCCGGATATCGACTTGGCTCCTCGGCAGAAAGGCGACGGCGCCGTCGAGATCGACGGTGAACCCGCCCTTGACCTGGTTGAAGATGATTCCTTCGACCTTTTCCTGCTTCTCGAAGGCCTTTTCGAGCTTGACCCAGCTCTCTTCGCGCCTCGCCTTGTCGCGCGAGATGACCGCTTCGCCGAGCGCATTTTCGATCCGCTCGAGATAGACCTCGACTTCATCGCCGACGGCGAGCTTGCCCTCGCGGCCTGGGCCCTGGAATTCCTTGAGAGGGACGCGGCCCTCGGTCTTGAGGCCGAGATCGACGACGGCGACGTCCTTTTCGATGGCGACGACACGTCCCTTGACGACCGAGCCCTCGAAAGCTTCGTTCTCTCCATAGCTCTCATCGAGAAGCGCGGCGAAATCCTCGCGCGTCGGCGCGTAGGTGTTGATGGATGCCATTGGGTCTCCTGAAAAGCCCTTGATAAGGGCGGCGCCGGGATCTTTTTGTGGATTGCGCTCCCTGCCTCCGCTGTCCGCCAAGTTTTGACAGGCGGGCCGGCGCGGACGGCGGCAGGAAACCGGATTTTTCAGATATCTATCAACAGGCCGGCTTGCCTGCAAGGGGCGGCTTCAGTGTCTCTGCGGTGGAAATCCAGTCGTGCAGCCCACGGCAGTTCGACCATCAGCTTTGGCGCCGGGCCGCCCCCCGGAAGCCGCCCTCTACCCATCCTTCGGTAATGGCGGCAAATCATGACTTATTCGAAGCCTCGTCGCCTCGCCCTAGGCACTCACCTGATTCCGCCGGTTTCCGCCGCCGGCGCGTCCCGCCATTCGAGCGGCACGACCTTGCCTCCTTCGACGGTCAAGGCGAGCCGACCATGCTTCAATTCGATCGCTTGGGCGCCGAAAAGCTCGCGCCGCCAGCCGGTCAGGGCCGCGACATCGGCCTGATCGTCGGCGGCGATCGCTTCGAGATCCTCGACCGAGGCGATCATCTTGGCCGCCACGCCATGGCTCTCGCTCACATGGCGTAGCAAGACCCGCAACAACTCGACGGTCGCGCCATTGCAGCCATTGCGCCGCTCGCGGCCCAGTTTGGGCAGGGTTTTGGGGTCGCGGGCGATTCCACGCTCGATCGCCGCCAGAATGTCGGAACCGCCCCTCGAACGCTCCATACCGCGCGGAAAGGCGCGCAGATTGCCCAAAGCCTCGACCGTCTGGGGGGCGGCCAGCACGAGCTCGATCATGACATCGTCCTTGAGTACTCGGGAGCGCGGCACATCGCGGCTTTGCGCCTCCCGCTCGCGCCAAGCAGCCACCTCCATCAGTACGGCGAGATCGCGCGGCTTGCGGACCCGGTTGCGGAACCGCTCCCAGGCACTCTCGGGATGCTGTTCGTAGATCGACGGCGATGTCAAAAGAGCCATTTCATCGTCGAGCCAGGAAAGCCGGCCGCTTTCTTCCAACTTGATGCGGAGGTAGCGATAAATGTCGCGCAAATAGGTGACGTCGCCGATCGCATAGGCGATCTGGCCCGGCAAGAGCGGCCGCCGCGACCAGTCCGTGAAACGCGAGGATTTGTCGAGCACAACCCGCGTGACGGTTTTGACGAGATCGCAATAGGAAATCTGATCGCCAAAGCCGCAAACCATGGCGGCGACCTGGGTGTCGAACAGCGGCGCCGGGATCAGCCTGGCCAGATTCCAAATGATTTCAAGATCCTGGCGTGCCGCATGAAAAACCTTGGTGAGCCGGACGTCGGCCATCAGCTCGAAAATTGGAGAAAGATCCATCCCCTCGGCCATGGCGTCGACGGCGACGGCCTCCTCCGGCGAGGCGATCTGCACGACGCAAAGGCGTGGCCAGAAAGTGGTCTCGCGCAAGAATTCCGTATCGACAGTAACAAAGGGATGCGAGGCAAAACGGCGGCAGGCAGCGCTAAGTTCTAAAGTCGTCGTGATCAGGGTCATATCAATTCAATAATGCAACGTTCACCTGACTTAAAGAGCGGACCTCGCAGGCGGCGGCCTTTTTACCCGCCTTGACAGAAGCGCCCGCCCATGCCGTTCTCGCCCTCCCGGCGCCTGGCGCTGTAGTTTCCACCAAGCCCAAGAAATAATAAAGTCATATCATGCACCGCTATCGTTCCCATAGTTGCGGCGCCTTGCGCGAATCCCACACCGGCGAAATCGTCCGACTCTCCGGCTGGTGTCACCGGATCCGCGATCATGGCGGCGTCCTGTTCATCGATCTCCGCGATCATTACGGCATCACCCAATGCGTGGTGGACCCTGATTCGCCAGCTTTCAAACCGGCCGAAAAGCTGCGCTCCGAGTGGGTCGTGCGGTTCGACGGCGCGGTGCGCCGGCGCCCCGCGGGGACGGAAAACGTCGACATGCCGACCGGCCTTATCGAGGTCTATGTAACAGGCCTGGAAGTGCTCGGGCCTGCGGCTGAGCTTCCCTTGCCGGTGTTCGGTGAGCAGAGCTACCCGGAAGACATCCGATTGCGCTACCGGTTTCTCGATCTGCGACGCGAAAAGCTCCATCAAAACATCATGTTGCGCGGGGAAATCATCGATTCACTGCGCGCGCGCATGAAGCGCCAAGGCTTCTTCGAGTTCCAGACGCCGATCCTGACCGCTTCGAGCCCCGAGGGTGCTCGCGATTTCCTGGTGCCGTCCCGCCTTCATCCAGGCAAATTCTATGCCCTGCCCCAGGCGCCGCAGCAGTTCAAGCAGCTCATCATGGTGGCCGGTTTCGACCGCTATTTCCAGATCGCACCTTGTTTCCGCGATGAGGACGCGCGCGCCGACCGCAGTCCCGGCGAGTTCTATCAGCTCGATGTCGAGATGAGTTTCGTCACCCAGGCGGATGTCTTTGCCGCGGTCGAACCGGTGCTGCGCGGAGTCTTCGAGGAATTTGGGGATGGCCGGCCGGTAACCCAAAGCTTTCCCCTGATTCCCTATGCCGAGGCCTTGCTAAAATATGGCTCCGACAAGCCCGATCTTCGCAATCCGCTCGTCATTGCCGATGTGACCGAGGAATTCGCCCGCGAAGAGGTCAGCTTCAAAGCGTTCAAATCGGTCATCAAAACGGGAGGCGTGGTGCGCGCCATTCCCGCGCCGGGGGCGGCGGCTCAGCCCCGTTCCTTCTTCGACAAGCTCAATGACTGGGCCAAGGGTGAAGGTGCGCCGGGGCTCGGTTATATCATCTTCGAGAGCGAGGGCGGCGCGCTGACCGGCAAGGGTCCGATCGCCAAATTTCTGCCGGCCGATGTTCAACAGGCCATTGCCGCCAAAGGAAGGCTTGAAGCGGGCGATGCCGTGTTTTTCGCCTGTGATCAGGAAGACAAGGCTGCCAAGCTGGCAGGCGCTGCAAGGCTCAAGATCGGCAATGAGCTTGGGCTGACGAAGAAAGATGTCTTCGAGTTCTGCTGGATCGTCGATTTTCCCATGTATGAGTGGAACGAAGACGAGAAGAAGATCGACTTTTCGCATAATCCGTTCTCGATGCCGAATTTCGATCCCGAGGCCTTTCTGGCCCTCAATCCGGCCGATGATCAGGCGATCCTCAACATCAAGGCCTTTCAATATGACATCGTCTGCAATGGGGTGGAGCTTTCCTCCGGCGCGATCCGCAACCACCGCCCGGACATCATGAAGAAGGCCTTCGCGCTCGCCGGTTATGACGAGGCGGTTCTGGAGGAGAAGTTCGGCGGCATGTACCGCGCCTTCCAATATGGGGCGCCGCCGCATGGCGGCATCGCGCCGGGCATCGACCGGATCGTCATGCTGCTCGCAGGCGAGGAAAACCTGCGCGAGATCGTGCTCTTTCCGATGAACCAGCGCGCCGAGGACCTCTTGATGGGCGCGCCTTCGACCGTGACGGCCAAGCAATTGCGCGAGCTGCACATCAGGCTCAATCTGCCGGAAGCAAAAGGCTGAGGGATCCTGGGGAGGCGTTCATGCATGTCGTTATGCTGCTCTTTCCGCAGTTGACGCAGCTTGATCTGACCGGACCTCATCAGCTGCTCGCCCGGTTTGCCGAATTACGCCTGCATCTGGTTTGGAAAACGCTCGACCCGATCACCGATTCAGGCGGCCTGCGGCTTCTGCCGACGGAAAGTTTCAGAACCTGTCCGAAGGCGGATATTCTCTTCGTGCCGGGCGGACCGGGGCAGATCGACCTCATGGAGGATGCGGAGGTTCTCGCCTTTCTGCGACGGCAGGCGGAGGGCGCCGCTTATGTGACCTCCGTCTGCACAGGCTCGCTGATCCTCGCTGCGGCCGGATTGCTCACGGGCTTCCGGGCGACGTGCCATTGGCTTTCCGTCGACCAGCTCGCGCTCTTCGGCGTCACACCGATCCGGGAAAGGGTGGTGATTGATCGCAACCGGATCACCGGCGCAGGCGTGACCTCGGGCATCGATTTCGCCCTGCTACTCGTCGCCCTCCTTTTTGGCGAGACGCGGGCCAAGGAAGCCCAGCTTGCCCTCGAATATGATCCAAAGCCGCCGTTCGCCGGTGGCTCCGTGGCGAGCGCCGATGCGGAACGGATTGACAGTCTGCGGGCGAAAAATGCCGCCTTCCAGGCCGAGCGCGAAAAGGTCGCGCGGCGAGCCGCGAGCGCGCTCCTAGATCACGATTCTCGTCATTGAGAGCGGGATGCGAGCGCAAAACCGCTTCACACTTTTGTTCATCCCGCTCTCGATGCTGCTCAGAGAGATTGATCGCGTGACGCCGGATCGTTAAATTCCGGCGGAAAGCGGAAGGAGAATACACACGTTTTTCTGCGCTATTGGCTGACGAGCTGTCTTTGTGCAAGGGGGCCGAAATGTCAGCGCGGACTCAATCGCCGTTCGATGCCACCCGTCTCGAAGAGACAACTGGCTTGCAGCCCCTCGCAGCCAGTACAGGAAAGGCACCCGCAGCAGGCCCTCAATCGAAACCGGCAGCCGAGCCGGAGGAACGACGGCAAGATGGTCGGCGCCGCGCCTTGAAAACGGGCCGGATCGTCTTCAATGATCGTCAATCAGTGATCGACTGCGTCATTCGCAATCTGTCGGAGAATGGCGCCTGTCTTGAAGTGACAAATCCGATGGGCATCCCGGATTTCTTCGAGCTCGAGCTGGGTCAGGGCGGCTTTCGTCACAGCCGCATTGCCTGGCGGCAGTTGCGCCGTGTCGGTGTTGCCTTCCTTTGAATCCCAATGTCGGGCCGTTAGGTCTGCGCGAATGGAGCCTCTTCTTTTTGCGTTCTTTCCGGTCTTTAAAGCGTCACGTCGGAACCATTCGGCCCTTTCTTGACAAACTGCGCGTTATTCGTAAGGTCGCCGCTACTCAACATCTTCCCCATAGAACGAGGCTCCGCTCTGCCTGCGGTCTGTCCCTCGCTGTGCCCCTACGAAACAGGAGTTGGGGAACAAAGGAATGAAAAATGGCCAAGGCCGCGATGATCAAGATCAAGCTTCTGTCCACCGCGGACACGGGCTATTTCTACGTGACCAAAAAGAATGCCCGCACCAAGACGGAAAAGCTGACGTTCAAGAAATATGATCCGGTCGTCCGCAAGCACGTCGAGTTCAAGGAAACCAAGATCAAGTAACAGCCTCGGTGCTGAGAGGCGCGAGACGCCGTCTCCAAGCGGAACGGTGCGCGGTAGAGACTGCTAAAGAGCCTTCACGCGGCAGCGCCAAGCCGCTTGACGAAAGCCGCGAGATAGGCGCTGCGGGCATCCGGCAAGGTTTGTCCGCGTGGCTCGAAAAGATCCCGCATCAGAAAAAAGCCTGTCAACCGGAACCCGTCACAGATTTCAGCCGCGGGCGGATTGGGCTCTCTTGCGCCTTCCAGCAGAAAGGCCGGCAGCGGGAGCAACCGTGCCTTATAAGGTTCACCTGCTGCCTTCGAGACGGCGCGTCCGGATTTCGGCGAGACATAAATGAGATCTGTGCGGCTTCCCGTCGCGGCGCAGACTGAAAGATCGAGGCCAAATCCCATCTGAGCAAGAATCTCCGCTTCGAAGTGCACCATCAAAGAAGCAAGGTCTTGGGGCTTGTCGAGGCGCCCTGCGATCTGCGCGGCGGCCTCGTAGAGTTCCGGATGCGGATCGCGCTCGGCCCCCTGGCGTAGGAGCGCGGCGACATGGCAGACAGCATGCAGGGCCTCGGCGCTCGCCATCATAAGCGCGGTTGGCACACTCACGGGCTCGACGACAAATGTGCCCAGATGCTCGTCGAGCCGCGCCCGCCAGACGAACTCGGCCTTTGTACCCGCCTGCAGCAGGGATTGCATCGGCCTCGGACGGCCACCGCGCACCAGGCCGAAACAGCGGCCATGCGCGCGCATCATAGCTTCAACGATGACACTTGCTTCGCCATGCTTCCTTGTGCCGAGGATCAGCCCCTCATCGTGCCATTCCATCGGATGCGTTCCATTTGGCGATCATGTAGTCGTGAGGTTTTGGGCCGTGATCGTACAAACTCAGTTTTGGCGGTTCAGCGGATATAGACCGCTTCGATGACCTTGAGCTCTTCACCCATGGGATCGACCTCCAGTCGCACGACCTCGGCCATGAGACGGTCGCGGAATTTATAGGCGCGCCGCCAGCCATCTTCGGTGACGGGCGGCCAGGGGGTGAAGGTTTTCTTGTCGACCATCAGGGCTTCACATCGCAGCCGCGGGCCGGAGATGTTGCGGGCGATGATATACATGGTGGATTCTCCACTTCCTCATCAAGGTGATCATATTATTTGAAAAGGCCCAATTCCCAAAGGACAAGCTTGGCATGCCGGGCTGAGCGAAGATCGGGGTTCGGCCCGATTGACCCCCTCCTTCTTTTTTAATCTCGCAAGCTTAATACTGTCATTGAATGAATGGCTTTTCTCCTCGCTCGCAACCACAAGTTTTGCCCCCGCATAGCCATGAAAAAGCATCAATCTGCGGGCAAGCCTGAACTTAAACCCTGAAGCGGAACACGAAAGAGTGAGGAGGGCCTTTCGCTCGAATCCCGCTCGAACTCATTTGAATCGATCGCAATGATTTTGGATCTCTCGATCCAAAAATCATCAAGCGGCGCGAAGGGCATGAATGAATTTTTTGCGCAGACTGATCGGTGTGATCTTCGCCCTTACCATCGCCTTTGGCGCTGGGCTCATCTTCCTGCCACTTGCCGTCGTCGCGGATCCGGTGACGCGGGCCGCGGCTTTCGTTTTCATCCAGATGGCGCTTTCCGATCTCAACCCGGATATTGCCCCCGGAGAAGAAAGCGGCGGATTGGATTTGCTAGGCGATTTGGCTTGGGCGGTCGTTGTCACTGTCTCGGCCATGCCGGTGACGGTGGTCGGCCTGATCGGCGAACTCGCCCGCGTGCGGACGTTTTACTGGTATGCCGGCGGCACAGCGGTTGTTGCGGCCGCCTCGCCCTGGTTGATTCGTCTTGGCCTAAACCTGCCAAGGGCCGGGCAATACAATTCGGCTGAGTTGCGCTTTGCGCTGGTTTTCTTCTTCGGCGGCCTTTTGTCCGGTTCGGTTTACTGGCTGCTTGCTGGACGCCGCGCCGGCCTGTATCTGCGGTAACAGGGAAGGCTTCCGTAGGCCTCTCCGAATCGAAAGGAAGAAGGGTTGCGGGGCGCTGCCGAGCGCATTATGGTCCGCCCGCGCTGCCAGGGCGAGAGCCCCTTTGATAGAGTGTGGTAAGCGGGTCCTCGCCCGCATGCTGTCTCGAAAATTCAGACGTGCGATCAAGTGGCAGTTGGGGCGTCGCCAAGCGGTAAGGCAGCGGATTTTGATTCCGCCATGCGGAGGTTCGAATCCTCCCGCCCCAGCCAGCTATTAAGTGTCTGATATTGCATTAGTTATCGTCTCTCAGGCTAGCCATTTTTGCGCGTATTTGCGAAGGTTAGCGAGTCCATGATGCATTTAGAGGGGCGGCAGCGACAGTTTGGCGGCCAATTGCAGCGGTGGCTAGCACCAAAATCTCTCCGGGGGGCTTTATCACGGCAATTCGGGCTTGCGTCTTCGCTGGGGGTTCGGCAGCCAAGCGCACGACCAAAATCGGCTACAACGGGTACAGTTTCCTCCCGAAATCCTCCCGCAAGCGATTTGGCTCTATCCGCGGTTCGCTTAGATCACGATGATGTTGGATCGAATCGATCCAACATCATCATGATCGACTCTCGTAATTGAGAGCGGGATGCGAGTTGCATTCACGGGGGTCGGGCTCAAACACGGTGCCGAACACGCTAGAATGTCATCCGTTTAAAGCCTGATCGAGGTCATCGATCAGATCGTCGGCTGTTTCCAGCCCGACCGAGAGGCGGATAACATCAGGTCCCGCCCCGGCAGCAAGCCGCTGTTCGTCGGTCAATTGCCGGTGTGTGGTGCTGGCGGGATGTAGGATGAGGCTGCGTGTGTCGCCGATATTGGCGAGATGTGAAAAAAGCTGCACGCGCTCTACCACTCTTATCCCCGCCTCATAGCCGCCCTTGACACCAAAGGTGAACACCGCGCCTGGCCCCTTCGGCAGATATTTGCGCGCCAAGGCATGGAAGGGGCTCGACGGCAACCCTGCATAGGACACCCACGCAACCATCTCGTGACCCGCCAGGAATTCCGCCACAGTCCTGGCGTTCGCGACATGTCGTTCCATGCGCAAAGGCAGGGTCTCAATTCCCGTCAGCGTCAGAAAGGCATTCATCGGCGATAAGGCCGGTCCGAAATCGCGCAGAGCGACGGCGCGGGCCTTGGTCGTGAAACCGAAATCGCCGAACGTCTCATGGAAGTTGAGACCGTGATAGGCGGGCTCCGGCCCCGTCAGCGATGGAAACTTGCCGGACTTTGTCCAATCGAACTTGCCGGATTCAATCGCGACTCCGCCCATCGCGTTGCCATGGCCCCCGAGGAACTTAGTCGTCGAATGGCAGATGATATCCGCCCCCCAATCGAACGGCCGGCATAGGAATGGGGTCGCCAAGGTGTTGTCGACGACGAAAGGAATGCCGGCCTCATGTGCGATTTGCGCGATTCTTTCTAGATCGACGATCACGCCGCCGGGATTGGCAAGGCTTTCGACGAAAATCGCCTTGGTGCGCGCCGTGATCGCCTTGCGGAAATGTTCGGGGTTGGTCGGATCGACAAAATGGCAGGTCCAGCCGAGCTTCTTGAAGCTGAGGCCGAATTGCGTGAGCGAGCCGCCATAAAGATTGCGCGACGCGACAAATTCATCGCCAGCCTCGAGAAGCGTGAAAAAAATGAGGAACTGCGCCGCATGTCCGGATGCGGCGGCAACGGCGGCGCGTCCCCCTTCGAGGCTGGCGACGCGCTCCTCCAACACCGCCACGGTTGGGTTGGAGAGGCGCGAGTAGACATGCCCGAAGCTGTGCATGTTGAACAGGGAGGCGGCTTGGTCGACGTCCTCGAACACATAGGAGGCCGTATGGTAGATTGGCGTGATGCGCGCGCCAGTGGCCGGGTCAGGTGCGGCCCCTGCGTGGATCGAACGCGTCTCAAAGCCGAAATCGCGTTTGGCCTTCGTCGGCTCCGGCGCCGTTTTCGCAGGCGGTTTGGGCGGCTGCCGCCGCTTGGCGGAAATGATGCCGGAATTGACGCCAGACCAGGAAAGCTCGCCGGCGAGACGGCCGAATTCGATTTTTGGGCAGCGGTCCATGATCACCGTCAAGCCAGCGGCCTCGGCCTTGGCCGCGGCCGCGTCATGGCGGACGCCGAGCTGCATCCACACGACTTTGGCGCCGATCTGAATCGCCTCGTCAACGATGGGCGGCACCGCTTCGGAACGGCGGAAAATCTGTACCATGTCCACCGGCTCTTTGATCGCGACAAGGCTCTCGCGGATCGTCTCGCCGAGCAGGCTTTGTCCCGCCGCTCCCGGATTGACCGGGATCACACGATAGCCTTTGCCCTGCAGATATTTCATCACGAAATAGCTGGGCCTGTTCCAGTTGGTGCTGGCACCGACCATCGCGATGGTTTTCACCGAATGAAGCACACGCGTGATTAGGGCGTCGGAATAGACGAGTTCATTCATTTCCCGCTCCACGCCGATTGGCGCGTCTCGATGAGGCATAGTTAGCTGAAATGCTCATCCGCCCTTCGTCGCCGTTTCGGGACTGGTCTTCGCCAGCGTGTCGCCGCCGAGTCTCTCCTGCTTGCGCCACACCCACCAGGCGAGGATGGCAACGGGGATGCCCATCAGCGACGTCCAAGTGAAAAACATCTCGAAGCCGGTATGCTCGATGATGAAACCCGATGTTCCGGCGAGGACACTGCCGGGCAGGGCGCAAAGCGAGGTCAGGAGCGCATATTGGCTCGCCGCGAATTCGGTCGAGACCAGCGACGACATATAGATGATCAGCACCACCTGCGCGAAGGCGTAAGCGAATCCCTCAATGCTCACGGCAAGCGAAAAGTCGATGAAGTCATGGCCATGCCCCGCGAGCCAAGCAAGCGAGAGATGCGAGGCGGAGCCGGCGACCGTCCCGATGATGAGACTCTTCATCATCCCGAATTTGCGCACCACGATGGCGGCGAGAAACGTCCCACCGAGCGCGATCCAGAAGCCGAAGACTTTGGTGACCGTCGCGATATCGGCCTCGGAAAAATGCAGGCTCTTGAAGAGTGGCATGGCCATGGCGGTGGAGACATAGCCAGGCATGCGAAAGCCCGCGATGAGGAGCAGGATGGCGATGGCCATTGGTCCGAGGCGGGAAACCAGCTCCTTGATCGGCTCCGTGACGGTGAAAGCGAAGTTTGGCGGCTTGCGATGCGGCTCGAAATCCGATCGCGGCTCCGGCGCCACAAGGGCCGCTGTCAGTCCGACCAGCATGATCGCCGCCATGCTGAGATAGGCGGCGCGCCAGCCGTAGAAATCCGCGAGATAGAGCGCACCGGCGCCCGCCACGAAGGTGCCGACGCGATAGCCGATCTCGGTGATCGAGCTGATCACCGCGAGCTGTTCCTTTGGCACGACGGTGATCCGCCAGCCATCGACGGTGATGTCCTGCGTCGCGCCGGCGATGCCGAGCGCGAAGGAGAAGGCGATGGTCCAGGCGAGCCAATGGCCGGGGTCGCCCATCGCGACGCCGATCAGCCCGATCATGGTGGCGATCTGCGACACGACGATCCAACCGCGACGCCGCCCAAGAAAGCGCGAAAAGATTGGCGCGTCATATTCGTCGAGCAATGGTGCCCAGACCCATTTGAACTTATAGGCAAGAGTCATCTCGCTCAAAAGGCCGATGGTCTCGATCGGCACCTTGGCTTCGTAGAGCCAGGCGGACTGCGTACTATAGACGAGGAGGTACGGCAGTCCGGTCGAAAAGCCGAGAACGATCGCCGCGCCAAGACGGCGCGGGTCTTGCGTCAGATAGTCGAGGAGTGAGGTTTTGTCCTTTGGCGCGGCGATGTCGTGCATGGCAAAGCTTTCCGGTGAAGAACCCGCATCATTTGCAGGCTTCATAGCGCTGTCAAATGACGGCTCTGCGGCCACGGTGCGGTGCTATGGCGGTCGGCGCCTTGAGCCCACCAGTTTCGCACTTGGCTCGTCCCAAGCGAGACTCGTCGCGACTATCTCGCCAGCGGATCGGGACGAAGCTGGAAGCGGACAACCTTGCTCGGCGTGCCTTTGCCTCCCTCGATGTGAAAAGGCGTTCTTGTGCCATAGGTCGTCCAGAGCCCGCTACCCTTCCAGCCGGCCTTCTCATCATCGATGCGGCCATCAAGCCCCTTGGCGTAAAAGCCGATTGGGTAGGGCACGCGCAGGATGACGAATTTCCCATCGACCAGGGCCAGAAGCGCATCCGAAGCGTTGCCGGTGGCGATCGGCACGTTGCGGCCGAGGCCAAATGTGTCATGCTGATCGACCCAGGTGTAGTAGCTGGACTCGGCGCTGCCCGAATCCGTCAAGCCCTTGAACTGCGGGCCGGGAAAGGGATAGAGCGTCCAACCCTCCGGGCACTGCCCTCCTGTCGCGGCCGGCCCATTGAGCGGCCCCTTGCATTTGCGCCGGTCGAAGCTCGCCAGATGGCCGCTCGCCAGCGAGGCCCAGACGACGCCATTGGTATCGATGTCCATGCCGCGGGGCGAATAACCGGCCACCTCGGCGTCGTTCCATGGCGGTTCGTAATATTCGGTCAAAGCGGTAGCGGGCGGATTGGGACCCAGGCTGATCCGGGCGATGCCGCCCGGATAGCCGACCACCGACCCCCAGATCGTGCCATCAACCGGGCTCGGCGCGATCCCGTAAAAGGCGGCATTGATCCTTTTATCCTTCGCGGGATCGACCGGTTGGCCCGGCTCCACATAATCGTCCCGCTGGCCATTCCCATTGGTGTCGAGAATGAGCGCTGTCCAGCCCTGCGCCTTGGCGGCATCGCCCGTTTCATCGAATGTCTTGCGGTCAAGCCAGCCGACAACTCCGCCGCCTCCGCCGCTGCTGAACCATAAAACATTGTGGACGTCGAACTGCAGATGGTGGGTGCTGAAGCATGTATCGACCAGGGCGAATGTCCTGCTCTCCGGATTATAGATGGCGGCTTGGCGTCCGGAGGTTTCAAGCGGGAACAGCTTTGCCGAGATCAGCTCCGACCCTTTCTTACAGAAGGGCGGATTGTCCGGCGGACGGATCCTTGCGGTGAACCAGATCCGCCCCAATTCATCGAACATCGGATTATGCGCATTCGCCTGGCTGCTCCAGATGGCCTCATTGCCCCAATATGGTGAGGGCGCCAGGATCGGATCATCAGCAGTTGAGGGCGTTTTCGGATCCTGAACGGGCAGCTTCACCTGGCTTGTTATATTCCGCTCCGGATCGAGGATCGGCGCGAAATCCGTGCTCTCCTCAGGCGCGCCGTAGATGGCCCCATGGGCATTCACCGTTGGGTTTCGCTTGTCGGTCGCGATCTCGTCATGCAGATAGGCGGTGGGCGTTGCCCAATCCCAGATCGAGATGACGATATTGCGCTCGACCCCCTGTGGCCGCAGCGGCTGTTCCGCCGGCAATTCGCCAGCGGCGATGCGGTCGGTCCAATCGGCGAATAGCCGCAAGGCCGGCTGGCTGTCGAGCCGCGCGATCGCATTGACCATCGCGCCACTGGCCTGGCCCGATTGGATGCGCCGCTCCCAGGCTTCCAGTGAGGAGCTGAAATGACCGAGCCCAGGGGGAATCGTGCGCGTCGCCTTGTCGCCGAGCTGATGGCATGTGAAACAGCCATCGGTCTTGACGATTTCGAGCCATTGCTGCTGGCTCTTCAGGCTCTCGGGTAGTCCGTTGCCCTTCGGGCCGGTTCCCGGGAACGCGCTTTTGTCTGGAATCTTCAGCAGGGAATACCAATAGATGGCGGGATAATATTCCGCTGCCGCCGCCGCATTTGGCGCCGGGACCGCAGTCAGATTGAGGAGGCTGCCTGGCTTGGCTTCGACCTTGGGCGAGTCGATGAGCCCGTAGCCGCGGACCCATACGCTGTAAATGGCTTTGGGAAGATCCGGCAGCAGATAGCGTCCCCGATCATCCGTCACCACGATCTTGGCGAATTTCGTCGGAAGTTCCGTCGTTTCCGCGATGACCCACACACCCGCCTCGGATCCTTTAGGACCCGTGACCGTTCCGGCGATATCCTGATCGCCGCTGCGGATGGACAGTGCCGCATTCTGGGCTTTGAGCGGAGCTGGGTTGAGGCTGAAAAGTCCGATCAAGAGGAGCGCAAGCACATAGGCCGAGATTGTCGCTGCCTTTGCCATATGCCACCGCCTGCTGAGATCCGCCTAGCTTATCTGATTAACTTTATTGATATTATGGACTGATCGCAAGGGGTGGGCAATGCGCACAAAAGGCTCAGGGTCGGGGCTCGGCAATGAAAATTCTGACAGCCGTCCCTTTTAATCGTTCGCCTTCTCTCGGCATCCCACTATAGGGCTATTCGGGATCGCCCGCCCCCACCAGGATCTGAAGGTCATGGACCCAATCATCCAGGCTGGTCTGCAGAGTCCCAACCAGCCGTATTCGGCCAGTCTGGTCAAGGACATAGCTACCCGTCGAATGATCAACCATAAAGTCGTTACCCGAAGGAACCTTCGCGAATTGAACCGAAAAACTAGCTGCAGCAGCATTAATCTCGTCATTGGATCCGGTGAGACCAATGAATCCCGGATCGAAGGTGGTCACATAGCCCTTCAGCAATTCCGGCGTATCCCGCTCTGGATCGAGACTGATGAATAACACCTGCACATGAGAGGCGAGCGGTCCGAGCTTGCGGACGACCTCTGACAACTCGAGAAGCTCGCCTGGGCACACGTCCGGGCCACGCGTATAGCCAAAGAACACGATCAATACCTTGCCCGCATAGTCCCTGAGGCTGCGCCGATGGCTGTCCATATCGACGAGCTCGAAATCGGGCCGAGGCGCTGCTGCGGGCCACTCGGCCATCCGATATGACGCTGCAGCCAGTGCAGCTTGTAGCTGCAGGACGACTACTGTGGCAATGAGGAATGCGCGTCGAAAAGCCTTCTTCATCGTTAGGGACAGGGTGATGGCGTCGACTGCAACGAGGTTACATTGATGCGATCTGAGGGAGGAGTCGGGATGACGACGACACGACCTGCGGTGCCATCCTGCCGATGGCATCCCACGCAATTCTTGTAGAAAATCTTTGCGACGTCATTAATGTAGGTCGGTGCTGTGGCATATGCCAGCGGTGCGCTTGTAGCCAGCATCATCACCCCCCGTATACCCACATCGCCGCAGACCAGCTAATCATCCGCCCTATCAAACTATAACGAGAAATGGGTCTGCCACTCACTGGCGTCATGCGCAACTATACCCGTCCGAAGATCCATGTCGAGATCTATGGGTTTGTTAAAAGAGACCACTACCATGGTAATATTTTGAAATAGTGGCACACGTGGACTGCGAAGACAAGAGCTGGCACACGAAGCGGAATCCTAAATTGCTAAGGAATTGCTAACCAAGTTGGATTGCAAGGGCGCGGGGAGGAAAGCGCTCTGAGGAAAGGCTTTTTGGACCACATGCGGATTGTGCCGGATCACCGGATTGCTGGGATGGTGACTTCTGCGCTGGATGAGATTTTGCTGACGACGCTGATCGGCGTGGTTTGCGAGGCTAATGACTGGGAAGAGATCGAGGAGGTGGCAACCCGCGCTTTGGATTGGCTGCGGGCTTTTCTGCCATTCGAGAACGGTATCGCAACCGCCCAGCGCAAAGGCTTTCACCCGCTTGATCCTTTGGCCCTGGAGCAAGGCTTCGCGGCCAAGGCTTCGTTGTCCGCTACCCATCGAGACATCAAGTTGAAGGAGTTTCGGCCAAAGAGGCGCCTTCTTTGCTTTCTTGAGTGTCACGAGAGGAGAACCGGGACGGTTGGCTCCGACAATTATGGATGCTTTGACATTCCTTCTCCAAAGCAGCAGAAATAAAGCTCGGACTTCCAGCCTTTCTTTCTGGGAGGGTCAGATGACAAATGCCGCGGGCGAGAGAGATAAACGGACGGAAGCGGAAAGCTTAACCGAAGAGGCAAAACGGTTCATTCTCTTTCGGGGCGGTTTTGAAGGGGTTCTGATCTGGAGTTCCCTGCTCACGATGTTGAGCTTCCTGGTCCATGTCCTCTTTCTGATCTTTGCCGATCCCGCACAGTGGCCCTCCTTGTCCAAGGAATCGGTCTATCTCACCTCCGCAATCCCTTTGTCCTTTGGCATCATCTTCGCCATCCTGGCTGTCTACGCCTTCATCCGACTCAGAAACCGGAGCCTGCTTCATATTGGTTTTCTCTTGCTGGCACTGAGCTTTGGCAGCCTTTGCCTGCAAGGCCTGCTTGGCATTGCAATGCATCATATCAATCGTGAGCTCGAGACTTGGTAAAACCCAAATGGATCCATGCCAGCGCAGTGTTCCAGCCGTCTCCTAGGATGATCAAAAGTGTGAAGCGGTTTTGCGCCCGTCTAAAGCATTTTCCAGCGAAGTGGACACCTGTTCGTGTTGAGAAAATGCGACAAAAAGCGAAAGCGTTTTCTCCTTTGGCGAGTTCGGGGAGGATGGGATGCCGCGGGCAAATGGCAAATTCATTTGGTATGATGTCGTCACGAGCGATCCTCCCACTGCCGAATTCTTTTATTGCGACGTAATCGGCTGGGAGGCGTAGGATTCGGAGCTTGTCGATGACTATACGGTTTTCCATGCCGGATCGCAGAGAGTCGGCGGCATCCTGCCTATGCCGGAAACGGCGGCCATGCGATCGGGCTGGAGGGGCTATATCGGCGTCGAGAATGTCGATCTCTATGCCGAGCGGCTCAAGGCCGCGGGCGGGATCCTTTATCACGGTCCGGCCGATATTCCAGCTGTTGGCCGCTTTGCTGTTTGCGCCGACCCGCAAGGCGCCGTTTTCATCTTGTTCAAGGGCGCGGGTGATTCGGTGCGACACCTGGCGCCGGTTGGAACGCCAGGCCATGTCGGCTGGCATGAGCTGCATGCGACTGCGAGCGAGCAGGCTTTCGCCTTCTATGAAGCGCTCTTTGGCTGGACGAAGCTCGAAACGATCGAGATAGGAGACGCGGGACCCTATCGGATTTTCAGCATGGGGGATGGGCAGGCCGGTGGCATGCTGATCGAGACGCCGCAGATCCCGGCGCCGTTCTGGCTCTATTATTTCAATGTCGAAGCCATCGCGCCCGCGTTGGAGCGGGTGAGGATGGATGGTGGGCAAGTGCTCAACGGTCCCTCACCAGTTCCCGGCGGCAGTCTCATCGCTCAATGTCTCGATCCGCAAGGCGCCATTTTCGCGCTGGTCGAGCCGAAACATGGCTCGAAGTCATAGATCGGCAGCAGAGGCGGATGATTTTGGTCCGGCCCCGGGCCTTGTCAGGCTGCCAGGAGCCGGGCGCGCTCATCTTTCAAGGCGATTTCGCTTGGGCGTCCAGGCGCCGGCAAGCTGTTCAGCCGGCGCGACCGAAAGTTTCATCGAAGGCATAGCCGGCGCCGCGGACCGTACGGATCGGATCTTTCTCATCAGAGGCCGTCAAGGCTTTTCGCAGCCGGCCGATATGGACGTCGACGGTCCGCTCGTCGATCTCCGCCGAAATCCCCCACACGCTGTCGAGCAATTGGGCGCGCGAAAAAACCCGACCTGGCTTGCCCATCAGATGCTCGAGCAGGCGGAACTCGGTCGGCCCCATGTGGACATCCCGCTTGCCGCGCCGCACCCGCCAATTCTGCCGGTCGAGCGCGATATCGCCGGCCGACAGCAGGCCACTCGCCCGCTCCGGCCGCGATCGCCGCAAGAGCGCGTGGACCCTGGCCATCAGTTCCGGCACGGAGAAGGGCTTCACAACATAATCATCGGCGCCCATGGCGAGCCCACGAACGCGCTCGCTCTCCTCGCCGCGCGCGGTGAGCATGATCACCGGGAGGGTCCTTGTCACCTCGCGGGCGCGCAGCCTCCGGCAGATTTCAAGGCCAGAGACGCCCGGCAGCATCCAGTCCAGAATGACGAGATCGGGGATGGTTTCGCTGAGCCTTATCTCCGCCTCATCACCTCGCTCGACGCGGTCGACCGTGAAACCTTCGGCTTCGAGATTATAGGCGAGCAGCATGCTCAAGGCGGCCTCATCCTCGACGATAAGGATGCGGGCAGCCCCTTGTGTGGCTGGTACGGGACGCGGCGGGTTCGTCCGGTTGGCGGCAATATCCTGCAGTTCTTTCATCCTGTCAGCTCACAGCTGGAGTGGATTCGCTCAAATCGGAGAGCGAGGTCCGGCCCTTTGGGCGATCGACCGGCAGGGTTTCCCCTGTGACGAGATAAACGACGGTTTCGGCAATATTGGTCGCATGATCACCAATCCGCTCGATGTTTTTCGATACGAACAGAAGGTGGGTGCAAAAGGAGATGTTGCGAGGGTCTTCCATCATAAAGGTCAGAAGGTCGCGAAACACGGAATCTTCAAGCGAGTCGAGATCGGCATCATGGATCCAGACGCCGCGGGCGCGCTCCGCATCACGCAAGGCATAGGCGTCGAGCACTTCCTTCAGCAGCATGGCTGCCGAGTCATGCATCGACCGCAATCCTATGGTGCAGCGCGGAATCTGCATTTCTCCGGCGATTTTGATCGCCCGTTTTGCGATGTTCTTGGCGAGGTCACCGATCCGCTCGAGATCTCCGGAAATGCGGATCGTCGCGATGATCTCGCGCAGATCGACCGCCATGGGCTGGCGTCGGGCGATCGTCAGGATCGCCTGCTCCTCGATGTCGCGTTGCAGAAAGTCCAGGCGCGGATCGCTTTCGACGGTCAAATGAGCAAGCCTCAAATCGAAATTGACCAGCGCGTCCATGGCGTCGGACAGCATTTTCTCGGCAATGCCGCCCATTTCGGCAATCTTGCGGCCCAGGATCTCAAGCTCCTTATCATAGGCCTTGACGATATGATCGGTCATTGTCGAATCCTCAGCATCGGCGGTCACCCGAACCGACCGGTAATATAGTTTTGCGTCCGCTGTTTTTCAGGTGATGTGAAAAGTTGAGAGGTAGGGCCAAATTCGACGGATTCGCCGAGATACATGAAGGCCGTATATTCGGAGACGCGCGCCGCCTGCTGCATATTGTGGGTAACGATCGCGATCGTATAGTTGTCTTTCAACTCATCGATCGTTTCTTCGATCTTGGCGGTGGATATGGGATCGAGGGCCGAGCAGGGCTCATCGAGCAGTATAACCTCGGGCTGAAGGGCGACGGTGCGGGCGATGCACAGGCGCTGCTGCTGGCCGCCGGAAAGCGCCAGGCCCGAGACGTTCAACTGGTCTTTGACCTCGTTCCAGAGCGCGGCGCGGGTCAAGGCGGCTTCGACGCGCTCGTCAAGATCGGCTTTCGAGAGCTTCTCATAAAGCTTGATGCCGAAGGCGATATTGTCACGGATCGACATGGGAAAAGGGGTCGGCTTTTGAAACACCATGCCGACCCGAGCCCGCAGAAGATTGAGGTCCTGTTCCCGCCGCAGAATGTTGACCCCGTCGAGCAGCACTTCTCCCTCGGCCCTTTGCCTTGGATAGAGATCATACATGCGGTTCAACACCCGCAGGAGGGTGGATTTTCCGCACCCCGAAGGGCCGATGAAGGCCGTCACTCTATTGGCATAGAGCGGCAGGCTGATATTCTTCAGCGCAAGCGTGTCGCCGTAATAGAAATTCAGATCCCGGACCGTGATTTTTTGCGGCAAGTTCTCAAGCCTGACCGGTGTCGCTGCCGGTTCGGCAGCAAGCTGTGGGTCAGCAGCCGGTGGTCCGTTCTCGGTGGGAGCTGACGGCGGCTGGGCTTCGTCCTCAGGGGTGAAGGCGGCCACAAGCTGGGGCGACGGAAGCCCCTCGATCTCCGAAGCAGCGGCGAGGTTTGAAGCCTGGTTCAATCCGATCATTGGGTCGATCTCTGGGTATGGAGGGCCCGAGCGGTAATGGAGAGTGCGAGGACGGCCAAGGTAATGAGGAGGGCGCCTGTCCAGGCCAATTGTTGCCAATCCTTATAGGGGCTCATGGCGAATTGAAATATGACAGCCGGCAGGCTCGCCATGGGCGCGTTCAAATCAAGGCTGAAAAACTGATTGTTGAGCGAGGTGAAGAGCAAAGGCGCGGTCTCGCCGCTGATCCGGGCGATGGCCAGCAGAACTCCGGTGATGAGGCCGGATCGTGCAGCGCGGTAAGCGACCTTGCGGATCACGATCGAGCGCGGCAGGCCGAGCGCGCGGGCGGCTTCGCGCAAGCTGTCCGGGACCAGGAGCAGCATATCCTCGGTGGTCCGCACGACCACCGGAACGACGATGATAGCGAGCGCGACCGCGCCGGCCCAGGCCGAAAAATGGCCCATCCGCACGACCATAACCTCATAGACGAAAAGGCCGACCACAATCGACGGGGCGCTCAATAAAATATCATTGACGAAGCGCGCGACGGTGGTGAGCTTGGCATGACGTCCATATTCAGCCATATAGGTGCCGGCGAGCAGACCGAGCGGGGTGCCAAGAGCGATACCGAGCGCCGTCATGATGAGACTGCCGACAATCGCATTCTGGAGCCCCCCCGCCGAGCCTGGTGGCGGCGTCATCTCCAGGAACACGGTTGGCGCGAGACCGCGAACGCCTTCGTAGAGCAGGGTTCCGAGGATGAGGGCGAGCCAGCCAATCCCGATGATCACAGAAGCGTAACAAAGGCCCAAGAAGAATTTGGTGCGGCGGCGGCGGCTGTCATAAAGGGCCATGGCTATCGACCCTGC
>DATJTB010000052.1:0-13796 GCA_035503795.1 Methylocella sp.
GAAACTCAATCTCGAAGGGGGCGCCAGCGTCACGACGACGGACGCTTTGAGCAATACGGGCACCGTCTCCGTCGATGCGACCAGCAAAGTCACCATCGGCTCGGCCAGCGGGACGGCGGATACCGTCACCGTCGCCCGCACCCTGACCGACAGCGGGGTTTTCACCGCCGCCGGCAATTTCGATGTCACATCGACCGGCACGCTGTCCGTCGGTGCGAAAGGCGATGTCACCATCGGCGGCACACTGACCAACGCCGGCACAATCACTCTCGCGGGCACCAGCTCGGGGCAGGCACTGCTCGATGTCCGCGGCGCCGCCGGCTTCGGCACGACCGGGATAGAGACTGGCACGGTCGATCTGGAAAACGACGCACTGCTGGAATTCAAGAACGGCCCGATTTCGACCATCGATGGCGAGCTGTTTCTCAGCGGCGTGAAGGCACGCGTGGCCGATGTCGCCACGCCCGGCAGCAACAGCGCGCTGACCGGCCTCACCACGGTCGCCGGGAATTTCTTCCTGCAGAATGGCGCCACGGTCGGCCTCACCGGCAATGTGGCGATCACCGGCAGCGGCTGGGTGTCGCTCGATCGGGGCAGCGGTGGGGGCAATATCGGCGGCGCCGGCGGAAGCAGCCTGACGGTCAGCGGCAATCTGACCGACAGCAGCACCAACGGCCTCGACATCGGCAACACCGGCCTCACTACGACCGACACAGTGACGGTGAAGGGGACCGGCGGGCTCACCAACGGCATCAACAGCCAGATTATCATCCAAGGTGGCACGGCGGCCGCCAATCTCACTGTGGCACACTCCGTCACCACATCAGGCACGCTGGTTGTCGGCAGCTCCGGCAGCGCCAGCGTCCTCACCACGCCAAATGTCGATGTGACCGGCGGAAACATCGACGGCTTTGGGACGGTCATCGGCGCTCTGAACAACAATGGTGGCGGCAACGTCAGCGGTGGCAGCGGGGGCACCGGCACGCTGACCGTGCAAGGCGCCTATAATCAGAGCGGGACCGGCGTCTTGCAATCCGTCATCAACACCAACGACAGGCAGCCATCGAGCATCGTCGACGTGACCGGCGGTCCGGCCAAGCCCGGCACCCCCGGCAGCATCAATCTCTCAGGCGGAACCCTGCTCATCAACGGCCAATCCACGCTCGCGCTCGACACTCCTTATACGATGCTGACTTTTGCCGGCAATGCCCTCTATGGTCAGTTCGCCAAAGTCGAAACCGAAGGCACGCTTGGCACCAACACCGGCAACAGCACCAGCGTCAATCTCGGCAAAGGCGACACACTGGACGTCATCTATGACGAGTCGGCGGGCCAGGTTCAGGTGGAACTCGTCAAGACCCCGGCGGCCACGGCTTATTCCTGGGACGTCGGCAGCGGGACGTGGAACGCATCGAGCGCGGCCGATTGGAACCCGCCGAAAAACGGCACGGTGCCACGCTCCAATTCCAATGTCACCATTGGCACCGGCGCCGGCGGCACGGTGAGTCTGGGGCTCGACCAAACGGTCAATAGCCTTGCGGTCACGAATAAATACACGCTGAACGGCAACGGCCACTCGATCACGACCAATGCGAATGCCTCGGTCGCGGTGGACGGCGCACTCAGCATCAATGATCTGAATATCGGCGGCACTTTCGCGATCAACGGCAGCGCCACGATCAATGGCGTCCTGACCTCGGTTGGAACGGTCACGACCGACGCGGGCGGAAAGTTGGCCCTGAGCAATGGCACGATCAACGACAGCATCATCGCCGGCAAGGGCACATTCGAAACCAACGCTGGCACCAATGGCACGCTGCGGAACGTCACCATTTCCAGCGGGACAATTTATTCGGCGATCGACAAGGCCACGACGCATCTGAGCGGAACGGCGATCACCAATAATGGCACGATTCATCTGAATGGCGGCGGCGGCGCAAATGGGCTCTTGGTCCTCGACAACAGCCTGACCTTGAAAGGAACCGGCGCGCTGGTGATGAGCACGGCCACCGGCGGTGGCGATGCCATTCTGCAAGGCAATGGCGAAACCCTCACCAATGCCAGCACGATCGAAGGGACCGGGCTCATCGGCAATGGCAGCCTGGCCCTCATCAATGAGGGCACGATCGATGCCAATAGCACGGCCGGCGTGGGCGGGCTGACGCTCAATGGCTCCGGAGGGATCACAAATACCGGCACGCTGAAATCCAATGGCGGGGATTTGACCGTTCAGGGCGCGGTCACGGGGAGTGGGGCCGACCAAATCGCGGCTGGCGGCACGATGGTGTTCGGCTCTTCGGTTTCGAGCGAACAAACGATAAACTTCGCCAACATTGGCGACACGCTCACGCTCGACCATGCGGAAAGTTTCAGTGGCACCGTTGCTGGGCTGGCCGCCGCAAGCACGACAAGCTTTGACGCGATCGATCTCGCGGATTTCAATTTTGCCGACACCAAAATCACGGACGTCACCGGAACAGGCGCTAAAGGGACAACGACCAATGTGACCTTGACGGACAGCAAGGATCATTTGACGACGACACTCCACCTTCTGAACCAATATGCCAGTCAGTTTGCCGTCAATAGCAACGCCTATTCGCTGACCTCCGACAATTCCTCGAAGCCCGGCACGATCTTTTGTGTCGACCACACTTTAGGGGTTCCGAACCACGGCATTGGACACGGCTAGCGGATTTTCATGCTCGGCACTGTGGGGTCGATGACATTCGGCTTCCGCCCGGCGAAACATCCCGTTCAAACCCTTCAAAATGTTTTTGTCCGATCTGGGCCGGAGTTCTTACAAGTCAAAAAGCGGGCTTGACCGGAGGGAGTGTCCTTTCACCGAAGGAATGCCGCCCGCCCTTGACAATGCTCTCAAATGCACGCGGGCGAGCCGCTTCATCAAGCCTCCACCCCCTTGGCGATCAGCGGAAGCGCCTTCGCGGGCCTCGATTTCACCTGCCCCGCCCTACCCCGTTGGCTCGCGCTTGAGACCATCGCGAAAACCGCCCGAGCGCCATGACGGAGCTTTGCAATGGTCTGAAACCCGATCGCGCCGACCATCCTTTTGAGGATATCAGCAATGTCCTTTCGAGCTCAGCCCTCAATTCGGCAATGTCCGTTTTAACTCAGCTTTGACCCGCGCGATCCGGCCGCCTCAACCCACTGTTCAGCCGCTGGCTGAGACCTTCATGGCGCCGGGCGAGCCCAGCACCACGACCCGCGTGCCGACAGGCGTCTTGTTGTAAAGATCGATCACATCCTGGTTGATCATGCGGATGCAGCCGGACGACGCGCTCGTTCCAATGCTCTCTGGCTCGTTCGTGCCGTGGATGCGGAAATAAGTATCCTTATTGCCTTGCCAGAGATACATGGCGCGGGCTCCGAGCGGATTGTCGGTCCCGCCGTGCATGCCTTGGCCGCTTTGCAGCTCAACCATCACTCTCTTGAGGTCCGGCCGGCGGTCAATCATTTCCTTGGGCGGATACCAATCCGGCCATTCCTGCTTGCTCTTGATCGTCGCTTCGCCAGCCCAGACGAAACCCTCGCGGCCGACTCCGACCCCATAACGGGTCGCCCGGCCGCCTTCCTCCACATGATAGAGATAATGATTGGCCGGATCGATGACGATCGTGCCTGGCGACTCATTGGTGTTGTAGCTGACATTCGTGCGCACGAATGCGGGATTGATCTGCCCCAGCCTGATCGCCGGCACCTGATGCGGCTCGCCCTTTACCTCTCCATAAATCTCGCCAAAGGGCGGCGTGACCGCTCCCGACGGCGGAGCCAGCGGCGACGAGGTAACTGGCGACACGGGGTCGCCGATGGGCGGCACCGCGGCCGTGACAAAGGGATTGGGATTGGAGGTCATGCACCCGGCAAGTGCGGAAGCCGCGCTCGCCGAGGTTCCGGCAAGAAGGATGCGTCGGGTCAGAGGAGCCATTTTGGAAAACCGTATGAAAATGAGGTTAAGCACTGATAAAAATGTAAGGCAGAAACGCGGCGGGCGATATGACGGATATGTCACGGTCTCTGGGATTTTCATTCCAGTCCCCACCGAAATCCGGCTGGATTATCTCCATTCCGGAAAATTTTATGGTTAGGCTTGCAGAGACCGACTCTAGATATATCTTTGATCGATATATCTAACTGAGTCGGGAGCTTCTCATGCACTTTCACCATTTCGCTCATTCCTGCTCGCAAGGGGAAGGTTTTGGGGCGGGCGGCTCGCACCGTCATTTCCGCCTTTTCGGCCGCCGTCGGCGACTGTTCGACCAAGGCGATATTCGTCTCATCCTCCTGAAGCTTGTCAGTGAGAAGCCATCGCATGGTTATGAGCTTATCAAGGAGATCGAGCAGCGCCTCGGCGGCGCCTATGCGCCGAGCCCAGGCATCGTCTATCCGGCCTTGACCCTGCTTGAAGAGGAAGGGCTCATCCGGGTCGAATCGACCGACGGGCCGCGCAAGCTCTACGCCGTGACGCCGGAGGGCGCCGCTCTGCTCGAACACAACCGAGGATTGATCGACGCGATCTTTGGCCGCATCGACGAGGTCAACGCCCGGCATGGTGGCGGACCGGCGCCGCAAATTCTGCGTGCCCTGCAAAATCTGAGGCTTGCTCTGCGGCTACGCCTTTCGCAAGGCCCGCTCAGCGCCGAACAGGTCAGCCACATCACCGCCATTCTTGATAGCGCGGCCAGGGAGATCGAGGCGAGCTGAAAGCCAATAAGCTCAGACGGTACGGGGCGCGCCGATGCTGGCGATTAGTACGGCGACAATGCCGGTGATGAAAATGCCGTCGAAAGTGCCGGCTCCGCCGATCGAGGCGACCGGCACCCCGAGGCCGTGCAATTTGTCAAGATTGAGCAGGTCGGCGCCGATCAATGTTCCGAGGCTGCCGCTGACATAGGCAAGCGGCCCGGCCAAGCGGCGTGACAAAAGAAAGGCGATGAGCGCTGTGATTAGCGGCGGCCCCAGGACGGGCACGGCGATGCCGACCCCAGGGACCAGCTTCGCCATTTGGTGCACGACGGCGGCGACAATCACGGTGCCCACACCACCCAATAGCCAAATGTGGTGACGCGCCATGAGATAGAGCGAAAGCAGGCCGGGAATGACCGCACCACCCACATTGACGGCGATGATCGTGCCGGGCCAATCCTCGACATGCGGCACCACATAACGCATGCCGAAGAAATCGATCACTTCATCCGAAAGAACTCGCTTTTCCGGGAACTCCGCCACCGGAATATTGACATAGCTGCCAAGGAGCGAGGCCAAGAGCACCAGCATCGCAACCCGCGAATCGAGGCCGATCCGCATATAGGCGTAACGCAGAATATTGAGCTCAATGAGGATGAAGAGTGCGAAGAGAAGGCCGATGAAGATTGCATAAAAGACCATCGGCAGTGGGAAATAATGAAAATGAACCGGATGCATCGATCTCCCGCGGCTCCCAAGGTTTACCTCTCTGAGAAGGTAGCATTTTAGGCCCGCTCCGGACCAAAAGATTTCATATCGAGCATTTTCCAGCGAAGTGGAAACCGGTTCGCGTTAAGAAAATGCAACAAATCAAAAAGCTAGAGCGGGTTGAGCAAAACTGTGCTCGTATCCCGCTCAAAATTACGAGAATCCATCACGTTTCATGATTTGGACCGATTCGATCCAAATCATTGCGATCTAGAGAGCATTGGTAACCGTTTTTTCGCTGATATCCCGCTCTAAGTTTTTAAACTTGATCACGTTTCACGATTTTAGGTCGACGCGACCCAAGATCATCGTGATCAAGTCATTCCTGATTCGAATAGCCCCAAATAAAACTCTCTCCCGATCCATGCGGAGGCGGCGGAAAGGGGGCGGCTTGGCGTACCGCCGCTAAACAAGCGGCATCGAGGCTTGGGTCCCCGCTCCCACGAAAGACGGCCTGATGGGTCAGATTGCCGCTCCCATCGACGGAAAGGTAGATCGCGCCATTAAAAATCAAGTGACTGGCTCTTGATCCGGGCGGAACATGCAATCGACGTCTGATCAAGCCCAATAAAAGGGATTCATAGCTTGCCTTTTCGGTCCCGGCGGCGATCGGCGCCGATTGGCGGCTGGAACCAAAGGAGAAGCTGGGGGACGGCGAGAGCGCAGCCAGTTGCTGGGCGACGGTTTGCTTATGGCCTTGGGTCGGCGGATTTTTGCTCGGCTCTTTCGCCTTTGACTTGGCACGGGGCTGGGTGGGCGGGACGATTTGCGCCTTGTCGAGGGCTTCCGCATCGGGCGTGTCATCCGCAGGTTTCAGCGGTTCCGAGCTTTGTTCCGTTGGCGCCTTTTCCTCCGCATTCGATGCAGCTTTTTCTTGTTCAGGTTGGTTCTGAGTCGGCAGTGGCGTAACGAGCTTGGGCGGCGTGGCAGCGCGCGGACCCTTGGTTTCCTTTTCGGGTTCCCCTTTCACGGTTTTATTGTCATTGCCAGCCATCGGCGCATCAAAGGCCTTCTCGACATCCTCGAGTTTGGCAGGATCCAGCACGGGCTTCGGTTTGACAATCGGCGGTGTGACAAAATCTTGCTTCGGTCTGGCCGACGTCTCTTTTTTTTCGGCCTTTTCAGCTTCGGGGGGCACTGCAGGCGGCATTTCCGCCACGAGCTCAACGGGAATTTCCTCAGTCTGCTTCGGTGTCCGGGAAAACGACAGATCGGCGAAAAGCAGAAGCGCAAGCAGCAGCAGATGCGCGACCGCGGTGAAAACCAGGGCGCGCCGATTTTCCGTCTCGCGCCCCGACGGGGGCACCAGGCGCTCGGCCGAATCGGCCGAGAGAAGCACATCGGGCGTGTCGGAACGCGACGTCACATCCCCACCGTTCAAATAGTTCAAATACGATCTTGCGATCCTTCGAGGTCGCTTGGCGCTTCTCTCAGGAATGAGTCGACGACCTATCCGTCGCAGGAACGAGTTCGCGATCGCAGGTAACGTATTTTCCCCAGCCTGCTAGATCACGATGATTTTGGGTCGAGTCGACCCAAAATCATGAAACGTGATCGATTCCCAAAACTTAGAGCGGGATTTCAGCGAAAAACCGGTACCACTTTTTCGCATCCCGCTCTAGAGCCGCGGGTCAACCGTTTCCTTGTTTTTGCCTAAAAGCTTGATCTTGATCGCTGCGCTCTCCATCACGGGTAGGACGTCTTC
Organism: Methylocella sp.; assembly: GCA_035503795.1. GTDB lineage: Bacteria > Pseudomonadota > Alphaproteobacteria > Rhizobiales > Beijerinckiaceae > Methylocapsa. Next base: position 7,175 of record DATJTB010000052.1, read on the forward strand.
GATCTTTTCTGCAACAAAATAGCGGATTTCATATGGCAGCCGAATAAATCCGCGCTCTCTCATATGAGCGAAGAGCCGCAGAAGTGGCTGCCAAAACCCTTCGATATCGGCAATGACCACAGGCTTAGTGTGGCGTTCAAGCTGAACCCAGGTCAATTGCTCGGCAAGCTCCTCTAAAGTTCCAATTCCGCCGGGCAGAGCGACAAAACCATCTGCCCGCTCAAACATCAGGCGCTTTCTTTCGTGCATGTCGGCGACGATCACGCGTTCCTGGATGCCGGATTCGACGATTTCTCGCTCGACCAAAAAATCCGGAATGATTCCCGTGACATGCCCGCCGGAAGCCAAAACCGATCTGGCGATTACCCCCATCAGACCGGTGGCCCCCCCGCCATAGACGAGGCCGATCCCCGCGCTGGCCAAGATTTGGCCGAGTGCCTGCGCGGCCGCCTCATACACGCGATCAACACCTTGAGCTGAGCCACAATAAACGCAAACGTTGCGGATCAGATGTCCGCCATGCGCGGATTGAACAGTTTCAATTGATGGCATGGGGACTTGTTGCGCGCCGTCCGCCGCGGGTCAAGCCGATTTCGGCCCCTGATCCGAGCGTTCGATCCTGCGCCTTCCGTAGGGGTGAGATGTTCTCCGGAAAAACAGTGGCATCCTTGCTGGAATGATGTGATTAGAGAGCCCATGTCCTCTTCCTTCTATTCGGGCGTTTCCAGCCTTGGTTCAGCCTGGACCAAGGGCCAGTCAAAATCGTCTTTCGGCTCGACACTGAGCAAGCTCTGGCCTTACGTCTGGCCGTCGGAGCGGCGCGATCTGGCGCTGCGCATTTATGCCGCGCTTTTTTTGCTGCTGATTGCCAAGATCGTCACCATTGCTGTGCCCTATTCCTATAAATGGGCGGCGGACGCCTTGAGCTCTCCTGCGCAGGCGCCGCTTGGCCACGTGATCGTTGGTCCGCTCGTAATGACCTTGCTCTATGGCGGGCTCCGCGTCCTGATGGCGCTATTGACCCAGCTTCGTGACGCCATCTTTGCCGATGTCGCCATGCATGCGGTCCGCCGTCTCGCCGGCGATGTCTTTTCCCATTTGCACGATCTGTCCTTGCGTTTTCATCTCGAACGCAAGACCGGCGGCCTCACCCGGATTCTGGAACGTGGTCGCGACTCGATCGAAACGATCGTGCGCACCACCATGCTGACGGCCGTGCCGACCTTCATCGAGTTCATCCTCGTGCTCGCGGTCTTCATCTACCAATTCGATTGGCGCTATGCCGCGATGGTCAGCCTGATGATCCTCGTCTATATGGGCTTCACGGCCATGGCAACCAATTGGCGGATCGCGATCAGACGGGCGATGAATGAGAGCGACATGGACGCCAACACCAAGGCGATCGACAGCCTGCTGAATTTCGAGACCGTCAAATATTTCAACGCGGAAGAGCGCGAGAAATCGCGCTATGACAAATCAATCGCGCACTATGAGAAAATGAGCGTCAAGACCTACACCTCGCTTGCTTGGCTCAATGCCGGGCAAGCGGTGATCTTCACCATCGGCTTGACGGCGGCCATGGCGATGAGCGTCGCCGGCATAAGGAATGGGACGAATACGGTCGGTGACTTCGTCCTCATCAACGCGATGCTGATCCAGCTTTATCAGCCGTTGAATTTCATGGGCGTCGTCTATCGCGAGATACGGCAATCGATGATCGACATCGAAATGATGTTTGCCCTCCTCGGCCAGAACCCGGAAATTCATGACCGTCCCGGCGCCAAGCCACTTGTTGTGAAACAGGGCGAGGTTTCCTTCAGGAATGTGTCCTTTGCCTATGATGCGCGCCGGCCGATTTTACAAGATGTCAGCTTCGACGTGCCCGCAGGCAAGACTGTCGCGGTCGTCGGCCCCTCTGGGGCCGGCAAATCAACGCTTTCGCGCCTGCTGTTCCGCTTCTTCGAGCCGTCCTTCGGCGAAATCACCATTGATGGCCAGGATGTTGCCTTGGTGACTCAAAATTCTTTGCGCGCGGCGATCGGCTTGGTGCCGCAGGATACGGTGCTGTTCAACGATACGATCGCCTATAATATCCGCTACGGCCGCCCCGACGCCAGCGATGCCGAGGTTCAAGAAGCGGCGCGACTGGCGCAGATCGATGATTTCATCGCTCAGGTTCCTGGAGGTTACGAGGCGCAGGTCGGAGAGCGAGGCCTGAAACTGTCCGGTGGGGAAAAACAGCGCATCGCCATCGCACGGACCATTTTGAAGGCCCCGCCCATTCTCATCCTCGACGAGGCCACATCGGCCCTCGACTCTTTTACCGAGGGTGAAATTCAGGACGCACTCGATCGGGTCGCCGAGGGGCGCACGACCCTGGTGATCGCCCATCGGCTCTCGACAATCGTGAATGCCGACGCGATTCTCGTGATGGCGAACGGCCGGATTTTCGAGCGGGGCACACACCGCTCGCTCCTTTCCCAAAACGGCCTCTATGCCGGTTTGTGGAAGCGCCAGAATGAGGTTCGTGAGGCCGAGGAAACCTTGCGGCGCGCGGCCAGCGAGGAAGGCGCCAAACTCAGCATCAAGATCGAGCCCGAAGGCCCAAGAGAAACGGCAAGAGAAGCGCCAGGCGAGACGGAAGAAGACATATTGGCGGATAAGGATAGGCCTTCCCGGCGAGCCTTTGATCCATGGAGCTATGGTGGGACGCAGCGTAAAGACGAAACGTGAGCTTTCAGCGGCAAGAATGGATTGCCACAAGCAGGATGATCGCAAGACAGGATGGCCCAATGTCGATGATCGACTCGATCCGCAGACAAATCACGCCGATCCATCCGGAGGGCTATATTTTTGTTGCCGGCTTTGCCATTGCCTCTCTCGTGCTCGGCTCCTTTGCCAGCTCTCTCGGCTGGATCGGCGCCATCGCGACCGCCTGGTGTCTCTATTTCTTCCGCGACCCTGTCCGCTTCACGCCCCTCGATGATTCTTTGGTGGTCTCACCCGCCGACGGCGTCGTCTCGGCCTTGGGCTATTTCGTGCCGCCCGCCGAGCTCGGTCTCGGCGCCGAGCCGATGCAGCGGATCTCCATATTCATGTCCATCTTCGATTGCCATGTGAATCGCGTACCCGTCGCCGGCAGGGTCATCAAGATTGCTTACAAGCCGGGCCTTTTTCTCAACGCCGATCTCGACAAGGCGAGCGAGAACAATGAACGCAACGGTCTTGTCATCGAATCGGGCAACGGCCGCTTCGGCGTCGTGCAGATCGCCGGTTTCATCGCGCGCCGCATCGTCTGTTTACTTCACCAGGGGGAAACGATCGGCGCTGGCGACCGCTTCGGCCTCATCCGCTTTGGCTCGCGCGTCGATGTCTATATGCCCGGCACGGCGTACCCGCTCGTCACGATAGGCTCCAAGGCCATTGCCGGCGAAACGGTTCTTGCCGAATTGCGGTCAAGCGGCGCAAGGCGGAATTTCAAATCGAGCTAGTTACCAACTTCTGACTCAGTAGTACTAGCGGCGTAATATCGTCAAGCGAATGTGTCTTCTTTCATTCATGAGGGAGTGCCTGGACCCACATCGATTTGGTGACCCCCAGCTTCGCTAACGACGGTTTGTTTTCGCACTCTCGAAAGAAGCTCGAAAAAGTAAAACAGAGCGCTCACCAGCCGCGCTTCCGCGAGGGGCAAAGAAGTTAGCGGAAAAATAGTCAATCAACTCGGACGCTTGGGTACCCTGCCTGAATCACCGTTGCTCTTCGAAGTCAACTGAAGGAACCAGATGGATAAATTGATTGTCCACGTAGAGTGATATCCCGGCCTCGGGATCTGGTCCGCCGGAACGCAGCCCCGTGAGATTGTTTGCCGCCTCGATGGCAGCGCCGATCATCACGTCGGCCAATTGTACAGCGGGGCTTCTCTTGGATTCGACCTGAGTCACTTCAACGAGTTTGAGCGGAAATTTGATCGTTGTAATTTCGGTTTGGCGGAACTCGATTTCCCGGTCGTGATCGAGAAGCGTTGAAGCAGCTCATGGTAGGTGAGCAGGTTCTTAGACTGATCGTGCTCGACCAGATACACCCCATCGGCTATCACTTCCATTCGGCTGATGAGCGACTGCAACACCACCAAAGCAGCATCGGTGTTCACGCCCGGCGTCGCTATCGCGGATAGACATTCGGGTGCCGCGTACTGGGCCAATGGCCCAAGGGCCTCCGGAAGTTCGCGCCACCTTGTCGCTCGCGCGGCGGCCACGAGTGCCTTCAGAGCTTCTGGGTCTTCTCCTTGACGGCGTGTTGGAAAGACGCGAGCAACCTGTCAAAAGCCGCCTCTTCGAGAAGCGTGGGGCCAACGATGGACAGCAGCGACGCCATGGCATAGTTCTGCCCGGAGAAATTCATACCCCTCTCGTAGTAAAATGGTTCAACGGCATAATCCACGAACATCAGCGCCAGCAAAAAGCGTTTGTCGCAGACGTAAGTCACGCGTTTGTGGTGCAGGGAAAGCAACCGTGGTGGTTAACTGGGCGACTGGACAGCGCGCAGTACTTGAGCTCCTGTGCCTGTAGCTGCGGGAAATGTTCCCTGATGAGGCGCGCGGCATCTTCGTCGCTGATAGCAATCGCTGAAGCGCCTTGGAAACGCTGATCGGGGTTAAGAAGGTCGAATCCCGTGTATCCGCTCTCGTCGATGCGAAAGCACTCCATTTCTAGCTTCCCTAGCAATGTCTGCAGCATACTATTCGATCCATAAAATGAACCGGATGCATTGTCTGAAACTTTTCCTCTATAGCCTGAATGGAACGCCAAAAAAATGAAAAGGATTGTTGCGTTTTCTTTCATTTATGAGGGCGTGCCTGCACCCACACCAATTTGGTGACCCCCATCTCGACCGAACGACAGTTTGTTCTCGCACTCTCAAAAATCTCCATAAGACAAAATAGAGCCATTTCGCGATCAGCCGCGCTTCACGGGCTTAGGCAACGCTCAGCCCGGCTTTAAGCCTTCCAAATATTGACGGGAAGGACCAGCGGGCTGGCCACCATAGCTCAATAGCACTTCACCGCTTTCAAGCTTCCTTTACTCGAGCAAGGTCATAGATCAGACTCGTTTCTGCGAACGGAGCGACACACCATGAAAAGCTTGGTTTCTCACTTTCACGGCTCTTCACAGGTTCCCGGTTCAACACCAGCTGGCGTCCCGTCAAATCAAAGCGCGGCGGTCACACGATCCATGCGCCACCGCGGCCTCATGCTGTTCGCAATGGTGTTTGGATTACCGCCCGCCGCTTTGGCCTGGGAAGAACCTCTCTTCGTGACGGTCGATCAAGCCTTCGTCACCATGGTTCCAGCAGGAACCGATACGCTGATCATCGGCAATGCATCAATTGCCGATGTGACGCTCTTGAAATCCAATAACAAGCTCATTGTCACCGGCAAAAGCTTTGGCCAGACCAATTTCATCGCGCTTGACGCCGCGAAAAACATTTTGCAACAGGCTCAGATCTATGTCGTCGCCTCGAAAACGGCTCTGACGGTACAACTTGGGCTGGAACGCCAAACCTATTCTTGCGTCCCACTCTGCCAGCCAAGCGCGCAACTCGGCGATGATCCCGAATATTTCAACAAGGTCTCGAAGCAGGCAGCGGATCATAATACACAGGCAAAGGGCTTGCCGTAGGAAAGGGAGTAAGCCAATCCCCGGACCGGGCTTTGCGACTTTGCTCTTCGTGCCGTATCATGCAGGCTCTCTCCGCTCTTGGCCAGAAAGGGCACACCTGATGCCAAGTCTTGTCTTTCCAATCCCGTCTTCGCATCGTTTGTGACATGCTGGTTCTGCTCACGCGCGCCCTCGAAGAAGCGAAACGCTCCGCCGCGGCCCTTGCCGCTCATGGGCATAAAGCAGTGCTCTCGCCCGTGATTGAAATGCAGCCGACTGGTGCGCTGTGGCCGACGGGTCTCTTCAATGGCGTCCTGGCGACCAGCGCTCGCGCCTTCGATCTTCTGACGACGGCACCGGATTGGCCCTTACCGGAGTCCCGCCGGTTGATTCCTTTGTTTCTCGTTGGCATGCAGACGGGCCAAGCCGCTCGCGAGCGAGGTTTTGACGGACCGGCACTGACCCTGCCGGACGCCAAGACGCTCGCGGCCGAGATGAACGCGAGGTGCACGGAACCCAGACATTTCATCTATCTGGCGGGCCGTGACCGCAAGAGCGATCTTGAAGACAGCCTCAGGGATGCGGGACATCGAATCGAAATCACCGAAGTCTATGCCGCGCAGCCTGCCGAAGCCCTGACCGATGCCGCTTCATCCCTGATCGCAAGCGGCGAAATCCGGCTGGTTTTCCATTATTCCCGGCGCAGCACGGAAATCTTCTTGGGCCTCACTCAAGACGCAGGCTTCGACTTGACTCGGCTGAACCATCTGTGCATTTCGGCGGATGCGGCGGCTCCTCTGCTTGATCACGACATTGCAAGCGTCCTCGTTGCCAAAACCCCGGATGAACCGGCGATGTTTGCATTGCTGGACGCGCTCGCCGCGCTGCCCAAACCGCCGCTTTAAGCCTTTGTTTGTCACATTGTCTCGAAACCTTTGCTTTGTCTTATATTCTTGACGCAAACC
>DATJTB010000053.1:0-2599 GCA_035503795.1 Methylocella sp.
CGATTCTAAAAAAGTTTCACGTGGCACACTTTTGTCCGATTGAGGCCGAAATCTTACATCTGGCTAAACAACGATAGGTTTGATGTCGGTGGAATTGCCTCAAAAACCGGTCCTTTAGACATTTATTCCGATACATGATTAAGCTTAAGCTTCCGAGTCAATTCCTTAAGTCAAGACATGGCCGCTCCCAAAACGCCCCGTCAGCCCAGAGCCGCCAAGACCAATGGCAATGGCGCCAATCTCGGATTCGAGGCCGAGCTTTTTAAAGCGGCCGACAAGCTGCGCGGCAATATGGAGCCATCGGACTATAAGCATGTCGCCTTGGGCCTCATCTTCCTCAAGCATATTTCGCAAAGTTTCGAGGCCAAGCACGCCAAGCTCCTTGCCGAATATCCCGAAGGCGCGGAAGACCCGGACGAATATGCGGCGGAGAATATCTTTTGGGTTCCGAAGGAAGCGCGTTGGTCCCACCTTCAGGCGAGCGCCAAACAACCCACCATCGGCCGGCTGATCGACGAGGCGATGATCGCCATCGAGAAGCGCAATGAAAGCCTTAAGGGCGTGCTTCCGAAGGACTATGCGCGCCCGGCGCTCAATGCCGTGATGCTCGGCGAACTGATCGATCTGATTTCAAACCTTGCGCTGGGGCAGGAGAAGGGCGAGGCGCGCGACCTTCTCGGTCGCGTCTATGAATATTTCCTTGGTCAGTTCGCCGGATCGGAAGGCAAGCGTGGCGGTGAGTTCTACACGCCGCGTTCCGTCGTGCGGGTGATGGTCGAAATGCTCGAACCCTATAAGGGCCGCGTCTATGATCCGTGCTGCGGCTCGGGCGGCATGTTCGTGCAATCCGAAAAATTCGTCGAAAGCCACGGCGGGCGGATCGGCGACATCGCCGTCTATGGCCAGGAGTCGAACTACACGACATGGCGGCTCTGCAAGATGAACCTCGCCGTGCGCGGCATCGATGCCGACATTCGCTGGAACAGCGAAGGCAGCTTTCACAAGGACGAACTCCGCGACCTTAGGGCCGATTTCATCCTCGCCAATCCCCCCTTCAATATTTCCGATTGGGGCGGCGAGCGATTGCGCGAGGATGCGCGCTGGGACTTTGGCATCCCGCCCGCCGGCAACGCGAATTTCGCCTGGATCCAGCATATCGTGCATCACTTATCGCCGACCGGCACGGCCGGGGTGGTGCTCGCCAATGGCTCCATGTCCTCGACCCAGAACAGCGAGGGCGAAATCCGCCGGGCTCTGATCGAAGGTGTCGTTGGGGCACCAGGCGTGGTCGATTGCATGGTCGCGCTACCCGGCCAGCTCTTCTACTCGACGCAAATCCCAGCCTGCCTGTGGTTTCTCGCGCGTGACCGTTCGAATGGCATCGCCCGCAACGCCAAGCTGCGCGACCGGAGAGGTGAGATTTTGTTCGTCGACGCGCGCAAGCTCGGCCACATGGTCGATCGGACGCGCCGGGAATTGTCGGATACCGATATCGACAAGATCGCCCGCGCCTATCATGCCTGGCGCGGCGAGACGGAGGCCGGCACCTATCAGGATGTGCCGGGCTTTTGTAAATCCGCAACATTGGAGGAGATCAAGACGCACGGTCATATGCTGACGCCGGGGCGCTATGTCGGCGCGGCGGATGCAGAGGACGATGATGAGCCGTTCGAAGAGAAGATGAAGCGCCTCACCCAAACGCTTGCGTCTCAGATGGGGGAAGCGAGGAGTCTTGACAAGGCGATTTGGGAAAATCTCGCCCGTTTCGGCTTCGATCGGCCCAAACCGGGTGACTCATGATGATGACGACACTTGCTGAAGGGCTGCGGGAAAAGCGTGACGCGGTTTTGGCCCTCTGCGCCGAGCATGGAGCCAGCAACATTCGAATTTTTGGCTCGGTTGCCCGAGGCGAGTCGGATGAGGCGAGCGATATTGACTTTCTCGTCGAACTGGCACCAGGCCGGACCCTCTTCGATCTTGGAGGACTTCAATATGACCTCGAGCAATTGCTGGGCTGCCCGGTTGATGTGGTCACCGAGCATGGCCTCAAAACACGCATCCGAGGGCGGGTGCTTGACGAGGCTGTGCCGATATGAGGGACCCAAAGGAGCGGTTGCGAGACATATTGGAGGCGATAGCGGCAATTGAGCGTCATCAGGTCGAGGACCGTATCGCGTTCGAGCACGACGAGATGCTGCAGGTTTGGTTTCTCAGACATTTGCAGATTCTCGGCGAGGCGGCTCGGGGCCTGCCCGAGGAAGTAAAAAAGCTGGCGCCCGGCATTCCATGGTCAAAGATTATCGGTATGCGCAACATACTGGTACATGGGTACTTCGAGATCGACACGCGCATAGTGTGGGACGCGGTGCAGCGTGATCTGCCGGCTTTCAAGCACGCGGCCCAGGCGCTCTTGGCGCAGCTGGAGAAGAGGAATGGCTCATGAGCCTTGTTGCCGCCGGTTGCGCAACTTGCCCCCATCGCCGTGCCGACTCCATCGCAAAGAGCGGATCTCTGACAGGTGAATGGATCGATAATTCGCTTGGAGATGTCGTCGAGATTGAGAATGGGTATATGCTGACGCTCGGGAGCCATGGGCGCG
>DATJTB010000054.1:0-12609 GCA_035503795.1 Methylocella sp.
TTCGAGGAGACCGGCGTCAAAAGTCGTGTTGACGCGAACCGTGCGCCCAGAATCAAGCAAAAGGGGAATGAGAACGCTCGTTTCACCAGCTTCCATCTCGCCGGTCGCAAGAATCTGAGCAAGAGTGCGGGCCTCAGGAATTGGATCCCCGTCCTTCATCGTTGCATCGGCCCATGCAGCTAGACCCTTGATGGCGCTCGAAACGGCAAGATCCGGCGTGCCACCCGCGCCATAAGCGCCAGGACAATCCGGTATTCTGATACCCCAGTTCTTTCCAGAACCATCCAGTATGCCGACATAGTTGGTCATTTCAGCCTCCATCCGGCTTTCTTCGCAATGTCGCGCGCCACGCCAGGCGAAAGTTCCCTGTGCCGCGGTATTATTGTTAGGCGCAGATGAGGGAAATTGGGGTTGCGAAAAATGTCATGCTCCTTCCCATGCTCGGCAATCCACCCTTCTTTTTCAAGGCGACTGTTGATTTTTCGAGTGTTGGCTTCGAGCGTCGACATGTATTGGTATGTGTATTATGATACGCACAAATGTAAATATCAATAGCTTGCGGAGCAAGGGAACATTTTATGCCCAGCTTTCGCTCGTCGGCTTTGCTGAAAGCCGAGCGAGCCCCTATATAAGCCTCGTGAGCTTCTATCCCTTTTGGATCGGGAGGATGATGGATGCCAAGCTATAAGGCCCCGGTCGAGGACGTCCTCTTTCTGCTCAATGATGTTTTCCCCATTAAGAATCTCACGCATCTATCCGGCTTCGCCGAAGCCACGCCCGATCTCGTCGAGGCAATCCTTGTACAGGCCGCGAAGCTCTGCGAGGAAACGCTTCTCCCTCTGAACCAATCGGGCGATCGCTTGGGCTGCGTTTTGGGCGAGGATAGGTCCGTCACCACGCCAAAAGGCTTCAAGGACGCCTATCGCGCCTTCACGGAGGGTGGCTGGATCGGGCTTGCCGCCGATCCGGAATTCGGCGGCCAAGGGCTTCCCTATACGCTCGCCGCCATCGTCGACGAATTCGCCAGTTCCGCCAACATGGCCTTTGCCATGTATCCCGGTCTGAGCCAGGGCGCGCTTGCCGCCCTGCTGAGGCATGGCAGCGAGGAGCAAAAAAGGATCTTCGTCCCGAAGCTGATCAGCGGGACCTGGTCCGGCACGATGAACCTCACTGAGTCGCATTGCGGCACCGACCTCGGCCTTCTCAAGACCAAAGCGGTGCCGAATGCGGACGGCTCCTTTACGATCACCGGCGAGAAGATCTTCATTTCAGCCGGCGAGCACGATCTCGCCGAGAACATCATCCACCTCGTGCTCGCCCGGATCGAAGGTGCGCCCCAGGGCGTCAAAGGCATTTCCCTATTCGTGGTGCCCAAAATCTTGATCGAGGCGGATGGCGCGCTCGGCGCGCGCAACAAGGTTTCCTGCGGCGCGATCGAGCATAAAATGGGCATTCATGCCAATGCAACCTGCGTCATGAATTATGACGGCGCCAAGGGCTGGCTCGTCGGTGAACGCGATCGCGGCCTGAACGCCATGTTCGTGATGATGAACGAGGCCCGGATCGGCGTTGCCATTCAAGGCTTGGCGATCTCGGAAGCCGCTTATCAAAACGCCGCCGCCTATGCCAAGGAACGGTTGCAGGGGCGCGCCGCCGCTGGCCCGAAAGCACCCGAAAAGCCGGCCGACCCCATCATCGTCCACCCCGATGTGCGGCGCAATCTTCTGACCATCCGGGCGTTCAATGAAGCGGCCCGCGCGCTTGTCATATGGACGGCGCTGAAAAGCGATGTCGCCCATCGCTCCAGCGACAAGCGCGAGGCCGAGGCCGCCGCCCATCATCTCGGCTTGCTGACGCCGGTCTTGAAAGGAGTCCTTACCGACATCGGCTTCGACAACACCGTCAAGGCGCAGCAAATCTTCGGCGGCCACGGCTATATCGAAGAGTGGGGGATGGAGCAGTTTGTCCGCGATGCGCGGATCACCATGATCTATGAGGGCGCCAATGGCATTCAGGCGCTTGATCTTGTCGGCCGCAAGCTTGCCAAGGACGGCGGTCGCGCCGTCATGGCTTTCTTCAACGAGGTGAAGACCTTCATCAAGGACAATGAAGGCGAGCCGGCCCTCTCGCCTTATCTCACCCCCCTCAAACAAGGTCTCTCGCATCTCGAGAAATCGACGCTCTGGTTCCTGCAAAACGCCATGGCGAAGCCCGATAACGCCTTGGCCGGCTCCTACGACTACATGCATCTGTTTGGGCTCGCGGCGCTCGGCTATATGTGGGCGCATATGGCGAAAGCGGCGCTTGCGGCACAATCGGCCGGCGCCCATGTGGCCATGGCCAAGACGAAGCTTTTGCTCGGGCGGTTCTTCATGGACCGGCTGATGCCTGAAACCGGGACTTATCTGGCCCGCATCACTTCCGGCGCCGAGACGATCATGGCCTTGGCGCCGGAGCAGTTCTGACTTAACTCAAAGCCGGCGGCAAGCCCAAACGAAAAGCTTGAGGATCCGCACGGCAGCACCTTCGAGGACAACATGCCCGAAGCCTTCATTTACGATCACGTCCGCACGCCGCGCGGCCGCGGCAAACCGGATGGCGCCCTGCACGAGGTCTCCACGGTCGGCCTTGCGGCAACCGTGTTGTCGGCGATCCGGCCGCGCAGCGCACTCGACCCGGAGCTCGTCGATGATGTGGTGCTCGGTTGTGTCGATCCGGTTGGCGAGGCGGGTGGGGATATAGCGCGGGTCGCGGCGCTCGCGGCCGACTATGGCGATCATGTGCCGGGCGTGCAGATCAATCGATTCTGCGCCTCCGGGCTTGATGCGGTGAATTTCGCTGCCGCGGAAATCATGGCCGGGCAACATGAGCTCACCATCGGCGGTGGGGTCGAGTCGATGAGCCGGGTCGGCATTGGCTCCTCGGGCGGCGCCTGGCCAGCCGATCCCTCGATCGCGATCAAAACCTATTTCATGCCGCAAGGCATATCCGCCGATCTGCTCGCAACGAAATATGGCTTTTCCCGCGATGATGTCGATCAATATGCGGTTCAATCCCAAAAGCGGGCGGCCAAGGCCTGGGAGGAAGGCCGTTTCAAAAATTCCATCGTGCCGGTGCGTGACATCAACGGTATCACCCTGCTCGACCGCGACGAGCATATGCGCCCGGCGACCGATATGCAGACCTTGGCCGCCCTCAAACCTTCCTTCACCATGATGGGCGAGCAGGGCGGGTTTGACGCCGTTGCCATCGACGCCCATCCGGACGTGGAGCGCGTCATCCATGTTCACCATGCCGGCAATTCATCCGGCATCGTCGATGGCGCGGCGGCAGTGCTGATTGGCTCGGCCGATGCCGGTAAGGCGCTCGCCAGGAAGCCCAGGGCCAAAATCCGCGCCTTCGCCAATATCGGTTCGGAGCCGGCGATCATGCTGACCGGCCCCATTGATGTGACCAAGAAAGTGCTGGCACGCGCCAAAATGACGCTCGCCGACATCGATCTGTTTGAAGTCAATGAGGCTTTTGCGTCTGTCGTCCTGCGCTACATGCAGGCCTTCGATCTCGATTGCGAGCGGCTCAATGTCAATGGCGGGGCGATTGCAATGGGCCATCCGCTCGGCGCGACAGGCGCCATGCTCCTCGGCACGGCGCTCGACGAGCTTGAACGATCCGGAAAGACGACGGCCCTCATCACGCTCTGCATCGGTGCAGGCATGGGCACGGCGACAATTATCGAGCGGGTCTGACGGCCTTAAACCAATTTCCGCGCGGCTTTATCGCGCCACGAAAAGGAGTTTTGATGAAGGCGAGTGGAGTCAAGCGTTGGAGTGGAATCGTTGCTCTCATTCTGATCGGACTTATTGGAACAGCCCAGGGAATTGTCTTTTCTGTCCAACCGACACTGGCCGCGCTGGTCTGTCCGAGTTGCTTTGGTTTCGAACAATTTTCGGATCGGGTCTATGTTGAACCCACAATGCCGAAGCCGATGCGGGAAAAACTCAGACAATCCCTGCAAGAAGGCGTGGCAAAGGTTGTCGCCTATTACGGCGGACTGCATTCGTCGCCCATCGTTCTGGCTTGCGCGTCGGAAAGCTGCTGGCAACGACTAGGCGGCAGCGGCGCGCAAGGTATCAGCTATGCAAGTTTTGGAATACGCTTGTCGCCGCAAGGGATCGATCCCGTGATCATTGCACATGAATATTCCCATATCGAGCTGCATCAGCACATCGGGCTCCTGAATTTCACGACGGGTACCATTCCCGCCTGGTTTGACGAGGGCCTGGCCGTCATTGTTTCGGACGATCCCCGATATTCGAAAGTCAAAACGGCAACGGACCGATGCGAGGCAACGCTCAGCGGCGATTTGCCGGAGGGTCAAATGGCGTGGACACGAGCAGCGGGAACAGAGCATGATCTTTATGCGCGCGCCCGCTGCCGCGTGGCACGATGGATGAACGCCAATGGCGGCAAGGCGGCAGCCCTCACTCTTATCCAAAAGGTCGCCGAAGGTGTGGCCTTCAGCGATGCTTATTGGGATCCTGATTGATGATGTAAATTAGCCCGGGTGGATGTGCTCCAAAGGAGGCTTCGATGAACCTCACCCATTTCCGCTTCGAGACCGATTCCGACGGCGTCGCTTTGCTGAGCTGGGACATGGCGGGCCGTTCCATGAATGTGATCACGATTGAGGTCATTGACGAGCTGGAGCAAGCAGTCGATCATATTGCTGCCGAGCCTTCGATCAAAGGCTGCGTGATCACCTCCAGCAAGGAAACCTTTTCCGGTGGCGCCGATCTCTCCCTGCTGCAGAGGGTCTCTGCTAGCTATCACATGGTGCGCGCGGAAAAGGGAGAGGAAGAGGCCGCCCGGCAACTCTTCGAGGAGTCGCGGCGCCTATCGCTACTCTATCGCAAGCTCGAAACCTGCGGCAAGCCATTCGCCATTGCCATCAACGGTACCTGTGTCGGCGGCGCCTTTGAGCTGGCGCTCGCCTGCCATTACCGGGTGATCGCCGACGACGACAAAGTGCGGGTGGGCCTACCGGAAATCAAGATTGGTCTTTTCCCTGGCGCCGGTGGCACGCAGCGTGTGGCACGCCTCATGCCCACCGCTGACGCTCTGCAAATGCTGTTCAAGGGCGAGCAGCTCCGGCCGAAGACTGCCAAGGCGATGAACCTCGTGCATGACGTCACCCCTAAAGCCGAGATCATCGCCAGGGCCAAGGGCTTCATCACGGGCGGCGGCAAAGCAATCGCGCCATGGGATGACAAAAACTTCAAGCTTCCGTCGGGAAGAGTCTTTTCCCCGCAAGGCATGATGGTATGGCCACCCGCGAATGCCATTTACCGGCGCGAGACACATGATAATTATCCGGCCGCCAAGGCGATTCTGACGAGCGTCTATGAAGGCCTACAATTGCCTTTCGATGTCGCCCTACGGGTTGAATCCCGCTGGTTCGCCAAAATCCTGTGCACGCCCGAGGCGGCGGCCATGATTCACACCTTGTTTCTCTCCATGGGGGAATTGAACAAGGGCGCCCGCCGGCCAGCGCAAATTCAGCCCAGTGTCTTGAGGCGGATCGGCATTCTTGGTGCCGGCTTCATGGGCGCCGGCATCGCCTATGTGACCGCGGGTGCCGGGATGGAAGTGGTGCTGATCGATCAGGACCTTGCCGCCGCCGAGCGCGGCAAGGAGGCGTGCAGCAAGCTCATTTCCGGACAGGTCCTGAAGGGCCGCGCGACCTCCGTCGAGAAGGATGCGCTACTGTCAAGAATTAAGCCGAGCGCCGATTATCAGGATCTGGCAGGCTCCGATCTTGTCATCGAGGCGGTCTTCGAGGATCGCGCTGTCAAAGCCGCCGCGACGGAAAAGGCGCGCGCGGTCCTCAAGGAGGGGACGATCTTCGCCTCCAACACTTCCACTCTGCCAATCACCTCTCTAGCCTCCGCCTATGGCGCGCCAGAGGATTTCATCGGGATTCATTTCTTCTCGCCGGTCGAGAAAATGCTTCTGGTCGAAGTGATCCTGGGTGAAAAGACGAGCGCTAAGGCCTTGGCCACGGCCCTTGATTATGTGCGCGCCATCAAGAAGACGCCCATCGTAGTGAAGGATTCGCGAGGCTTCTACGCCAATCGATGCGTCGGAAACTATATCCGTGAAGGCCATATTCTGCTGCGCGAAGGCGTCCCGCCCGCCCTCATCGAGAATGTTGCCAGAATGGCCGGCATGCCGGTCGGGCCACTTGCCCTGAACGACGAGATCGGGCTTGATCTCGCCCTGAGGATCGTCGAGGCGACGAAGCAGGATTTGGGGTCGACGGCGATCGACCCAGAGCAGGAACATCTCCTCAAAGTCCTGGTCGAAGAGCAGGGCCGCCTCGGCCGCAAGAACAACAAGGGCTTTTACGATTATCCCGCGCAGGGCGCCAAATACCTATGGCCGGGCCTCGCGTCCTTGCAACCGGTCAAGCGCGATGTCGACACGATCTCAATTGCCGAATTGAAGCAGCGCTTTCTTGTCATCCAGGCGATCGAGGCAGCGCGGGTCTTCGAGGAAGGGATCGTGACCGATCCGCGCGAGGCCGATGTCGGCTCGATCATCGGCTTCGGCTTTGCCCCCTTCACTGGCGGCACGCTGAGCTATATCGATGGCATGGGTACCGCCCATTTCGTCGCGCTCTGCGAGCGGCTCACACAAAAATTCGGAGAACGTTTCACGCCGCCCAAACTGGTCAGGGAGCTGGCTGAGAAGGGCGAGAGCATTTATGGGCGCTTTGCGGGCCAAAGCCAAAGGGCCGCGTGAAAACCGCGTTTCGATCCCATCATCAGTTTCGTAAAAGGAGACGTACGACTCCTGTCCTCACCCTGGCCAAGCTTGAGGCGTTAAATATGTGCTGATAGGACTTGGCTTGAGAAGCAGCCGAATTAACCAATTCCTTACCAAGAATGGGCAAGCTCGTCCTATGGTCGTTCGTAAGCGCCTGCGCGCCGTCCTCTACCCGCTCGCTCTCTATTGCGCCTCAAGCGCGATATCCGGCTATTTCATTTGGCACGCAGTGAATGGCGAGCGCGGTCTTAGGACCAAGGACGAATATGAACATAAGATCGCCTCCTTGCGCGACGAGCTTGGCGCGCTCAAGGTCGAGCATGCCTCCTGGATTCATCGGATCGCGCTTCTCTCGGGACGAGAGATTGATCGTGATATCTTGGATGAAGAGACGCGTGCCTTGCTGGGCCGCGTCCATCACAATGATCTTGTCATCTTTCTACCCACGCATCTTAAGTCAGGCGGATAGTCCTTCACTTTACGATTAATCACGAATTTGGAGCCATTTCCTCCGAGGAAATGGCTCTTGGCTCGGGAAATAATCGATGCGCTACACGCACTCGCTTGACGCCGTGAATTTCTTCCTTGCGGATGTACGCCAGGGGCTAGGCCCCTATCTTGCGATCTATCTTTTGACGGAGCGGCACTGGACCGAAGATCAGATTGGCTTCGTCATGACGATCGCCGCCGTTTCAAGCCTCATCGCGCAGGCTCCGGCGGGCGCACTCATAGATGTGAGCCGTCCGAAAAGGGAGATGATCGTTGCGGCGGCTTTGGTCGTGACGGGCGCTTCAATTCTTCTTCCCTTCATGTCTTCCTTCATCCTCCTTGCCGGATCACAAGTCGCGGCGGGCGCGGCGGAAAGTGTTTTTGGGCCAGCCGTTGCAGCGATCACCTTGGGACTCGGGGGTCCGCTGGCGTTTACCCGCCGCATTGGGCGCAATGAGTCCTTCAATCATGCAGGCAATGCGTTCGCGGCCGCGCTGGCCGGAATTTGCGCTTGGAAAGTGGGCCCCATCGCCGTTTTCTATATTTTGGCGGGCATGGCTTTCCTGTCAATCGTGAGTGTCCTTACAATTCGTGCTGACGCCATCGACCATGACCTCGCCCGCGGCCTTCATGATGGCCCTTCCACCTCACAAGACAGGCCGTCTGGTCTAGGCATGCTCATGAGTAATAAAAGCCTTCTGATCTTCTGCCTTTGCTGCGTCATGTTCCATCTGGCGAATGCCGCCATGCTGCCGCTCGTCGGGCAAAAATTGGCTTTGCAAGACAAGAACCAAGGCACCGCTCTCATGTCGGGTTGCATCGTGCTGGCGCAGGTCGTTATGGTGCCCATGGCTGTTCTCGTTGGCCACAGGGCCGATATTTGGGGTCGCAAGCCCCTGTTTCTTGCCGGGCTCGCCATTTTGGCCTTGCGTGGGTTTCTCTATCCTTGGTCAGATAATCGCTATTGGCTATTTGCGGTCCAAAGTCTTGATGGCGTTGGCGCGGGACTTTATGGGGCGCTTTTCCCGCTCATTGTCGCGGATTTGACGCGAGGGACCGGTCATTTCAATCTGGCGCAAGGAGCCGTCATCACGGCGCAAGGCATAGGCGCGGCATTCAGCACCTCCTTGGCCGGACTCCTCGTTGTTCATGCCGGCTATTCGGCAGCCTTTCTTGCCTTGGCTGGAATCGCCGTTTCCGGATTTCTGCTTTATTTCTTCGGCATGAGCGAAACGCGAAAATTCGAATCGGCCGTTTCACCTGCGACCGCCAAAGAGGCGGAATATTCATGACTCCTTCGCTCGGGACGGCCGCCACGCTCTGCGTCTTTGTTTTAACCTATGCGGGCATAGCGCTTGGCCGGGCGCCCGGCTTACGGATCGATCGGGCCGGAATCGCGCTCGTCGGCGCGAGCCTGACGATCGCGATCGGCAGCTTGAGCCTTGAGGAAGCGCTGCAAGCGATCGATCTCGAAGCACTCGCGCTTTTGCTTGGGATGATGATCCTTGTTGGCCAATTGCGTGTCTCCGGCTTCTTCGATGCCGTGACGCGCTTCGTTCTGCACAGGGTCCACTCGGCCCCTTTCCTTCTCATCGCGATCGTGCTCGTCACCGGGTTTTTTTCGGCCTTTCTCGTCAATGATGCCATCTGTCTCGTGATGGCCCCGCTCGTGATCGAGGTCACACGAGCTCTGCGCCGGAATCCTGTGCCCTATCTCTTGGCGGTCGCGATGGCGTCGAATGCGGGCAGCGCCGCAACATTTACCGGCAACCCGCAAAACATGATCATCGGAGTCTCGTCGCATCTCGCCTATCGGGATTTTGCAGCCCGGCTGGCGCCTGCCGCGATCTTTGCCCTTGTGGCGACGGTGGCATTGCTCGCGCTCGTCCATCGCCAAGAATTCTCAAGGCCTTTCGATGCGCCGGAAAAGCCCGGCCGTTTGCGCCGGCATCCGCGGCAGCTTGCCAAGGGTGTGCTTGTGACCTTAGCCGTCATGGCGGGATTTTTTGCCGGCATCCCAATAGCCGAAGCGGCTCTCATGGGCGGCTCGGCCCTCCTTTTATCCCGCGCGGTGAACCCTCATAAACTCTATGCCGGAATCGATGGCGGGCTTTTGTTGATGTTCGCCGGGCTCTTTGTTGTTGTGGCGAGCGCCGAAAAAGTGCTGCTCCCCCACGATCTCACAGCAGTGGTTGATCGGCTTCATCTGGAAAACCCATGGGTCCTGTCTGGCGTGACGGCGGCTCTGGCCAATCTCGTCAGCAACGTTCCGGCGGTTTTGATCCTGAAACCTTTCGTCATGAACCTTCCCGATCCGGACAAGGCATGGCGGATCGTGGCGATGAGTTCGACCTTTGCCGGCAATCTCACTTTGATCGGCTCAATCGCCAATCTGATCGTTGCGGAACGCGCCCGGAAAATGGGCCTGACACTGACATTTTCCACCTATGGAAAGGTTGGGCTGCCGCTGACGCTGATAAGCCTCGCCTTTGGGACCTGGTGGCTATCCTGATAGGGAGTTTTGGCCCGGCGCCGGCCTGACAGGGCTCGCTTTCCGGTCTTTGCCGCGCTATTTTGGGGCCCTAGAGCGTAGTTTTTTGATTTGTCGCATTTTCAACGCGAACCGGTATCCACTTCGCTGGAAAATGCTCTAACTTTTTGCCCTTGCAAAAGGCCCTTGATGCCGGACTCCGTGCCTCCCGCCCCCGCCAACCCGAATGAGCCGGCCAAGCCACCGGGTGAGGCGTCTAAAGGCCTTTCTTTGAGCAAGGAGGAGGAGCTTGCCGCCTATCGCGCCATGCTGCTCATCCGCCGGTTCGAGGAGCGGGCCGGGCAGATGTATGGCATGGGTCTCATAGGCGGCTTCTGCCATCTCTACATCGGCCAGGAGGCGGTCGTCACGGGCGTGCGCATGGCCATGGCGGAAGGCGATCAGACGATCACCAGCTATCGCGACCATGGCCATATGCTGGCCTGCGGCATGGACCCCAAAGCCGTCATGGCGGAACTCACCGGGCGGCGGAGCGGCGCCTCGAAGGGCAAGGGCGGCTCCATGCATATGTTCTCGAAGGCGGCAGCCTTTTATGGGGGCCATGGCATCGTCGGCGCGCAAGTCCCGATCGGCAGCGGCATTGCCTTCGCCAATCTCTATCAGGGAAACGGCAAAGTGTGCTTTACCTATTTTGGGGACGGCGCCGCCAATCAGGGCCAAGTCTATGAAAGTTTCAACATGGCGGAGCTATGGAAACTGCCGGTCGTCTACATCATAGAGAACAACCGCTATGCGATGGGCACGTCCGTCAGCCGCTCCTCGGCGATGCAGGATTTTTCCAAACGCGGCGAATCCTTTAACATTCCGGGTGAGCTCGTCGATGGCATGGATGTGCGGGCGGTGAAAGAAGCCGCCACCCGTGCCGCAGAATGGTGCCGGGCAGGCAAGGGGCCGCTCATCCTCGACATGCAGACCTATCGCTATCGCGGCCATTCCATGTCGGATCCGGCGAAATACCGCTCGAAGGACGAAGTGCAGAAGATGCGCGAGGAGCATGATCCCATCGCGCAGGTCCGCGCCCGGCTGCTCGCCTTGGGCGAGGCGAGCGAGGCGGAACTCAAGAGGATCGACGGTGAGGTCCGCGCCGTGATTGCGGAAGCCGCCGATTTTGCCGCCCACGCGCCGGAACCGGATTTGTCCGAACTTTGGACGGATGTGCTGGCTTGAGGAAGGGCCGAGTGAGGGAGCCTGAAAATGGCAACGACAGTGCTTATGCCGGCGCTCTCTCCCACGATGGAACAAGGCCGCCTCGCCAAATGGCTGAAAAAGGAAGGCGATCTTGTCCGCGCCGGCGATGTCATCGCTGAGATCGAGACCGATAAGGCCACTATGGAGGTCGAGGCGGTCGATGAAGGCCGGCTCGCCAAAATTCTCGTGCCGGACGGGACAGACAATGTCGCGGTCAATACGCCGATCGCGATGATCACGGCCGATGGCGAGGCGGCGGGGCCAGTCGAGGCGCTGACGCCAACCCAACCTGTTAAGGACGCTAATCCAGAGCCCTCGCCAGCCCCGGTCCCCGAGACGCCCGGTACCTCACTCGCGAGGCCGCCAGCCGCGCCAAGAGTGGAAGCGCATGAAGAAATTCCACAAAACGCACCCATGGTCACGCTCACCGTGCGGGAAGCCTTACGGGACGCGATGGCCGAGGAAATGCGGCGCGACGGCCGCGTTTTCATCATCGGCGAGGAAGTGGCAGAATATGAGGGCGCCTATAAGGTGACCCAAGGTCTTTTGCAGGAATTCGGCCCACAACGGGTTGTCGATACGCCGATCACGGAACATGGCTTTGCCGGGATCGGCATTGGCGCCGCCTTCGCGGGGCTGCGGCCGATCGTCGAATTCATGACCTTCAATTTCGCCATGCAGGCGATGGATCAGATCATCAATTCGGCCGCCAAGACCCGCTATATGTCGGGCGGCCAGATGGAATGCCCGATCGTGTTCCGCGGCCCAAATGGCGCGGCGGCAAGGGTCGCCGCCCAACATAGCCAGGACTATGCCTCCTGGTATTCGCATATTCCGGGGCTCAAGGTCGTCATGCCCTATACGGCGGCCGACGCCAAGGGATTGTTGAAAACCGCCATCCGCGACCCCAATCCAGTGGTCTTTCTCGAAAATGAAATTCTATACGGCCATAAATTCGATGTGCCCCAACTCGATGATTTTCTCATTCCCATCGGCAAGGCGCGGATCGCCAGGTCAGGAGCTGATGTCACGCTCGTCTCCTTCGGCATCGGCATGGTCCATGCCCTCGCTGCTGCCGAGGATCTGGCGCGTGAGAACATAGACGCCGAAGTTATCGATCTGCGCACGCTGCGCCCGATGGACAGCGAGACGATCCTGCAATCGGTGAAGAAAACCAACCGCTGCGTCACGATCGAGGAAGGCTGGCCGCAAAACGGCGTCGGCGCCGAGATCATCGCCCGCATCATGGAGGGTGCCTTCGATGATCTCGACGCGCCGGTGATTCGCATTTCCGGGAAGGATGTGCCGATGCCTTACGCCGCCAATCTCGAAAAGCTCGCTCTGCCCAATGTTTCTGAAATCATCGCGGCGGCCAAGGCGGTACTCTACAGGTGAGGAAACCTGTTTCGTCCATAATCATGAGATTAAGCGATAGAGACTTTGCAAGGGAGACGGTGGAACGGTAGTGTCTCAGTTTGATTGTGGCAATCTTATCCACAAATTCAAACGCCATAGGCTAAGTTGCAAACAGGATGTTAACATAAATATTATTGACG
>DATJTB010000055.1:0-8575 GCA_035503795.1 Methylocella sp.
CAGCCCCAGCGGCCGCATGAACTCCTCGATCAGAATTTCGCCGACCGTCGCCGGCTTGCGCTTCGTCATCAGCATAATTGGCCTCATCGATAGCTATGGTCGTCAAGATAAAGGTCTTCCGCCTTGCCGCGGCGGCCATTCCAGCGAAAGACCAACTGCCACTGGTCTTTAATTTGGAATGACAATCACGACCGCCGCCTCGGGCGCGTTTGCCTCATTTTATCGAGATCGCCTTCCCAGCCCAATCCCTTGAGGTCGGCGAGTGCCTTGGCCTGCCTGCGCGATCGAACGAGCAGCCGCAGCCCCTCTTCCACCGTGGTGCGTTTGGTCGAAAGGCCTGTGACCTTCATGGCTTGTGACAAAAGCTCATCGTCGATTTCAATATTGGTCCGCATTGCAGCCATCCGTTTTCTTCACCATCCATTGTTCATTGCCCGAAGATGCTTGCCTATTTATGGCTAAGCGTGTTGACATGACCTGGCGTGAAATTATTTTAGAAACAGGTGATGGAGTTCACCGTGAAGCGCCATTACGGCTGATGACTCCTGCGGAGCTCAAGGACCGCGAACAGGAGGATCAGCCATGCCGGATCAAGGCCGCAAGAGTTCGGCGGCTCCTTCCCTCTCTAACCAGCCGAATTCGGCGTGTCTTCCCCAGACCGCTTGTCTTGCCCAAGCCATTGAAAAGCTCAAATCCCTTCATTATGGCGATCAAGGGCTTCTCGAAACTGTTACCCATGGCTGGCGAGCTGTCCCGCCCCTCCGCGCCCTGCTTTATAAGCGCGAGCCGAGTGGAATCTTTCAGCCACGATGCCGGGTTGTTCAGGCCCTCGTGATCCTTAAAGCCTATGATGTCCTCGCCGAGTTTCTTGCCACGCCACGCGAGGCCGCTGATCCCGTGGAGCGCATTGGCGATGAGGTGGTGATCAATAGGGCGGCCCGTGCCTTGGGAGGCCTCCATGAACTTCACGCGTTCGAGCTTCTCATGTGGCTTGCGGAAACGAATCCCTTGCCAGGTGTGATGGCGGCGCTTGGCGGTTCCGGGCGAGTCGAGGCCATCCCTTATCTTGTCGCGGCCCTTGCTGAGGACGAGAGTCGGCTAGCCGCTGAAACTTCGCTGCGGAATTTCGGCCTTCTCGCTCATCAGGCCCTGGCCGTGGCCGCTTGCCGAAGTTCGGACGAGGCTCCCGAAAGCGAGTCGCGCTTGCGTCAACGCCGAAGCGCACTTGGACTCTTGTCCGAAACCGGTGTGCGGCCAGAACTCTGGCCCGTATTACGCAAATTGATGCAGGATCGAGATACGAAAATCTCGGTTCTTGCGTGCAAAATCTGCCTCAAAAGCGCCTCCGAACCGGAAAGACGTGGCTCTGTCCTGCGGCTGCGAAGCCTGTTGCGGGCCGCGGATTTTCTGCTGAAGGAAGAGATTGAGTCGTGCCTTGCCATCCATTTCGGCAGGTCAGCCGAACAGCTTGAACGTGAAAGGGCCGCCAAAACTGCCCTGTTTGGGATGTGAGCCCGCCGGAGCCGGAGCGACAGGAGGGAGCACCGATGACAAAAATTCTACTGACCCGGCATGGCCATGTCGAGGGCCTCTTACCCGAACGGTTTCGTGGCTTGAAGGATCTCGCCCTCACTGCCAAGGGCGTGGCGCAAGCCGCGGCCTTGGCTCAGCGCATCAGCCGTGAATGGCATCCATCCGCCATTTACACGAGCCCGCTGCAACGCGCCGCCGTGACAGCCAAAGCCATTGCCGCGGCAACAAAAGCGCCGTGCCAAATGCTTAAGAGTCTCACGGATCTCAATTACGGCGCCTGGCAATGGCAAACGTTCGACGAAGTACGCAGCCATTCGCCTTCTCTTTTCGCACTTTGGCATTTCGCTCCGCATCTTGTGCGCTTTCCCAAAGGCGACTCCTTGCAAGATTTGCTTTTGCGAGCGGCGGACACCATCCGCTTCATTCTAGAGCATCATCATGACGATACCGTCGTCCTCGTTGGGCATGACAGTGTCAACCGGGCCATCTTGCTGCAAATTCTCGATCAGCCCGCCTCGGCCTATTGGCGGCTCGCCCAGGATCCGTGCGCCTTGAACGAACTCGAAGTGACGCAAGGCCATTCCCGCGTAGTGAGAATGAATGATGTAAGCCATCTCGCCAGCGTGACGATGGACTGACGTTAGAGCGAATTTCTTAAAAGTTGACGGACTTTTGCGACGAGAATTCCCTCCAATTTATTGATCTTATGTGATTTCTTATCGCTCGAACGATTCCGTTCGAGCGATAAGCGCGCTAAGCCGAACCTTGGAAGCGAGGTCGCCATGCCAACTAGTATGATTTGGATTTCCTATGACCTTGGCGTAAGCGGGGACTATGAAGGCTTGTACAGTTGGCTGGATTCCAGAAAGGCCAAGGAATGCGGCGACAGCCTTGCGGTTATCAGTTACACGTTCAAAAAAGATCTCCTTGCTGAATTAAAGGCGGAGATCAGCAAAAATCTAAAGATTAGCAAAAGAACGCGCATATACGTAATCCATACCGATCACGCCACAAAAAAAAGCAAGGGAAAATTCATTTTTGGCGGGAGACGAGTGGCACCCTGGAGCGGATACGCAACTTCTGAATCTGATATCGCTGATGAGGAAGTCGTAGATTGACAACCATCCTCGTCGATACGGGCGTCTGGTACGCCATCTGTGATTCGAAGGATAGCCAACAGGTAGAAATCTCCATCGAGGAATTGTGGGCCAAGATTGAACCTCACTTCATCGTTGTGCCATGGCCGATTGTCTATGAGACTCTGCGAACCAAATTTGTAAAAAATCACCGTGCTCTTGAACGGTTTGAAATGCGTTTGAAACTGCCCTTTACGGGTCGTTGCGCGGGAAACGTCGCTCGAGCATGGTCGACTGTGTGGTAAGGTTTATATTGGAAGATACGAGCGACTTTTAACGTGGGGGATTTCCAAGATGTGTGCAGAAGCAAACGGATCGAGATGATCAGTCAATAGCCCAGTGGGAAATTCATAGTTGCTATTCGCTGCGCATTTTCAAGCTTACCACAGACTATACTCTTGAGTACGTTCGAATCCGCTTCATGATTTCGAATCAGTTGTGAGGGTAATTCACTCTTCGCCAGACCTTCGGCCGAAATCTGGCGCCGCGGTTTCCTGCCCCTGCTCGATGATGCCGCGCCGGATCGCCCGTGTCCTGGTGAAAAGCTCGAAAAGCTTATCGCCTTCGCCATTGCGGATCATCCGCTGGAGGGCAGTCAGATCCTCGGTGAAGCGGCCGAGCATTTCGAGCACCGCTTCCCGGTTGTTGAGGAAAATATCGCGCCACATGGTCGGGTCGGAGGCGGCGATTCTCGTGAAGTCGCGAAACCCGCCGGCAGAGAATTTGATGACCTCGGACTGCGTGACTTGCTCGAGATCCGCGGCGGTGCCGACGATGTTGTAGGCGATGAGATGCGGCACATGGCTCGTAATGGCGAGCACCAGATCATGATGCGCCGCCTGCATGATCTCGACATTGGCGCCGGCTGCCGACCAGAAGCTTGCGACTCGCGCAACGGCTTGCGGATCGGTGTTCTCGGGCGGCGTCAAAATGCTCCAGCGATTGAGGAAGAGCGTCGCGAAGCCGGCCGCGGGGCCCGATTGCTCGGTGCCGGCAACCGGATGGGCCGGCACGAAATGAACCTTTGCCGGCACATGCGGCGCCACGGCCTTGAGGATCGCGGCCTTGACCGAGCCCGTATCGGAGAGGATCGCGCCGGGCGAAAGATGGGGTGCGATCGCCTGTGCAACGCCGCCCATTGCTCCCGTGGGGACGCACAGAATGATGAAGTCCGCATCCTTGACGGCCGCGCCCACGGTCTCGCCAATGATGTCGGCAAGGCCGAGCGCCGCCGCCTGGCTGCGCACTTCCGCCGAGCTGTCGAAGATGGCGATGGTCCGCGCAAGCCCCTTGCGCCGGCTGACCCGCGCAAGTGACGAGCCGATCAGCCCCGCCCCGATCAGGGCGAGGCGCTGAAACAAGGGCTGCGGCAAGGGCGCCCCAAGACCATCAGGCACGGGCGCGGCGCTCCTGGTTGAGGTAATCCTTCAGGGCCGCAACCACGAGCCGGTTGGCCTCCTCGGTTCCGACGGTGAGCCGCAAACAATGCGGCAGGCCATAGGCGCCGACAGGGCGGAGGATCAGGCCGCGGCTCAAGAGGAAGCGATCGACGGCCCGCGCCTCGACTTCGCTCTCGAAGTGCAGAAGCAGAAAATTACCGACGCTTGGGGTGATCTTAATGCCAAGCGCGGAAATCTCATCCGCCAAGAAGGTAAGCCATTTCTCGTTGTGAGCAACCGCTTTGCCGATGTGAGCTTGATCCTTGATGGCCGCGACGCCGGCCGCGCTGGCGGCGCCACTCGTATTGAACGGCCCGCGAATCCGGTTGAGCACATCGCAGATCTCAAGCGGCGCATAGCCCCAGCCCAGGCGGAGCCCGGCAAGGCCATAGATTTTCGAAAAGGTGCGGGTCATCACCACATTGTCCCGCGCCGTAACCAGCGCCGCGCCCGGCTCATAATCACTCCTCGTCACATAGTCGGCATAGGCGGCATCGATGGCGAGCAAGATATGACTTGGCAGATTTTGCGCGAGCCGGATCATCTCGCTTTGCGGCAGATAGGTGCCGGTCGGATTGTTCGGATTGGCAAGGAAAACGATCTTGGTGCGCGGCCCGACCTTGGCGAGAATGGCATCGACATTCGCCGTCAGATTCCTTTCCTCGGCAATGACGGGGGTCCCGCCGGCCGCGAGGATGGCGATCCTATAGACGAGAAACCCATGGGTGGTGAAAATGCCTTCATCCCCTGGACCAATATAGGCGCTCGCAAGAAGATGGAGAATTTCATCCGAGCCATTGCCGCAGACGATGCGGGCCGGATCAAGCCCATGCTGCTCTCCGATCGCTGTGCGCAAAGCCTTGGCCGAGCCGTCCGGATAATCCGCCATGTGATCGGCGTAGGCGCGCAGGGCCTCGCAGGCCAATGGCGAAGGACCAAGCGGCGTCTCATTGGCGGAGAGCTTGAAGATTTTTGTAGCGCCCGGAGCCGCGCTTTGGCCAGGCACATAAGGATCGATCGCCAGAACGCCGGGGCGCGGCCTCGGTCTCGGCTCGATGGCGGGCGATGCCGATTCATCCATCAAAATAAACTCCGAAATCAGGTGCGGTTCAGTTTGTACTTCTAGAGTGGGATGAACAAAAGTGTGAAGCGGTTTTGCGCGCGCATCCCGCTCTCAATGAGGAGAATCGATCACGTTTCATGATTTTGGATCGGTTCGATCCAGAAAGCGAGGATCCGGCCATCCTTCAGCGCACCCCCCGGCCGGCGTTTGGATTCGGCTCCCACAGCTGAAATTTCGGCTGACCCGCTGCCTCTTATGGTACATTATTGAGCAGCGAGTTTTTGAAGAGCGCTGGCATCGAAACGGGCGGCATGGCTGCCGACTTCAGAGATTTCGAATTTTGGGGCGCCGATGGAGGCGAGTTGCTCTTGCCACGCCGCAATCGCCGCGTCCTGCGCCGTAGAGACCAACAGGGAGAGCCCGGCGCGGGTTTGACCGCGCGCCAGAATCTCAAACGGCAGCGCGGCTGGATGCGAGATCAGGCTCTCGCTATCGGCCGGGATCGTCAGGTCATATAGCAGAATCTCCTGCACGGTGGCCTCGGCCAGCGGCTGAGCGAGGATGAAGACCGGCAGGCCGGCCGGATGGTCATGGCGTTCGACGAAAGGCAGCCGCGCGATGATCTTTGGTGAGCTAGGCTCGCTGAGGCCGTGCCACCAGGCGCCTTGAGCCGTCTCCACCGGCACGACGCCGAGATCGCCGTCGGACCCAGCGACGGCGGCAATGACATCCGCGGCGCTTGGCTGCGGCCGGTAGGGAACCGTGAAGCCGAAATGAAACCGGCAGCAGTCGCGCATGGCGGCGTCGCCCCCGGAAACATCGGCATGCACGGAATAATTCGATTGGACGAAAGTGAAAGTCGAGATGATGATCCGCCAGATGCTCTCGACGGTGTCGAGCGGCAGGAGGCCCTGATGGCGGCAGACGAGCGCCCGCATCATATCGGCCTCGCGGCTGGGCCGGAAGGCCAAGCCGCCGCCCTGCCGGGCCTTGGCCTCGATGAGGCGATGGATGATCTCGCCGCGCTCCATCAGCAACTGGTGGAGGGCCTCGTCGATGCGATCGATCTCGATGCGCAGATCGGCAAGGGTCTCGTGCCGGGAAGGATCGCTCGTCATCGAAGTTTCCAGAGGTTTCAGGCTCTCTTTACACCAAATCGGGGTGACCGAGATTCTTGCTGTCACGGGCATCCCGCTCAAGTCCCATAGGCGCCCCGATAAGACAAGCCCTGGCGGACGATGCCGGCAAGACCGATTCGTAAAAAAGCCCTCATGCTGAGGCCTGCCGAAGGGAGCGGGCGCAGCCCGCCCTTCACCCTGAGCTGTCGAAGGGTGGAAGCACGAGGGCTTTGGCCCGCTATGCTTCTTTGCGCATAAAGCGCGGAAAAACCCATTCATCGCGCGGTGGCCAAAAAGCGTTTCTGGACTTTGCTGTCAAGGATCACGACCGCCGGAGGCCGCGGCGCAATCGAAATCGGGCAAGCGCGATTTCGATTGCATCGCCCTTGACAGCAAAGTCCAGAAACACTGAAGATGAACGTACCGGCTGGCGACCCGTGATTGGGTTTGCGCTGAAGGATTCATCAGCCCGAGGCGCTCGGCATCTCAGGTGTCCGAGCCCAAATGGCGGTCGGCTGCAGATTGTCTACCCTGCGCTGCCACATCGTCTCGTAAAGATTTTCCAGCGCCAGCGTATAAGCCGCCACATCGAACAGCGGGGCGGTGAAGCGATCAAATTGAAGTTTTGCCTTGAGTGCATCAAGTCTCGACGGATCATCGGCGAGCGACAGGGCGATGTTGAAATAATCCTGTTCTCCGCAAGCAATGAGCTCTGGCATCCCGACCGCATGGAGCAGGCTGCCGGCGACGCGAGATGGAAAGGTTTCCCCAGGATTCGTCACGATCGGAACGCCGGCCCAAAGCGCATCACTCGCCGTCGTATGAGCGCCATAGGGCGCCGTGTCGAGGACGAGATCGGCGAGCTGTAAACGACCAAGATGGTCTTCTTGACTCATGTCGGGCGCAAAGACGAGGCGACTACCCGCGACGCCGCGTCGAACGGCCTCGCCCTTGAGATTGCCTTCGGCGTTCTCCGACTGCAGCAGCCAAAGCACGCTGTCGGTCGTCGATCCAAGCAAACGACACCACAAATCGAAGACTCCCGGCGTCAGCTTGAATGCCTGATTGAAGCAACAAAAAACGAAGCCCGTCTCAGGCAGGCCGGCGACCGATCGGCTCGGCTTCGAGCCGATGATCGCTTTGCGCCCGCGCGGCTGATAGGAGTGTGGCATATAGGCGAAGGATTCGGAATAATCGGCCGCGCCCGCCAATGGCGTCACAAAAGGGTCGGTGATGATATAGTCACAAATTCCGACCCCGAGCGTGCCCGGATAGCCGAGATAGTTCACCTGCACCGGGGCTGGGCGAAGCATCAGGATTCCGGTCCTCGCGCCGAGCGTGTAGCCTTTGAGATCCACCAAGATATCGATGCCGGCCGCGTGTATGGCATAGGCGGCGTCGATATCGGCGAGGGCGGCAATGTCATGAAACATGTCGACGGTGTTGCGAACGCGACCGCGCATTAATTTTCCATCATCGGCGCCGTATGAGAAGGCGTGAACTTCGAAATGCGCGCGATCGTGCGCCTCCAACATCTCGATCAACAGCAACGATGTCGCATGGTCATGAAACTCATTCGACAAATATCCGACTCGGATTTTTTCGCGCGCCGCCAAATGGAAATGAAAGCCCAAATGTTGACGCTTGACCCGGCTTACAGCCAGACGATCCCTTGTCCACAGTTCAGCGCCGGCTAACTGCTCGCGCGCGGTCACGCCGGGTTCGGCCAAGAGTAAAAAAGGCGGGAGCCTGTCGGCTTCGTCCTTCGCCAATAGGGCGCGCATCCGCGGTGCCGCATCGGCAAATTCCTCCCACTCGCACATGGAGCGACTGCGTTGCAATGATTTCATGGCATGCGTCCGCAATCGCGGAGACCGTCTGTTGTCGTCGGGACGCCGTGAGGATCGCAGCTCGTGATCAGGTAGATTCATTCAGCAATCATCGCTTAGCGCGCTTTCCGCTCGAACGGAATGGTTCGAGCGATAAGAAATCGCGCAGATCAAGAAGTTGGAGCGAATTCTCGTCGCAAGAATCTGTCAACTTTTGCGGAATTCGCTCTAGGACGCCAAAGCGATGATAGTGAGCGACCTCGCTGTGTGCGGTGCTCTTCGAAATCTGAGATATCGGCCTGCTCTTCGATGAGTGATGCCAGCGCTTTCGTTTTCACGGGCCGCGCGCTATCGTACGCGCCTTGATCGATCGACGACGCAAAGGGTAAGCGGCGCTATCGTAAAGGGGACGAATTTCGCGGCCGTAAAAATGCTGATCGTCCACCTCCAGCGAACA
>DATJTB010000056.1:0-5444 GCA_035503795.1 Methylocella sp.
TACGGAAGTTTGGAGTTTTTTAAAATCAACCGGAGGCGCTTCGACGGACTGCCGCAAATGATAGGCCGCGAGGTTTACGACACTGGTGATGGTGTCGCGATTTTGCTTTATGACCCAGTCCGCTCACGCGTCGTGCTCGTGCGGCAGTTCCGCCTGCCCGCCTATTTGCGGGATGGACGCGAAAGCCTGATTGAAGTATGCGCCGGCAAACTTGAAGGCGAAGAGCCGGTTACCCGGATCATCAAGGAAGCCGAGGAGGAAACGGGCGTTATCGTGCGCAAACCGCGCCGCCTGTTCGAGGCCTATATGAGCCCTGGGGTTTTCGCTGAAAAAATCGTCTTTTTCGCTGCCGAATATCAAGCTGAAGATCGCAATAGCCAAGGTGGCGGACTTGCCGAGGAGGAAGAGGATATCGAAGTCCTCGAACCGACACTGGATGAGGCCCTCGCCATGATCGAAAGCGGCGAGATCGTCGATGCCAAGACGATCCTCCTTCTGAATTATGCCGAGCACGCCGGCCTGATGCGGACAACGAAGGCCTGACTGGAACGGGAACACCTTCCTCAAGCGGCGGCGATCGCTGCCGCCAGCGCATCGAAATCGATGGCAATCTCTACCGATCCGACGCGGCTTGTCGCCGGGCTCGTCTCGCATGCAGATGAGGACTGGGCTTCGCCCTGGGCTGGCGGGAGAAACGGCCGCGGGTTTTGGATCGCTTGATTGTCTTGCTCCCAGGTGGGAAGGAGCGTTTGAAACAGGCGCGCCTCCTCGCAAGCGGCCTCGGCTTCGAGACGACGCAAGCCGGCGCTCACCGCAAGCTGATGATTGGGATTGTCCAGCTGGCAAGCATCAAGCACCTTATGGATGACAGGCGTTTGCAGCTGCATGTCAACCGCGTTTGCCAATCGCAAATCCGTCAGGGCCTGCAGAGCGGCAACGAAAACCGGCAGCAGCATCTCCGGCATTTTAGCGTTGCGGTAGAGGGTGGCAAAACCGGCGCTCCCAGCCGTCGCCATATAGCTTGCCACACGTGCGTTCGGCAAACCCGTCAATTCGCAAAACGCCCGTTCGAGGAGCAGCTTGTGGCCACAGAACAATCCCCGCAAAAGAAGACCGGCGGTCAATTGGCCGCTTTTGCGAAGATAGGCGACAAAAGCGCGGGCAACCCTTGGCTCCTCGCAGATTTCCATAGCTAAACGAAGATTCGCCCGATCCCGCTGATCGCGGGCCAAAATCTCCGCTTTCTCCTTTGTAAGTTCATCATTCGCGGTCAAGAGAGCCGCCAGTGCCTTGGCCGCCGCCCCCATGAGAGCGGATCGAACCGAAGGACTTAGATGGTGCCGCGCGAACAGTGCCTGACGCAATTCGGCATGATGGCCGTGGCGTTCGATCATCCGGTGCAAACTCGAATCCAAAAGCTCGGCGCCCGGATTTTGAACCAGGGAAATGAGCGCCTCAACCATCCCGACCTCGGCCAACGCGGCAGCGACCGCCGCTGAGACATGAGGGCGAAGGGCGATCGCCTTTTGTCCGAACATTTTCGAAGTTGCGGCGCTGTCGATCAATTCGGCGTCGCTCAAAATAGGCGAACGACTGAGCACGATCTCGGCAATGTCATTCTGGTCTTCCGCCAGAATGTGAACCATATAATGTGGCACTTTATCGGAATTCGCGAAATGTTCAGCCAAGACCCGGCGAACTAGGGCCGAGGGATCCTCGAGCAGTCCGGTCAGGACCAGCCTTGCCCCATCGCGCTCTTCGTCGGGCAGCGTCTCTTCGAGAAAGGCGCGCGCCAAGCAGCCGGCCTGCTCCGCCCGGATGGTTGGAGAAGCAGACCATTCCCATTGGAGGACGTGTTGCTCGGCCATGATTGGCTCATCCAAGATCACTCAAAAAACCATTGGAAAATTCTTCGAGTTGACCTCATCCTTCGAGACGACGCAGTTCATGTCGGGCCTGCCCGAGATGAAGTCATTCTTAATGTTGATCTCTTAACGGCTCCGCCGCTTTCACCCTGGGCTTGTCGTAGAGCCGAGGAGCGCGAAGTACGTCTTGAAGGATGAGAGCCCGCGAAGATCACGTTGTGGGAGGACCCGGAATGAACGACGGCCCATCCTTCGAGCGGCACCCACGCGGCGGCATTTACTATGAAGACTTCGTTGAAAGCGCGGTCTTCGCGCACCGGCTGACAAGAACGGTCACGCAAATGGACAATATCCTTTTTTCCAGTATGACGCTCAATCCTCAGCCGCTGCATATCGACGCCCATTATTGCGCGACGGAAACCGAGTGGGGCCGGCCGCTCATGAATTCGCTCTTTACCCTTGGCCTGATGATCGGCATCTCCGTCAATGATCTGACACTCGGCACCACCATCGCCAATCTCGGAATGACGGAGGTGAAATTTCCCGCTCCCTTGTTCGAAGGCGACACGGTGCATGTCACGACTGTCGTTCTCGCCAAACGCCCGTCGAAATCACGGCCTGGGGCCGGCATTGTCGAATTCCTTCACAGCGCCTATCAGCAGGATGACCGGCTTGTCGCCGCCTGCCGCCGCCAGGCTCTGATGAAAAGACGGATTTCCTGACTCTTAGGCTCACCATGCGCTCTCTTTTGTTCATTCCCGCCGACAGCGAGAAAAAACTCGCGAAGGGCCTGTCGTGCGGCGCCGATGCCCTGATCCTCGATCTCGAAGATTCGATTGCACCCCAATCCAAACAGAAGGCGCGCGATCTTGCCCTTGAATTCCTTGTCTCGGCCTTGCGGGCGACCTCTCGCCCGCGGCTTTTCGTGCGCGTCAACGGTCTCCATTCCGGGCTGACCGAGACGGATCTCGAGGCCGTGATGCAGGCGCCCTTGGACGGCATTCTGCTGCCAAAATGCGTCAATGGGGCCTCGCTCCAGCACCTTGGCGCCCTCCTCGCGGTGAAGGAGGCGGAGCAGGATCGCCCCGATGGCTCAACGAAGATCCTGGCGCTCGCCACCGAGACACCGGCTAGCCTGTTCAATCTGGGGAGCTATGCAGGGGCAAGTCACCGCTTGGAGGGCCTAGCCTGGGCGGCCGAGGATCTTGCCGCCGGGCTCGGTGCCGAGACCAACCGCGGCCCCGATGGAGCCTATACTTTCCCCTATGTTCTCGCGCGCAGCCTCACCCTATTTGCCGCCGCCTCTGCCGGCGTCCTGGCGATCGATGCGGTGCATGGCAACTTCCGGGATCTGGCCCGCCTGCGGCTTGAATGTGAGGAAGCCAAGCGCGACGGTTTTGGCGCAAAACTGGCGATCCATCCCGGCCAGATCGAGGTCATCAATGAGGTGCTGGCTCCCTCGGCTGAATCGATCGCCAAGGCCCGCGCCATCGTCGCCGCTTTCGAGGCCGAGCCCGATGCGGGCGTGATCAGCTTTGAGGGCGAGATGCTCGATGTGCCGCATCTCACCAAAGCGCGTCGCCTGCTCGCGAGAGCGCCGCAGAGCTAAGCTTTTGTAGTCTGTATCTCGGGTTTCAGAAATCAATCGCCGTGGGGTTCGCAGTTCAAATATGTCAGGAGTAAAAGCCTCTGTGCCCATTTCAGCCTGAGGATGAAAGCGAAGGCTTGCCGCAAAAGGCGCAAAGGCGGTGATTGTTCTGCTTCCGGGCTCAACAAATGGCGCCGCCATCGTTTCAAGTCACACGACTGCGACAGGCGCCGGACGAGCTCGCCCGTGAGATAGGAATGATAGCCGGCAACGGCAGATGGCAGCCTTGGATAGGAGGCATCGAGCGCCTGCAAGGCGGCAAGGAAATGCGCGCGCGAAGCGGCCTTGCGCAGGAAGATTCCGCGCATGTCCAACATGTGATCCATGACCATCTTGCGGCCGAGCACATCATTGTCGATCGGCCCACCTTTTTCATGACTGAGCATGCCGTTCAGAGTGGGATGTTTCGAAAATGCATTCATTCCGTGCAGCCGATAAATCGCCAGCGGGCGATCGATGATGGCGCTGCCCATGAGCACGCTCACACCTCGAATCAGATAGGAGTCCGTGCAGCTTTTCAGGGCACCCAAATTGTCATTGTTCAAGAAATACCGCAGGGCGTCGCGCCGAAAGCAATTGCCGGATGTCGGCGCCCAATACCAATCGCTGACATCGCAGGGCTCGACAAGATGGATGGCGCTCTCGATCGCCCCGTCAAGGGGGCGAAACGGCCAGAGTTCGGGCCCATATTCATCGATCCTGCGGATGAGGTCCTTTTTTTGGCCCCGCCTTGAGCGCACGAAGCGGCTCAGATTATCACCCGTTCCAAGGACGAGCCGCGAGCCGACCGCCTGCGCCATATCCGCCGAAGTGAGCCCGACCGGGATGCGCAAGGACAGATGGACGAAAATGCTGGTTTCGACGAAAGCCGGCAAGAGAACGTCATCGGCATCGAGGAAAATGACGTATTCACCTTGGGCGAGATCAAACCCCTCCTTAGAGGCGAGGCTTTGGCCGCCATTGTCGCTCCGGCGCAGGAGGAGCGTGCCGGGATATTGCTTCGACAATCCTTTCAGGACATCCGGGCTTTCGTCGGTCGAGGCGTTATCGACGATGATGCATTCTATGTTCGGATAGGTCTGAGCGAAGACGGAATCAACCGCCTCCCTCAGAAAGCGTCCGTAGTTGTAGTTGATGATGATGATACTGACGAGGGGCAGCTTGAAAGACCGGGAATCCTGCTCCTGCGCCAGTTCCTGCGGGCTGGCTTGAGGAAGATCGTGCATGAGAGCCGCCTCTCCGAATGACCTTGTCCCCGCCTCTCTCGAATGACACCGAACGTCCGCGTGGCTCAAGACTCATAAGATGCGCCCGGCTTGCGGCGCAAGCCATAGTTGCTGAATTTCTCGACATTCTTCGCAATTTCAGCATCACTCAGCACGAGAGGGCGACCGATTTGAAGGGCAATCGCATATTGCTTGCAAAGGGCTTCAAGCTCGACGGCACGCCACATGGCTTCATCGAGATCCCGGCCCATCGCCACCATTCCGTGATTGGCGAGAAGCGCGCAGTTGCGGTCCTGCAAGGCTTCGAGCACGACTCTTGAGAGTTCCTTCGTGCCGTAAGTCTCGTAGCGCGCGCAGCGGATCACGGGCCCGCCGGCCAAGGCGATCATGTAATGCACCGCCGGGATCTCCATGCCGCAAATCGCGAACGCCGTCGCATAGCAGGAATGCGCATGCACCACTGCGCCGACATCATCGCGTGCCGCAAGAATGTCGCTATGCATCCGCCATTCCGATGAAGGAGCGAGCTTGTGCCGATAGCCGCCTTCGAGCGTCATCAGGATGATATCCTCCGGACACAGCTTCTCGTAGGCGATGCCGGATGGGGTGATCAAAAGGCCGCCGTTCCAGCGAACCGAAATATTCCCCGCCACACCCTGGTTCAGGCCGCTGCGGTTCATCTTGACACAGGCTTCGATGATCGCG
>DATJTB010000057.1:0-28250 GCA_035503795.1 Methylocella sp.
TTCAAATGTTCCGCGTGAAACATTTTCGTAAGGGCACGCAATCGGAGAAAATCGCCGGCAGATTTGCCGTGGCTCGCGACAGTTGTGCCACCCTTCAAGTGAGTCGCATTTGACCGGCGAGCGCGTCGAACGGTCGAGAGATCGTACCTGTGGCTTTGCGGTCACACCGCAACGAAACCAGATCCACAGAACTGAAATCGCGGCCGCCCGTTCTCGACAATTCATTCGTAACGTTATACTATTACATCTCTTCCCTTGGGGCGTCGCCGCAAGATCTGTAAACGGGGGTTGGCATGTCAGGCCGTATCAGCCGCATGATTCTTATGAGCAGTTCGGCTCTCGCAACGCTTTATGGTCTCAGCGGAACGGGCGTCGCGCAAACGCCTGTGACCTTGCCGACGGTCGAAGTGGTTGCCGAGCAGAAACCGGCGGCGGCTCAGCCGGGGCCTGCGCAGCCGGCGAGCGAGACGCCGGAAGCCGCCGCGGCCCGTGAACTGGCGGAAAAAGCCAAAATTTTCGATGCGTTGCGCAGCAATTTGTTCACGACGATCGGCACCACCTCCTACGCGATCAGCCACGACGACATCCAGTCGCTGCCGCAAGGCGTCAACCAGCCGGTCGAGAAAGTGCTGCTGG
The DNA here is from genome assembly GCA_035503795.1 of Methylocella sp. GTDB lineage: Bacteria > Pseudomonadota > Alphaproteobacteria > Rhizobiales > Beijerinckiaceae > Methylocapsa. The sequence continues at coordinate 637 of DATJTB010000057.1, forward strand.
AGGCGCCCGGGGTCTCGCAAGATTCGGCGGCGAGCGGCCTACTTCATGTCCGCAACGATCACGCCAATGTGCAATACCGGATCAATGGCGTCATGCTGCCTGATGGAGTCACCGGCTTTGGGAGCATTTTGGAAACCAATCTGATCGGCAATATCTCCCTCGTCACCGGTGCGCTGCCAGCCGAGTTTGGGCTTCGCACGGTCGGCCTCGTCGACATCACAACCCGGACGGACATCTTCAACAACAGCGGCAGCATCAGCCCTTACGGAGGCGGCCGCGCAACCATTGCGCCACTCATGGAATACGGCGGCACGTCGGGAAGCACTTGCGGACCCACTCCACCCTCACCCGGGACGCCAGGCGCGGACTGCTTTCAGGGCGTCCAATACTACTTTACCGGACGCTATGTGCAGACCACGGAAGGGATCGAAAACGCAGCGCCCAGCGTGAACCCCATCCATGATTTCTCGCAGCAGGAAAAAGGCTTCGGCTATATGTCGGCATTCATCGACAATAGCACCCGCCTGAGCCTGATCATGGGAACCGCGATCAACGCGTTCCAGATTCCGGACGTTCCAGGCCAGCCGGTCGGTCAGATGGGCAATCCCCCGGTCACCACCGCATATGGCGTCTCCAATTTCAATTCAGCACTGCTCAACGAGAATCAGGTCGAGGTCACCCATTACGGGGTGGTGGCGTTGCAGAAATCACTCAACGGCTTTGACGGGCAGCTCGCCTATTTCACTCGCTACAACAACTTGCAATTCACGCCGGACGTCATCGGCGACCTGCTGTTGAACGGCATTGCATCGAACATTACCCGCCAATCCTACACCAACGGCCTCCAGGGCGACGGCTCATATCAGCTCATCCCCGCCAATACGGTTCGTGCCGGTTTCACGGTCAGCGGCGAACAGGCAGCAGTGAACAATTTCTCGATTGTCGAACCCTGCACGCTCTGCAACGGCACCGATAATGGGCCGCCTGAGGGAATCCGCGATGAAACCTCCAAGCTTGGCTGGCTTATGGGCGTTTACACTCAGGACGAGTGGAAAATCACCGATCAATTCACGATGAACGCCGGGCTGCGCTTCGACCAAATGTACCAATATGTCGATGCCAACCAGTTGAGCCCGCGCCTCAGCTTCACCTACACACCGTCCGAAAACACAAACTGGCATGCCGGCTACGCGCGCAATTTCACCCCGCCGGTGCTGGTGGAGGCCGCGCCGGCCAATCTCGCCTTGTTCCGCAACACGACTGGCGCGCCCTCCCAGTTTCTAGACGACCCGGTGCGTCCGGAGCGGTCGCATTATTTCGATGCCGGCGTCACCCAGAAGATTCCGTTGGAATGCCGCTCGCTGGCACCGTTGATGCTCACCATGCCTCCCGCGGGGGCGCAGGACTGCGGCACTCTCGAGGTCGGGCTCGACGCCTATTACAAGATCGCGAATGACCTCATCGACAATGGAAATTTTGGCCAAGCACTGGTCTTGAGCGCATTCAATTACGCGAAGGGATATAATGAAGGCGTCGAGCTGAAAGGGAAATTCACCAGCGGCAATTTCCAGGCCTACGTCAATTTTGCCGCCGCCCAGCAGCGAGCCACCGATGTGGTGTCGAACCAATATCTGTTCGACAACACCACGCCGCTCGCCGATCTCGGCGGCCTCACCGAATTCCAGTACATCCAAAGTCACTTCATCTATACGGATCACTGCCAATTTTTGACCGGCTCCGCGGGCCTATCCTATCTTTGGGATGGCACACGGTTCAGCGCCGACATGTTCTACGGCAGCGGCTTGCGCACCGGCGACGCCAACATCGGCCAACAACAGCCTTACGCGCAGTTCAATGTTGGAATGACGCACGAGTTCCAAGGCTGGAACATGAAGCCTCTCACGCTGCGCTTCGACGTGGTGAACGTTTTCGACACGCTCTATCAGATCAGGAGCGGAACCGGCATCGGCGTGTTCGCGCCGCAATACGGGCCAAGGCGAAGCTTTTTTGCCGGGCTGTCGCAGAAATTTTGATAGGCCAAGGCAGCCGCCCTTGTGATCGACAAATCCCACAAGGGCTCGCTCAACCAATTTCTTGCGATCAGGCGTTCTGTTCGCCCAAAACGGGCTAAAATTCGCGAGAAGGTTTTCGGCCACAACCGGTAGAACAATATGCGTCCTCGGGCGGCTTTAATGCAACAGAGCCGCGGATGACCCGCGATTGTCACATCGAGCCGGGGCTGGTTGCTTCTCTACAAGATCAAGGGCAACGACGTTATCCTTGCCCGCATCGGCAGCCCTGCGCAGAGCTTTTCAGGTCAACGCCTGATGCGGACATGAAAGGCGCCGGCACATGCCAATCGTCCTAAGCGGCAACGGCTGTTCTCGCCATCTCGAGAACCTCCTTGCGCGACCATGGCTTTGACGTAAATCGCACGCCATCGGGGAGAACGGTCGTCGAAACAAAGCTGCCCGATGTGACCAGGACTTCGACATGCGGCCAGCGTTCTTTCACAAGCCATGCGAGATCGATCCCGTCGATCGGGCCGGGAGTCTTGACATCGGTGAACAGAAAGGCCGTTTGTTCGGGGTGTTGTGCGATGAAATCGAGAGCTTCATCGGCCCTCCGCACGCTTTCGACTTCAAAACCGGCGGCTGCAAACATTTCCTCCGCAACGATGCGGGTGGACGGATCGTCTTCGACAACGAGCACGATCTTGGCCGCCATGGGGCCTCCATCTAGGTGGGCAAGTTGTTGTAACGCCTCGGATCCGGAAAAGTTCGAACTGGACAGTGGAAAAACAGATCTGATTAACGGGGCGGCACTAAAGATGATTGCTGCAACATTCTCAAAAATGCGGTGCCTGTTGCTCACCGGATGCGATCGGAGAGCGCCGCCTTGACGGCTTTCCTGGCTTGATGCGCCGCTTGATACGGCGGATGGGATTGCGCCTGAGGCGCGCCAATGCAACAGAGCCCGGCTATTTGACCTCAACCACCGCTGGGACAGGCCATGACGTCGGATCGGAAAGGATATTGATCGTCTGTTGAGCGGGCGCGTAGGCACGCGGAATTAGATAGAACGACCCGGGAGGGGCGGGGAGCCAGTTCGACTCCTTGTCGCTGCCCGGATCATCCGCCTGGATATAGATGGTGAACGAACCATCCTTGGTCTTCTTCAGCTCCGGCGTATCGCTGCCAAGCATGTAGCGGTCGAGCTTGTTCGGAACCGTATAGTTGTTCGCAGCATCGTACATCGTCAGCGACCAGAAGCCCGGCGGGATGTAGGGAAGCCCTGCCTTGAAGGTCATGGTGTAGCGTTTGGCACCGGTCAGCGGTTGTGCGGCGCTGTCAACCGTGTATATCCAGTACACCGCCTCGAACGGTGTGTTGGCGGTCAAACCGATGCGAGCGACCACTGCGCGCGTGCGGTAGTCGGTTTGCGAGTTGCCGATGGTGAGCGGGGGGAAGAATGCACCCTGGTAGTGGCTACCGATCGGCAGCCTTGCCAACATTGGCGCAATCGCCGAGGCCGCCTTCGTCATGGTGGCGAGCACAGCGGGCGAGACATTGGAGCGGTCCCACTTCTTGCCGAGCTCGATACCAAGCGGCTTGAAACTCGGCAACAGCGCGGTGATCTGATCCTTCGGTGGCGGATTCTCGTTCATCGCAACGGAGAGCAGTTCCCAGAACTGCAGCGGGTCCTTGAAGTCGAGTGCGCTGACCGGCAGGTCGGGGTTCGTCACGATGGGCGCCGGGTCGTCATAAGTCGGGGCTTTGACTGGGGTCTTGCCCTCGAATTCGGCTAGGCCGGTCGTGGTGATCTCGTTGAGCACTTGTCTGGCTCTGGCGAGATCCGGCTTGCCTTCGTGATACAAGTGGACACGGGGTTGCAACAGAACCCACCTGGTCGGGCAATCAATTCGCGTGACATTCTTGGGCAGATGTCCTTTCCAGCCCGGCCCCACCAGCGCGAACTTCCCGCCGGCATAACCGGTCGTCTTGCCGCCGGCAAAGGCGAAGGCGTTGGTGTACATGTCGACGATTTCGACAACATAGTAGAGACCCTTGGAGTCAGGCACGCTCAGGATGACCGGCTCCGGACCCAGATCCATGAAGCCGAAGCCGTACACCACATTAACGTTCGGCGTGACGTACCCTGACTCCTTCGCCAGCGCCGGCGTCGAGGTGTTTTCCATGCGCCAGATGGCGTTGGGAATGGCTTTCCTCGCCGGGCCGATGGCGTCGAGGTAGCGCATGTCGTACATCGTGACCAGCGGCGCGCCCCAGTTGGCGGTTTGCAACGCGAGGCTGTAGGTCCAGGCGTCCTCCGCCTGGCTCTGCGCCGCGGTCAGTGCGGTTGGCTTTTCGCTGGCAGACGAAACGTTCTCCTGCGCCATCGCGGGGGCAGCCAGCAGCGCCAGCAGGCCGAACGATGCAACAAGCTTTGCCTGAAACCTGATCGTCTCAATCGATGGCAGGTTCAAGGGCGAGGACTCCTGTGAGGCGCTACGTGCTACGCGCCAACCTTATATTCATACGACCTTACCCCCTCCCGAAGCGCCGGCCAAGCTGCCATTTTCAAGCCGACAATCCGCCAGTGCCCACCTTGTTGCAAATGCGGCCGCCCTGGCTTGCACCATCCAGCCGCCAAAAATGCCAAATTTCCACGCGATCCCATTTGAATCATAGCACGCGAGAAGTGTGCGGCACGGTAAGGTTTTCGGCGCCAATCGGACCAAAATGTTTCACGTGAAACATTTTGGTAAGGTTTTGGCTCGGAATCGGACAAAACCGTCGGAAAATTTTGGCGCAAGGCGCGCGTGCCCGCAGATCCGAAGATGCGCGCCAAAATTCTCGATAATCGTGTCCCACTGCCGCGAGAACCGCGGTATAGTCGCGGCGCGAGCTCACGATGATTTTGGGTCGAGTCGACCCAAATTCATGAAACGTGATCGATTCGCATAATTTAGGGCGGGATGCGAAAAACCGGTACCCACTTTTTCGCATCCCGCTCTAAGTTCCCGAATGTCACACATAAGGTCAGCGGATGCGGCAGCTTTCCCCAGCCGGCCACCAGGCGGTCAATGACCTCTCGCAGCGGCACGGCTTCAGCCCCGATGCCGTGTTGAGCATGCTGCAATCGGTGATCAATGGTCAGGGCAGCATGGCGCAGTTCAACCATCCGGACTTCGGCGGCTCCGGCCAATGGATGCGCGGCGGGATGATCATGGTCTCCGATATGTTCAACAACGCGCTCAAGAGCCGGATCGATGCGCTCTGCACCGAGCTCTCCGGATGGGTGGCGAATGAGCCACCTCTGATAGCCGGCGGCAGCTTTCAGTCGCAAAGCCAGGGAAGCCAGCAACAGGGAGGCTTCGGACCGGTCGGACCGGTCAGCCTGTTCCTGCCGCCAACCGGCGGCGGCTCCGGCAATTGGTGGCCGGACGATCTCGGTCGGGCCAGCAGCACCGGCGCGCAAAACAATGTCCGCTATGCCTATTTCCCCGAGGCTCGGCGGCTGGCGATCGAGATCGGCGGCAAGGTCACGGTTTATGACACGCTCGATCACCAGATCGGCGGGTTTTCCCAGCAGCAATCCCAGGGCGGATCGCTCAGCTTCTCCAGCCAATACGGATTGGTGGATGTGGCGAGCCTTCCGGTCGTGTCGGCAGCCGAGGAGGGAGCACGGGCCGCGCCCGTATCGCCGCCGGCGCAACCAAATTCCGTTGCCGCTCAACCTGCCCCCGACATCTTCACCGCGCTCGAAAGGCTTGCGGAACTCCACACCAAGGGAATTCTGAGCGACGAGGAATTCGCCAGCAAGAAAGCGGATCTGTTGAGCCGGCTTTAGGCCGGGACGTCGCCGCTGCCGGCCCTTCGCCTTCTCCTCAGCCGATCGGTCGGAACGTCTCCCCGCACGGGACGATTTACAATAGATTCAACCCGCAGCCGGAATTTGCTCCAGCCGGTCGAAAGTGTCTGACCGCGGCGTCGTTGGATTCTGCGAGCGAGCTGCCTCGCGCAATTCAACAGGCCCTCGAAGAGGCTGATGCGGTCGCCGCGCACGGTGCGGCAGATGGGCATTGCTGATGTCGATAGCGAGACGCGAGGCGTCAATCCGTTGCATAAAGGCAACACGCAGGCAAAATGATTGATCAGTCAAACGTCCAAATCATTTCGTCCAGGTTCTACAACACGACTCCCTTTCGCCTGTATGTTCTGCTTATTCTAATATAGTTTTTGAATCCATCTAGGATGGCAGAATTACTTGACACATTAGAGTAGATAACGGACTTAGTCTTTAGTTTCGTTTTGGGATTGCTTTGTGGTCTCCTCTCGATCGAGAGCATTTTCCAGCGGAGTGGACAGCGGTTCGTATATCGCTGGCGATGTTTCGCAACAGCGACATCGATGAGAAAATGCGACAAACCAAAAGTCTTCGAGCTAATAGCGAGATGAACGTGACGGGCACGTCAACCTACTGTCATGGCCTGCGTATTTTGTGGGCTTTGCGTGACGGTCTTGCGACTTCCCCATTGCGCAGGATTGTGTTGCAAGAATTCGAAAGGCATCGGCCCCAGAAGTTTGGATGGGCGCTTGTGCCGCTATCCGCTGTCGCGACCCTCGTATCATCCGCTTTTGCCGCCGATCTCACGCCTTCGGCGCCTCCCTTATCGGCAAGTAGCCCTTGGGAGGGTTTTTATCTTGGCGGTCATTTGGGCTATGCTTGGGGTCAATCGGACTGGTCGACGCTCGGCGTGGCTGGCTCGATGAGCTTGGCGCAAACCCTCGACACCTACGCCGAGGCGGGAAGCTTCTTCGAAGGTATTCACGGCGGCTATAATTACCTGTTGCCGAATCGCGTCCTCATCGGCGTGGAAGCCGATGCCTCCTTTCCGGCCTTTCCCAATCTCTCGGGTTTCGGCATCGGCGGCGCATCGACGTTTCTCTCGCCGTTCCTCGGCCCCGAATTCTATTCCGACAATGTGCTTGCTTTCGGAACCGTGCGCGGCCGTATCGGTTACGCGGCTGGCGACTGGCTCCTTTATGCGACCGGCGGCTTTGCCTGGAGCCGCGACCAGCTATCGCTGACGCAAATTTCGACCGGAGCGACGGACTATCCCACTCTCTGGCGGTTTGGCTGGGCCGCCGGCGCGGGCGTTGAGGCGCCGATCGCGCCGCATTGGACGGGCCGGCTTGAATATCTCTATACCGACTATGGAGCCACCAGCCCCACTTTTCCTGCGGTCGGCCAGCAACTCAATTCGAATTTGACCCTGCATGAGCTGCGGGCCGGCTTGACCTATCATTTCGACGACGCGGCCCAAGCCGCCGAAAGCGATACATCAGCCGCCAAACCGGCCGCCGACACGACAGATAGCGATCGCGTCAATTTCCACACCCAGGCCACTTTCACGGCGCAAGGCTATCCGGCGATCCGCTCTCCGTATGAGGGCGCCAATAGTTTGCTCGCCAATGGCGAGGCGGCCGAGACGACCGATGCCACGCTTTATGCCGGCCTGCGCTTATGGCAAGGGGCGGAACTCTGGGTCAATCCGGAAATCGATGAAGGCTTCGGCCTAGGAAATACCCATGGCGTTGCCGGATTTCCGAGCGGCGAGTCCTATAAGCTCGGCTCTTCGTATCCCTATGCGCGCGTCCAGCGTTATTTCATAAGGCAGACCATTGATATTGGCGGCGACAGCCAGAAGGTGGATGCCGACATCAACCAATTTGCCGGCACGCAGACGGCGGACCGTCTCGTGCTGACCTTCGGCAAATTCGGTATCCCCGATATCTTTGACACCAACAAATATGCAAACAACCCAAAGATCGACTTCCTGAACTGGTCGCTCATCAATGCGGGAACGTTTGATTACGCCGGCGATGCCTGGGGTTACACCTATGGCGGCGCGGCGGAACTCTATGTTGATCGCTTTACCTTTCGCGGCGGCGTCTTCGACTTGTCCCAAACGCCGGCGGGCGGGGGAGACAACGCGCCCGCCTATGGCCTCGATCCAACCTTCCGTCAAGTTCAGTTGGTCGGAGAAATTGAGGAACGGCACACCCTTTGGGACCAGCCCGGCAAAATCAAAGTCACCGCCTTTCTCAGCCGGGGCAATGCCGGAAGCTTTCAGGATGCAATCAATCTCTCGCAAGCGACGGGTTTGGATGCGAGCGACGCGCTTGCCGCGGTCCGTCACTATCAGAATAGGCCTGGCGTAAGCGTCAACCTGGAGCAGCAAGTCTCCGATACCGTCGGCATATTTGCCCGGGCCGGGTGGGCCGACGGCAGTGTCGAGCCGTGGGATTTCACCGATATTGACCGCACGCTTGCGGGAGGCATTTCGCTGAATGGCCAACAATGGGGCCGCCCGGACGATACGTGGGGTATCGCCGGTGTTCTCAACGGGATCTCCGCCGTCCACGCCGCCTATTTCCAAAATGGCGGCCTGGGCATATTGATCGGTGATGGGCAACTACCCAATGTTACGATCGAGAAAATCTTCGAGACTTATTACAGCGCTTCCTTAACGCCCGCGCTGAAGCTCAGCTTCGATTATCAGTTCATCGGCGCCCCAGCCTATAATCCACAGCGTGGGCCTGTCTCCGTCGGCGCCGTGCGCCTGCACGTGCAATTTTGAGCGCGCGTCTCAAGCTCAAAAGCGGATGTCGCCATGTTGGCGATGAAGCTTCGCTTGATCACATATAATAAGTTAACCACGGAGAGTATGGTCCGCTTGCGCAGCGCAAGCGGACCGGGGTGATAGGGCAAGTCTTGGCGATAACCTTCTCGCTTACTTGTCTATTCCGGATACCCCATGCCTAGAGAGGCTGATCAATAAGTGAGAATGACCTGCTGCGGCAGTGATCCGCCGTAGCTGCATTGCGGAGTCAATTTGGTGGCCCAAAGGTTGAGGGACCACGCCGGATTGGCGATCCGCTGAAGTTTATCGTTGTAGAGCCCTATCTCATCGAAAGAGATTGCGTGACCTCCACCATTGAAGCCGTTGGGGTTGTTGGGATAATCACTGCACTGTTTGACGTTATAGACCTCCAGCACGCCACCAAAGGCCCAATTGAAGGTCTGCCGGAAACTTGAGGTACGGATCAGCTGAGAGACCTTGCCGTTTTGCAAATCCCTGGTCACAACGTCCCAAGAGCTACAGGAAAGTGTTCCCGCAGCGCAGGTGTCGAACATATAGCCAAGGATCGTATCTCCGGAACTAACTCGCTCAGGCGTGGCCTTATAGGTCGTGCCTTTTTCGCAGCAATTCCAACTGGCGATACCCCATGCCGAGGGGTAATCGGCATTCCACCCCAAGACAGGCTGAAGGATGGTCACAACGTCTTTGATGTCTTCCAGGCCAGGGAAGTAGTACAGGATCTGGTCGTCGTTCGAGGGCGGAGTCGGGGGAACGCTCCATTCGGCAGACAAAAAACCATAGGAGCTAGTCGTGGTGACGCTCTCAGATACAATCCAGGAGTGGCTGATGTTGGGGTCTTTAACGGCCCGCTCATCCCCGGTTACGATATTTCCGTCGGCTCTGTAATGTGGATAGGCGCATACGTGCATTGCGTTGGAAGTTCCATTCGCGTGCCGGATGAGTTTTACATCTGGTAGCAACTCATCCCCCTCAGCTAGCTGCACGACGCAGCTTGGATGGAAGTATCCGAATGGCGTGATGAGATACCCTGCCGGAACTGTCGGCGGGCGGTTTGGTCCAGCAGGCGCTTGAGCTTGCGCCGCGGTCAGGCCAGCATTGGCCGTAGTGGCAATGGCGATTAACTTCAGAAATGCGTTTTTCATAAATTCTCCCTCAGGATGTAGCACACCTGAATTTTGTCTAGGTTCAGTTCCTGTGCCGCCTGAATATGTTGCGAGACCACTTCCTCCGCATCGTCCGTTTATGGGATGCCGTGTGCAAATCGTTTAGTTGCGCGGGTGCTCTCTTGCCCCATTTGGGACTTGCGCGTGGGCTTCAATGCGAGGAACCGCGCATAACCGGAAATCCAATTTCTGGGGCATGGAATCTCGTGCCATTGACGAAACGGTCCTGCCAGGCGTCGATTTCATCGAGCGGCAGGCTGAATTTTTTGGGATCCTTGTTCGATACGCTCGGCATTGCCGGCGTCCTGAACGGAAACTCCCCTGTCCACGCAGCCTATTTCAATGCTGGAGGCTTGGGCATTCTGATCGGCGATGGGCAATTGCCTTATCCCACTCACAATCGAGAAAATCTTCGAGACTTATTACAGTGCTTCCTTGGCACCATGGCTGAAGATCAGCTTCGATTATCAGTTCATCGGCGCCCCAGCTATAATCCAAAGCGTGGGCCTGTCTCCGTCGGCGCCGTGCGGCTGCACGTACAATTTTGAGCGCGTCTCAAGCTCAAAGGCGGATGCCGCCTTGTTGGCGATTGTAGAAGGTACCGAGGACCGGGTCATTGTCGATGGACGGGCAACGAGCATGCGTTCGTGCCTCGGACGCGGACAAAGAATGCAAAAGGATCAGCTGCACCTCCGCGGTGCGTTGGACGGCGCCGCGGGGGCTTGCGGGCTTGCGATTCCACACTTTCAGCACAAGCTCAAATTACGTCACATTGGAACTTGCGAGTAGCCTCATCCGCCAGCCCATCATCTATGTACGAAGAAGAGTGGCCCGTTTCCTGTAAAATTGCTGGTGTTCAGGATCTGAACGCCAGCGTTGTGCGACGAGTTGAACGGCGTGACTTTGTTGCCGCAACCGGCCTTGGACGCATCCGAAGGTGAGTCGAACCAAAGACCAAGATGATAAATCTGCACTGGCGGAGTCGTAGGGTTGGTAGTCGCATCGTCCGGGAGCACCTTCGGAGCCGAAGCAACGCCCGGAGCTACGATGAACGTTCCGATATTGAAGCGGCCGATGAAGTCGGCAACCGCCTTGCCGGTTGCGTCGGTCAACATATCGCCCATGTACCAGGAAAGGCCAAAGTTGGGCGTTGGGCTTTGGATAACGAATAGATCGAAATCCGTATTCGGCGGAAGCCCCGACACCTCGACGTGCATGTTCTCCTCGAGTTGGGGGGTGTGCGTAATCGTAACCCGGCCGGTGGCTGGCACGCACGATTCGATACCTAGCGTGGGGACCATCGCGAAGGTGAAATTGGTGTACGGGCTTGCCGCGAAAGCCGGCCCGCAAAGCGCGGCCGATGCCAATAACCCCGAAAGAAAGGCGGATGATTTCATATCGAACTCCTCTGCTTCAATTGAGCTTGTTCACTATTCTCCAAAAGCGGCAGCATTCATGGATGAACGAAGAAGAGAGGCCCATTTCCTGGAAGGAAATTGCTGGTATTCAAAACCTGCGCGCCGGCGTTGTGCGTCGAGTTGAACGGCGTCTCTTTGTCGCCGCAACCGACCTTGGCCGCAGCCGAAGGTGTATCGAACCAAAGGCCAAGATGATAAAGCTGCACCGGTGGGGTCGGGGGATTGCTGCTGGCATCGCCTGGGAGGACCACCGGGGCCGGAGTCGTGCCGGGAGCCACAATAAAGGTTCCAATATTGAAGCGGCCGATGAAGTCGGCAACGGCACTGCCGGTTCCATCGGTTAACATATCACCCATGTACCAGGCCAGCGCAAAGGGCTTGATGGGATCTTGGATAACGAACAGGTGGAAATCCGTGTTGGGCGGAAGCCCCGTCGCCTCGACATGCATGTTCTCCTCAAGCTGCGGGGTGTGGGTAATTGTAACCCGGCCACTTGCTTTCACGCTTGCGCAGGCGGGGACCATATCGAACGTGAAGTTGGTTTGGTTCGTGCTCGTTGCGGCGGCCGGTCCGCCCAGTGCGGCAGATGCGAATAAGGCGGCAACAAACGCATATGGTTTCATTGTCTAGCTCCGATCATATCGACAAATTTCAATGTTCACCGCCGATACTTGAGGTTCACGAACAGCAAGCATGTGGACTTCAGCGATATTCTTCCCAACCGGATGCCTTTGCCGCCACATGAAGGCAGGGATGCCAATTAATATCGGGCTGGAGTGGCCCACATCTGTATTTAAGCAAAGTTTCGTTCGCGCGCTGGATGGCGTTTTCATCTGGCCGCAACTCATCCCTTAGCTAGGTGCCCGACGCAGCTTGGATGGAAGTAGCCGAATGGCATGATGACATAACCTCCGGAACGGTCGCGGGAGGGTTTAGTCCGGCTGTGGTTTGAGCTTGGGGTGCAATGAGGCGGGCAACGAACAGGGTGGCAATGTTGATCGACTTCAGAAATGTTTTTCATAAAATTCCCCCCTGTATTTTGTCTAGGTTGCGCTAGTCTGCCGCCTAAATAATAGGCAGATTGTCACAAAGCCGCTTCTTCCGCATCCCCTGTTTACGGGATGCGGTTGTAATTCGTTTATTTCGACGGACGCTTGACTGCCGCTCCTCTTGGCCCCATTGGGACTTGCGCATGGAGAGCGTGTCGGAACAGAGCGTGCCGCCGATTTGGGCTGTCATGAATCTTTCAGAACAATAAGGTGACAAACGGCGGAGAGGTGCCATCCTGCCGACCCATTCAAAGCTCTCACCCTCCACTTGCCCCGTCCTGCTGGAAGGCTGCGCATATGGATTTCTTTCAGCGATTCACTTTTCTTTTTTCCACCCCGGCCTTCGACGTCGAGGATCTCGAAGGCTTGCGCATCAATCAGATCGTTGCGGCGATCGAGCGGATGGGCTTTCAGGTCGTGAAGGCCCGCCGGCTGGAAGACGCGGAGATCGTGGTCCAAACCGACGCCGCGATCGGCTGCATGGTGGTCGACTGGGGGAAAAAGGGGTTGGAAGGCAAGCCGGCCTCCTTGATCAATCTCATGCGCAAACGCGGCCTAGACATGCCGATCGTGATCCTGGTTCGTCGCAAGCGCTTCGAAGACGTGCCGGTCGAGGTCCTCGATTTCATCGATGGTTATGTCTTCCTCGCCGAAGAGACGCCTGAGTTCATCGCCAAGAATCTCGTCAGCCGGTTGAAGCAATATGCCGAAACCCTCAAAACTCCTTTTTTCGGCGCGCTCGTGGATTACTCCGAGGAAGGCAATCAATTATGGACCTGCCCTGGACACAACGGCGGTATTTTCTACAGCCGCAGCCCGATCGGCCGCATCTTCAGAGAGCATTTGGGCGAAGCGATCTTCCGCGACGATCTCGACAATTCCATCCTTGAACTCGGCGACCTCCTGACGCATGAGGGACCGGCGCTCCAGGCGCAAAAAGAGGCAGCCAGGATTTTCGGCGCCGAGAAGACCTATTTCGTCCTCAACGGCACATCCGCGTCCAACAAGATCGTTCTAGGTAATCTTGTCGCGGAGAATGATCTCGTTCTTTTCGACCGCAACAATCATAAGGCGGCGCATCAGGGCGCGTTGTTGCTCGGCGGCGGCATTCCGATCTATCTGCCGACCGATCGGAATGCCTATGGGCTGATCGGCCCCATTTACCCCGGCACGCTTGACGAGGCGGCGATCCGCGAGTTCATCCGGACCCATCCGCTGGTTCCCGATCCCGAGGCTTGGCGCCGCGAACGTCCTTTCCGGGTCGCGGTCATCGAGCAATGCACCTATGATGGCACGATTTACGACGCCCGGACAATCGTTGAGCGGATCGGCCATCTGTGTGATTATATTCTGTTCGACGAAGCCTGGGCGGGATTCATGAAATTCCATCCGCTCTATGAGCGGCGCTTCGCGATGGGGCTGCCCAATCTCGACGAGAGATCCCCAGGGATCATCGCGACCCAATCGACCCACAAGCAGCTTGCGGGATTCTCGCAAGCCTCTCAAATTCACGTTCGCGACCGTCACATTCAGGGGCAAACGCGGCGTGTCGAGCACCGGCGCTTTAACGAAGGGTTCATGCTGCACGCCTCGACTTCGCCCTTCTATCCGCTCTTCGCCTCACTCGATGTGGGCGCGCAGATGATGAAGGGAAAATCCGGCGAGGTCTTGTGGGACGACACCATTCGGCTGGGAATCGAGCTACGCAAGAAGCTGCGCGCCGTCCGCGCCGAATTCGAGGAAAAGGAGAAGGATCCGACGCGGCGTTGGTTCTTCGACCCTTTCGTGCCGGATCGTGTCTCGATTCCGGACGCGGCCCGGCCGGATGGGACGCACGACGTGGCCTGGGAAAGCGTATCGACCGATCAATTGGCACGCGATGCGCGCCTCTGGGAATTGCGGCCAAACGCCGCTTGGCACGGCTTTACGCAGGTCGAAAACGGCTTCGCGATCACCGACCCGACCAAGCTCACTTTGCTCACCCCTGGATTTGATCGAAGGACCGGCGCTTATGAGCCGCATGGCATACCTGCCCCCGTCGTCGCACAGTTTCTGCGCGAAAATCGCGTCGTACCAGAAAAGAACGACTTGAATTCGCTGCTGTTCCTGCTCACGCCCGGCGTCGAATCGAGTAAGGCCGGGACGCTCGTCAGCGCGCTGGTCGCCTTCAAGCGCTTGCATGATGACAATGTGGCGCTCGAAGAAGCCATGCCGGAATTCGTCGCGCGGCACGCGGCACGTTACCGAAGCTCGCGCCTGCGAGACCTTTGCGCGGACATGCATGCCTTTTTTCTCAAGTCCGGCGTCAGCGCCTTGCAGAAGGCGCAATTTTCGCCAAGCCATCTTCCCCAGATGGCGATGACGCCACAGGGGGCCCACCGTCACCTCGTGCGCAACAACGTCGATTATCTGCCGATCGATCAAATCGAGGGCCGGGTGGCAACGACCCTTTTCGTCGTCTATCCGCCGGGTATCGCCACAATCGTTCCCGGCGAAAGACTTTCCGAAAGGGCAAAGCCGATGATCGAATATCTCAAGGTTTTCGAGCAGAGTGCCAATAAGTTTCCCGGCTTCGAAGCCGAGATCCAGGGTGTTTACCGAGAGACGGATGAACGAGGCGTAATCCGCCTTTATACCTACGTTGTGCGGGAGTGACCGGCCCATGGCCGAGCCAGTCCCCCAGGACGCCACCCATAGACCTTCGAGCAATCCGGCTTCAGACGTCGTCGTGCGGGCCTCGCGCGACGATGACATCGAGGCCATGCTGGCGATCTATCGCACCCATACAAGGAGCGGCATTGGTCCACTGGGGAACTATGAAATCGATGAGCCGCAACTCGACGACATGAAGCGACGCCGCAAGAATATGAAGAACCGCCGGCTGCCGCATCTTGTCGCTGATTGGGAGCGAAAAATCCTTGGCTACGCTTATGTCGTGCCCTTTCGCAAGAGGCCGGCCTATCGCTACGCGGTCAAGCATTCGATCTATGTTCACCACGAACATCTGCAGAGAGGGATCGGCCGGCTTCTTCTTGCTGCTCTCATCGACGCCTGCGCGGCCTCCGGCTATCGGCAGATGATCGGCTATGTCGATAGCGCCAATCTGCCGTCCATTCGATTGCATGAAGCCTTCGGGTTCAGGCAAACTGGCTATCTGCCATCGATCAGCTTCAAACTCGGTCAATGGACAGATATGATTATCGTGCAGCGTTCACTTGGAGCGGGTGCCACCACCAAGCCGGATATATGGGTGTAGGGGCGTGTTCTACTGCGTGAATCGCGGCATAGGGTTCCATCCGCTCCCGTCCAGGTCAAAGTGAAAGCTTTAGCTAGGTCTCAAGCGGCAACTCAGACCGACCACATCTTACGGCCGCAAGGCGTCCGACAACGCCCCAACATTATTGCGCATCATGTCGATATAGGTTGCGGCCGGGCCATCGGGCGGCGAAAGCGCATCGGAATAGAGAGTTCCACCGATTTTGGCGCCGGATTCCGTGGCGATTGTGCGCAACAAGCGCGGATCTACGACATTTTCGAGAAAGACGGCCGGTATTTTTTGCGCCTTGATCTGACGGATGATTTTCGCCACATCGCCGGCGCTGGCCTCCGTTTCCGTCGAAACGCCTTCCGGCGCAATGAATTTGAATCCATAAGCCGTGCCGAAATAACCGAAGGCGTCATGAGTGGTGATGATCTCTCTGCGCTCGGGCGGGATTTGGCCAACGGCCGCCTTGACCTCTTCTTCGAGCGCCGAAAGTTTTTCGAGATACTCCTCCGCATGAGCGCGATAGATGTCGGCGCTCAAAGGATCGGTGGCAATCAAGCCATCCCTGATATTGGCCACGTAAATTTTGGCGTTGGCGATCGATTGCCAGGCATGCGGATCCAGGGAGACACGGCCTTCCTCGCGCCGCTGCTGGGGTTTGATTCCCTGCGTCGCAATCACGATGTGAGCTTTGCTTTTGGACGCTGTGACAAGGCGAACAATCCAGCCTTCAAGCCCGAGACCATTGATCAGAATGAGACGTGCCGAGCCGAGCTCCTTCACATCAGAGGGTTTGGGCTGATAGACATGGGTGTCGCCATTTGGCCCGACCAGCGCGGTCACAGTGACCCGCTCACCGCCGAGCTGGCGGGCGAAATCGGCCAGGATTGAAAAGCTCGCAACGACGGGGATTTTCTCACTGGGTTGCGGCTCAACCGCGCCAGCTTGGCCGGTGAGAGCCAAGAGAATTGTGAAAGCATAGCACATGCGCGCCATATGAGTGCTCCGGTCAATTCAGGTTCAAGCTTCCAAATGCCGGCCTGACCACAGGCGGCGCAACAGCCCGCCCGCCGGCCCGAACATCAGGGCGAGAAGATAAAGAACCCCAGCCGCCAGGATAATGACTGGCCCGGATGGCAGGCCGCCATGGTAGGAAATGATGAGCCCGGCATAGCCGGAAAGCATCCCCTGCCCTACCGCCAGAACCAGCATGAGAGTCATATCGCCGGTGATGAGCCTCGCGGAAGCGGCCGGCAGCATCATCACGCCGACGGCGAGCAGCGTGCCGAGTGCCTGAAAGCCGCCAACGAGGTTCAGGGCCACGAGCGCCAGGAAGGCGACCTGTACGGGACCGCCGCTCCGGCTGACCGAGGCCAGGAAACCAGCGTCAACGGTTTCGAGAACGAACGGCCGGTAGAGAAACGCGAGCGTCGCGAGTGTCAGGCTGGCGATGGCCGCGAGCAAGATCAAAGTTGCGTCATCGAGCGCGAGCACGCTTCCAAAGAGCACATGCAGGAGATCGATATTCGAGCCGCGCAGGGATACGATGGTGACTCCGAGCGCCAGCGAGATCAGATAAAAGGCGGCGAGCGACGCATCCTCGCGGAGGCTCGTCGCGCGTGCCACAACCCCCGACCCGACGGCCACGAAGAGGCCCGCAATCAGCCCGCCGATCGTCATCGGTGCGAGCGACAGGCCACAAGTGAGATAGCCGATCGCGGCGCCTGGCAAGATCGCATGGGACATGGCATCACCGGTGAGCGACATGCGGCGCAGAATGAGAAAAACGCCGAGCGGCGGACCGGCGAGAGCCAGCGCGACCGAACCGACGAGGGCCCGCCTCATGAAGGCGAACTCGGCGAAAGGCGCGATCAACAACTCCTGCAGGGTCACATGCACACTCCAGAATTCTCATCGCCAAAACGCAGGGCATGTGATCAGGCTCAGGCGGCCCGTTCGCAAGCCTGCGCCTGACGGTCGAAAGCCTCGATCATGGCGCGTGCCTTCAGAAGGTTTTCCGGTGTGAGAACGCTCGCGGTCTTCCCCCAGGCGATGGCCTCGCGGGCGATCAGAAGCGCCTGCGGAAAAAAGGCCCGCACGAGATCGAGATCATGCGAGACGACGAGCACGGTCCGGCGCTCCATGTGCCAGCGCCCGATGAGATCCAGAAGATCAGCCACCGTCTTGGAATCGATGGCGGCGAAGGGCTCATCGAGCAGGATCAGCCGCGCATCCTGCACAAGGAGCCTTGCGAATAACATGCGTTGCAACTGGCCGCCAGACAGGGTTCCAACCGGCCGCGATTCGAAACCGCTGAGGCCGACCGTTGCGATCGCCGAGCGGATCGCGGCGTCATCCTTTCGGGAAAAACCGCCGAACAGGCCACAACGCCGCCAAAGCCCCATGGCGACGAGATCGAACAGATGAATCGGGAAGCTTCTATCGAGAGCGTCCGCCTGTGGAAGATAGGCGATGTCGCGTGGCGCGGTCCCTCCACCGAATCGTATCGCACCGGCAAGTGGCTTCAGCGTGCCGGCAATGGCCTTGAGCAGCGTCGATTTGCCTGCGCCATTGGGGCCGCAAATCGCCAGAAGCGCGCCGCTCTCGATCACCCCATTGAGATGATGCACCGCAGGATGACGGTCATAACCTAGCGTGACATTTTGGATGCGGATCGCAATATCCATTAAATTTACCAATTATGGGGACGCAGAAACGCATCGTCGCAAGTCCAGAAACGGAAGGTCGCCATCAAGCCCTGGCCCAAAACACCAGGACCCAAAGGCCGGCAATCACGATCGCCACGCCGCCGCATCGGACCAAAGCGGAAAGACGCAACAGCGAGAAAGGCGGCCCTGTAGCTTCTGTTATCATCTGATCCCCCTTACCAGGCTCACAAACCCTGACTCTGCGTCAGCTACCAGATAAAGGTTATAACATTCATACCTTCGCCGCAAGCTGAACGCGGCAACGAAAAAAATGGCAGGCTTTGTCGTTCTTGAACGTTCATAAATTCGTACATCTCGCATTTTTGATTTTTCCAGGCTGGCGCTGCCACAATGTTTTGATAGATTTGTTGAAATGAAACGGTCATCAAAGAAAGTTGTAATGGCATCTTCGCCCAGACAGCAGGCCTCGCGCCAGCTTCGCGTGATCATTATAGCCTTCACCCTGAGTCTCGCAGGGATTGGCGGCGCCCTTTACGCCCTATCGCCAGGACGGCCCGATCCTGGCCCGCCGACGATCGGTGGCTCCTTCACCATGATCGGTCAGGATGGCCGGACGGTCAGCAATGCGGATCTCGAAGGTCATCCCTATCTCGTTTTTTTCGGCTATACGCATTGTCCGGATTTTTGCCCCACGGCCTTGTTTGACATTTCGGAGGTGTTCAGGGAACTCGGGCCGGAAAAGAAAGTCGCGGCGCTTTTCGTCACCATTGACCCAGAACGCGATACACCGGAAGTGTTGAAGAGCTATCTCGAAAATTTTGATTCCCGTATCATCGGGCTCACTGGCGATAACCGGAAGATCGAGGCGATCACCAAGGCTTTCCGTGTCTTTGCCATGAAAGCGCCGGGCCAGAAAGCCGATGACTATACCGTGGATCACACCGGGCTTGTCTATCTCATGGATAAGCGGGGCAGGTTTGTCAGCGCCTTCAATCTTAAAAGGCCCCCTGGTGAGGCGGCACGCGAGCTTGCCGCCTATCTTTGATGCGCCCCCGCCCATTCAATATGGGCCGAGCGGAAAATATTTGAGATAGAGATCCGTATAAGTCCCGTTCGCCGCCAATCTCGCCAGTGCATAATCAAGGACGTGGCGCAATTGCTCATTGCCCTTCTTGACCGCAATCCCGACACCTTCGCCAAAGAATCGTGAATCGATGAAAGGCCCGCCGCGAAAGCCGCAGCAAGCGCGCGCTTCAGAGCTGCCGAGCCAGAGGCTCAGCCCCAGGCCATCGGCGAAGATCGTATCGATTTCGCCCCGGATGAGCGCTTCACGCAAGGCAGTTTGCGAGTCATAGGTCTTGCGCAGCACTTCGGGGAAAAAAGCTTGAAGGTAGGCTTCATGCGCGCTCCTCGCTTCAACACCGATGGTTTTTCCTCGTAGGTTTTCCGGGGTCGCAGGTGACGCCAACAACCCATGTCGGGCGGCGAAACGGGCCGACATCACATAATAGGGTGCCGTGAAATCAAGCTTTGTGCGAGTTTGAGCATCGATGCGAATAGCCGCCAAAAGTGCGTCCCCTTGATCCTCGTTCAGCGCATCGACCAGCGTGTCGAAACGACGAGCCTGGATCGTGCAACTGATGTTCAACTCCGTGCAGATCGCGCGGGCCAAGTCGACATCAAAGCCGGACAGCGTCCCATCTGGCAAGGCAAAATGAAACGGTGGATATTCATCCTCGGTCAGAAAACGCAAGCCATGCAGGCTTGCGAGATCTGGTTTGGCAAGCTGATGGCTTGGGTCCCAAAAACTCGGGATGAAGGTGCTGCTTCCCGCCTGCACAGGCGGCCAAAGAAGAGAGGCGCAGAAGAGAGAGGCTTGGATCAGTCCAAGGCCCAACCGGCCTGGGACGAGGGCCAGCCCGCCTTTGGACGGAAGGCCGCAGAGGTTGAGCATCTGCAAGCGATTCCACCTCCATGAGGCCGCTTTCCAATTCGCGGGGCCGCCACCCATATGCTATCCTTTGTAATGGCAAGGACTGACGGCGGCCATTTCAGCAGGCTTGAATGCAGGCCGCATTTCCAACCGAACACCGAGAGCCAAGTGAACGAAACCAGGATGGCCGAGCCTATCGCAATCAAGGGCCAAGAGGAAGGTGAATATAGCCTTCGCTCCGCAGGAGAGGATACCGTTTGCCTGCCAGTTTTTTTCGCGCTCAAAGGCAAGCGGGTGGTTTTTGCGGGCGGCTCCCCGGCATTGTCATGGAAGGCAGAGTTCATCCTCGCGACAGGCGCGCACCTTGACGTTTTCAGTCGAGGCCCCTGCCTCAAGCTGCAGGCGCTAGCGGAACGCCATGAAACCCTTCGTCTCATTCCGCGTGACATCGAACCCACTGATTTCAGCGCCGCAACCCTGGCCATCGCCGAGGCCAGAAGCGGGGAAGAAGCCCTGCTGCAAGCTACGGCGCGAGCGCATGGCGTGCCAATCAATATCGTCGATAAACCGGAATTTTCGGATTTTCAATTTGGCGCCATAGTTGAGCGCGCGCCGCTGATCATCGGCATATCGACATCAGGTCGTGCGCCCAAGCTCGCCCAAGTCCTGCGCGGCTTCCTTGAAGCTTTTCTTTCCCCACACATCAAGTTTTGGCTGCGGGAAGCGCGACAGTGGCGCGAGAGGCGCGAAGGCCTAGGTGGGGTCGGCACGCGCCATCGCTTCTGGGACCTGTTTTCCGAGCGCGCGCTTTTTGCCAAGCGCCCCCCTCTACCAGACGAATTTTCCACTCTTTTCAAAAAGGCACGAGCGCAAAGTTCGCCCGATTCGGGACGTGCCACCTTGGGAAGCGTTGCGCTTGTCGGCGCTGGGCCTGGCGATCCGGACCTGTTGACACTCAAGGCATTGCGCTCGCTCCAATCCGCCGATGTTATCCTGCATGACGATCTCGTCACTCCAGCTATTCTCGAAATAGCCCGGCGCGAGGCGGAGAAAATCCCTGTTGGCAAGCGTGGCTATAAACCCTCCTGCCGGCAGGACCATATTGTGTCGCAAATGGTCGCCCTCGCCTTGGCTGGCAATCGCGTGGTCCGCCTAAAGGGTGGTGACCCGATGATTTTCGGCCGCGCCAATGAAGAAATCGCCGCCTTGCGGGAAGCCGGCATTCCAGTCGAGATCGTGCCCGGCGTCACCGCCGCGCTCGCCGCCGCGGCCGCTGTGCAAACCTCGTTGACCGAGCGCGACAAGGCCAGGCGGCTGCAATTCATCACGGCTCATGCCCAGGACGGCAAACTCCCGGAGGACATTGATTGGCACACGGTCGCCGATCCCAAAACCTCGACCGTTGTGTACATGGGTGTGAGAATGCTCAAGCCTTTGACCGAGATTTTGCTCGCAGAAGGTCTGCCACCATCAACCCCTGCCCTGCTTGTCGAGCGTGTGACCTGGCCGGATGAACACTGTCTAAGAGGCACCATTGGCACGCTCGCCGATGAGGTTGCCGGAGAGGCATTGCCAGGACCCTGCATTATTATGATCGGTGACGTCTTTGCTCATGCCATTTCTTTGCCATCAACTGAGGCCACCTTTGAGCCAATGGCTAACGCTGGCTGGCAGCCAGCTGGGTCACGATGAATTTAGGCCCTATCGAAAACCAGGGGTGTCCAATTCCAGGTAGGGATTGATACAAAAATCCGGACATCCACATTTTCGCATCCTGCTCGAACAAGAGAAACCGGAATGCGCCCTTTCATCTTTGCAACGATCTTAGGAGGCTTGGCAGCGGTTGGCAGCGTCGCAGGCGCCGTGTACTACTTCGAGCGCCCGAGCATTTTGCGGGTTGCCGTGCCGCGCGACAGCGAGGATCAGGCCATTCTTTCAGCCGCCGCTACGGGCTTTGCCGACCATCGGGAAGCCATCCGCCTGAAATTGATCCCCGTCGCCGATTTGGCTGAGGCATCGCGGGCGCTCGAAGACGGCCATGCGGATCTCGCTGTCGTGCGCAGTGATGTCTCGCTGCCGCCGAGCGGTCAAACCGTCTTGATCCTGCGCCACAGTGCCGCCGTTGTTCTGGCCCCGGCGGCGAGCGGCCTTAGTACAATTGATGATCTGCGCGGGCACCGCATCGGCATATTGCAAAGCGGAAGGGAAGACAATCAACGCCTCCTTGACACGGCCCTTGCCCAATATGAGGTTTCTTCTGCCACGGTCAAGCGAATCTGGTTGAATCTTTCCGAACTGCGGGGGGCCATCGAGCAAAAGGAAATCGATGCGGTTTTCGCGGTTGGCGCCGCGGGCTCAGAGAGCTTGATGGACGCGGTCAGCACGGTCGCGATTGCCGGACATGGCGCACCTCTCTTTCTGCCCATTGCAGACGCAAAGGCCATCGCGCAACGTTTGCCGCAATTCGAAGAGATCAATGTGATGCGCGGGGCTTTTGGCGGGGCGCAGCCTAAGCCCGCAGAGGATTTCGACACGCTTGGCGTCAGCACGAGGCTTGTGGCCCGCGATAGCCTTAGCGACGAAACGGCCGCCGAAGTGGCGCGGCTCATCCTGGCGACGCGGTCCACCATCGCAGAGCGTATCCCGATCGCCAGCCGTATCGAGCCTCCGGCAACGGACAAGGGCGCAGCTCTTCCGGTTCACCCGGGGGTCGTCGCTTTTCTCGATGATGAGCAAGAAAGCTTCTTCGACAAGTATAGCGATGTCTTCTATATTGGCGCAATGTGTCTCAGCGTGCTCGGCACCGGTCTTGCCGCGGTGGCTACGAGGCTGGCCCGCCATACCGCCACGGACGCCGATAAAATCCTGCGCCGCTTGATAGAAATCGCCAAGCTTGCCCGCTGCGCCGCGACGACAAGCCTTCTTGATGTCTATGAAGAAGAGGCTGATGAACTTCTCGCCGAGGCTCTCACTCCGGCCACCGTTCACGCATTGAGCGTCAATCGAATGGGAGCTCTGAGTTTGGCCTTGATGCAACTGCGCCACGCCATCGCCGACCGGCGGCAAAGCCTTGCACAGCAGCAGCTCACACGCGTCCCATTCGCGCCCCGAGTTGTCCGGGATTGATGCCCTGTCTCTAGGTCACCAATCTCGCCGGTGGCAAGGTGTAACTTCGCGGTGAGGACGTGGGCACCGTTGACGCCCGTGTCATGATCAGAAATTCAAGGCAAATTCCGCGCGGACTTGGTAGCGTTGGTAATTTGCGAGATCAACCCGCCCTCCTGTTTCCGCTGGGACCTGCACTTCTCCTACGATCTTCGTCATCTGATTAATAAATCTGTCCAAGGCGACATTGCAGGACTCCTTGGCCCGCGTCTGCGTCCTACTCATATCGGGGGCATTGGCTGACGAGCCGGCAAAAGCTTAGGCGTTTGGAAAATGCTTCAAGTAGGTTGATGCGAGTCATCGGACGTCTCGCGGTAGTTTTATTGCAACGCGCCTCTCGCTGATTTCAGCGTCGGGGGCAATTTGGGCAGCTGGTCGTTGTCTTTTTCATTCGTGCCAGGCACGGGGAATGCGTAGCCGAGGATGATCTTCGCGATGAGGCGGTCCGAGGCATGTGTGAAGCCAGTGCCGACGCCGAAGTCCACATCGATCTTGCCAACTTTAAAGTCGACGACTCCAAATAAATCATGCTGCTGTTGAGCAAGCGGAAGAAAATTACCAATCTGTCCGAAGTCGCTATAATATTCAGCTGCAACAAAGAAGTCTTCACCGAGCTTGCGGGCGAGGCGGGCGGCTGGCGCAAAATCCGCCTGACCATGCGTGCCGAATGTGATATCAACAATGGGATTCACGATGAATTCCCAATCCGGATTGCGCACGCCGATAATCGGCCGGATTTCGAGCATGGCTCGCGTTTGGAAGAAGGCGGGCGTCGTATATGACCATTCGAAATTCACGCCGTAGAAGAAATCGTGCTTCGCGGCATCCGGCAAGACAAAGAGATTTCGGATTTTGAATCCGTCCGACAGGACATCTCCCATATTGCTGACAGCGAACGGCGCGTAAAAGCCTAGTTCCCACCAATCCGTGAGGCCATAGGCCAATTCCGGTGTGCCATTGAGGCTATGGTTTGGGACAAGTCCGCCTGGAAAGGGCGGGACCGTCGGGCCCTGAAAAGTATAGTTAAGATGTTGCTGAATGGTCCATTGGCCCACTTCGGCGATTTCAGCATTGTAAACCTGAATCTCGTCGGCGGCGTAAGCGGCTCCTGGCACGAAGACGAAGCCGGCAACAATCAGACGGATGAAAGTGTCGCCTATCAAACCAGGGTTTCGCCGCATGCGGGCCTTCATTGGTTCAAATTCTGCTCGGTTAGCACCCTAATAGAGGATGTGTCTCTTGCGCGGCCTTGACCCCATAATTTGTTCAAATTTGTACCGAAAACTGGTTCATCGCGCTCCATTTGAAGAGGTGCCTGTGCAAATGCGCCAGCTATCTGCACGACGGCTGGCTGCTTGCATCAGGTGTCCGTCTCCAAGGGGGGACCATACCCACTCATATTGAGCGTTCACGCGCCGGAAATTCGACTAACGCTCATCGACGGCTCGGCTGCCGTCGAAATAAATTGCGGCGAGACGACTGAGCCTTGCGCCAGATATTTTCGCTGGGACGGCTCTCGTCTTAGATCACGATGATTTTGGATCGAATCGATCCAAAAGATGATAGATTTTCGTAATTTAGAGCGGGATGCGAGGGCAAAACCGCTTCACACTTTTGCTCATCCCGCTCGAGCCGCCTGAAGTAATCTGGCCGGGCTTCAAATTCAGCAAACATTCAACGTGAGCACGGCGCTGCCAGAGCCCCTCCCCCACCCAAAAATGGCTGGCATAGGGTGGGGGGTTATCTTATATTTCTGGCTATGACACACACCATCCGTCAGAAACAAAAACTGCTGGCGCGCGTGCGCCGCATCCGGGGTCAGGTCGAGGCTATCGAGCGCGCGCTCGACGGTGAGGCTGGCTGCGATCGGGTCATGCACCTCATCGCAGCCGCACGCGGCGCCATGGCCGGGCTCATGGCGGAGGTGGTCGAAGATCATGTTCGCACCCATCTGGTTGATGCCGATAAGCATCCCAAGGCCCTGAACATCGAGGCCGCTGATCAACTGCTCGATGTCGTGCGGACCTATCTCAAATGAGGCCCACCATGGATGAGACCGAGAGCGTTACCGGGTCGCGCCAGCATTCCCACATCTTTCTGGGCGCTGGGTACGAAACAAGCGAACGCAAAACGTGGGCGGTGATTTGGCTCTGCGGAGCCATGATGATCACGGAGATCGTTGGCGGCTCGCTTTTTGGTTCTATCGCACTCGTGGCTGACGGCATGCATATGAGCACGCACGCGGGTGCTCTGCTGCTTGCCGCGCTCGCCTATGCTTACGCTCGCAGGCATGCCAATGACCCCCGCTTCACCTTCGGAACGGGCAAGTTCGGCGATCTCGCCGGATTCACCAGCGCCATCATCCTCTTGATGATCGCACTTCTGATTGGGTACGAGGCAGTCGGTCGCCTCCTTGCCCCTGTGCCGATCCAGTTTGCCGAGGCCATTCCGATTGCCGCTCTTGGCCTTGCGGTGAATATCGCCAGCGCATGGATTCTGAGTGGTGGAGGCCATCACCACGGCCACAGCCACGAGCATGCTTCCACCCGGCGCACCAATCATGCCGCGCACGATCACGATGAGACGCACCGCATAGCAACCCTTGACGGCGTGGTCGTTTTGCAGGTCTTCGAGGATGGGGTGCCGCCACATTTCCGTCTTACTGCCGAGGCCGGAGCCGCGCTGACAGCGGACTCGGTCGTGCTTGAGACCGTGCGGCCGGATGGAACGCGCCAGCTGTTCACCATGGTTGATCATGGAGACTGTCTGGAATCCGTTGAAGAGATTCCAGAGCCACATGAATTCAAGGCCAATGTGCGTATCGGGCGAGACGCTTATTCCGTCGTCTTTGAAGAGCATGAGCACGCCCATGGCGCTGCGCTTCGCGACAATAACATGCAAGCGGCAGTGTTGCATGTCGTCGCCGACGCCACGGTGTCCGTGCTGGTGATTGTCGGCTTGCTGCTCGCCCGCGTGTTCGGATGGATCTGGATAGACCCCGTGGTCGGCCTGGTCGGGGCCAGCGTCATCACAAGCTGGTCCTATACTCTCGTCCGGGACACGGGAGCCATTCTGCTCGACATGACTCCAGACCGGCGCATGGCCGACAATCTGCGCCGGACAATCGAGGACGGCGGCGACTCTCTCGCCGATCTGCATCTATGGCGCTTGGGTCCGGGGCATTTAGGGGCCATTCTCTTGATAAGCACCACTAAAGAAGGACGCGGCCCGGCATACTACCGGGCCAAATTGGCGCGGTTTCGCTCCTTGTCTCACCTCACAATCGAGGTGACCCAGGTCGTATGAGGCCCATTTGCCGATCATGGGCTGATCAAGATGAAGCGGCGGGGGTTGTCACGAAAGGATTTCTCATCGAGCAGGAAAGCTTCGGCCTCATGCGGGCCGCGGCGCTTATCTGGGCTCTTTCCTCCCCAGCCAAGCGCATCAATGCTCCAAAATGATTTGAAGCGAAAGATTGCGGACCGTCATGTCCTTGATCATCCAACGACACAGAAGGCTCATCTCGGCCAACAGGAAACCTCCTATCTAAGGGGGACGCCCAAATCGCCCAAATCGTCTCAGACAGGAGGCTCGTCACGCGACCTCCCAGTTGCCGCCGCGATCAGCGGCTTCGTTCAATCGACTTGCCTGCTAGGCGAAACCAGTAATCATAAACTTCGTTAAAGCGCTTAGCTGTCTGCTTTCCGCTGGCAATGCCATAGCAGAAGGTCACAACGATTCGGACCGGATTGAGGGTTGCCGTCCGAAGTTGAGCAGTACCATTTGGCCGAAATTAGCTAATTTTTTATTTTTGAGCAGTTGAGCCCATTCAAGATGCGGGTAATGGCTCCTGAGTGTTTCGCCAAAATACATACCCGCATCAACGGCAAGGGAAAATGTTCTGTTCGTTAGCTCTTCGCTGGAGACATCAAAATCAAAAGCAGCTCTTCCCTTGATCCGGTCCACCTCTTCAGCCGAGCGAGGCCTCGTTTCCACTTGATGAGAAAGCCAAAGCCCCAAGGCCTCAATGGAAGCTTGGCTATATTCCGGCTTCCAATCCTTAAAGTTTGGGTCGGAGCTCAATGCGCTTTGGAGCTCAATTATCCTCGAAGGGATGGCTTCGAGAAACCATCTTCGGTAGCTCTTCAACTCATCAGCCGACATATCTCGGAATTTCAAGGTAAAAGGCGGCTGTATGATCGAATAACTCATGGATCGTGGACCGCAATACCTATACCATTTTGCTCAAGGAACGATTTAAGGGAAGGAGAGGGTCCAACA
>DATJTB010000058.1:0-3648 GCA_035503795.1 Methylocella sp.
TTCCGCCCGCCAGGGGAAGGTCCAGGTCTCGGTGAGCGCCTTGCTGCCGGTGCGCAGGAAGGCGCGCAAATCCGTCGATTGGCCCGGCTTCAAGGCGGCGTCGATCACCGCCCGGAATCCCTTGGTGTGGCCATTCGGGACGATGAAGGATCTTGTGATCGTGCCCTGGCTCGTCGAGGGCACCACTTCGACGAGTTCGGGACTGTCGAGGTAAAAGGCGAGATCGCCGCCGGTGAAATCGATGATGAAACGGCGCGAGCCGGGGGCCGGCGGCTCGGACGCACCGAGTGCGGCGGCGCGCGTCTGATAGGTGTTGAGCGCCCTCCCATTGGGCGAAAGCTGCGGAAAATCGAGGCCGGCGGAAAGCCGGTAGGCAAAGCTGAACGGCTTGCCGGGCTCGGGCGGCACCTTTGGAACGAAGGAGGCGACGATATTGTCGTTCGTCTCGTGGCCAGTCGGCAGCTCGACGAGCTCGACCTGGCCTTCGCCCCATTGGCCGCGCGGCTCGACCCACAGGCTCGGGCGCAATTCATAAGCGAGATCGAGGTCCTGGTAATGGTCGAAATTGCGATCGCGCTGGAGCAGTCCGAACCCCTGCCCGTTCTTGTCGAGAAAAGCCGAAACCTCCGGCTGCACCGGATTGCGCAGCGGCCGCCAGATCCACTCACCGGTTCCGGAATGAATGAGGAGCCCGTCGGAATCATGCAGCTCGGGGCGGAAATCATCGTCGTAGCGATGGTCGTCCTCGCCGATGAAGAACATGGAGGTGAGCGGGGCGAGCCCGCATTTGGCACCGGGCCTTCGCAGGAAAAGCGTTGCGGAGACCTCGATCGCCGTCTCGATTCCAGGATAGAGATCGAAGCGGTAGGCACCCGTCACGGAGGCGCCATCGAGCAAGCCGAAGATCGTCGCCTGATCGGCATTGGCCTCGGGCGTTTCGATCCAGAATTCGCGGAAGAACGGAAACTCCTCATTAATCGTGCCGGCCTCGATGGCCAGCGCCCGGGCCGACATGCCATAGCGCTGGCCACGTCCGAGAAAACGGAAGTAGCTGGCGCCGAGGAAGGCGATCGCCTCGTCGAAGATTTTCGGGCTGTTCAACGGGTAATGCAGGCGGAAGCCCGCAAAGCCGAGATTGACCGGCAAGGGCTTGTCGATTTTGGTGCGGCCATAATCGAAGAGACCCGGCGAATAAGGAATGGGGGCGGCGATGCCATCGCGGATCGTGTTGATCGTGACCGGGCGGCGGTAAAGATGGCCTAAGTGAAACAATTGCAGGCGGAAGTAACTTTGTGGCGAATTGAACAAAGCCCTGTCCGGCCGAAAGCGGATGTCGCGCCAGGCATCGAAATCCAATTTGTCGAGGGCGTCGGGAAGATTCGGTGAAGCCGCGTCGAAGGGTATGGAGGCGAGGTCGCGGGCGCGGCGCACGACATCGGCAAAATCGAACCTCGGCGGAATTTGGGGCACCCCAGCGGTCTGAGCTTGCGCCGCACGCTGGGTGACCGACAAGGCGGCACCGGAAAAAAGCAGATATTTCATGAGCCGCCGGCGGCCCTGATCGACCGACTTGGAGGTGAGCTGCATTGGCCGTTTCACTTGATGTTGCTTTGGCGGGAAGGCGCGTTGGGGTTACCGGCCTTTTCCTTCAGTGGCAAGTCTGTGTGGGATCTTGAGGGCCATTGGCGGGCCTTGCCGCCGCCGAAAGTTTTCTGCTCGCCATGATCTTCGTTAAGGACTGTCACATCGGTTGGATTTTACCCCAGACGCGGCGCCCGCTCGGCGATTTTGAAAAAAATCTCTTGTAAAGCTGGGCGAATCGCATAAATCTCACGTTGCCCAATTTCGCACGTGCCTGTGGTCGCGTGCCGGTTGGCGGGGATCCGGACAAGAGGCCGGTCAACCGCCGTTTTGGACCGGCAGCCGGAGGCGAACCGGTGAACCCCGCCAAACGGGGGACGCGACTTAAAGCAACGACGGACCGGGCTTTTTCGTCTCTGTCAGCCTCCAAAGCTGACGTACCGAAGAGGCTTGTCTTTCTTGCCGGGTGTGCGGAGCGGGATCCCTTCCCAATCCAAGCGAAGGCCATGAAGTTCCAGCAAGCGCACACGCGCGTCTGGCGCTGAGTGTCCTACGGCGCAGCATCAAGGCCGCAGAAGCGCGGGGCTATGTCCTGCGGTTGTGGTGGCCGCGAATGGTATGTTTTCGCGTGGCCGCGTCTCCAAAGCGCGGGCGCGGGAAGGCACCGCCATTCATCCCGAAAGCTTGTTCGCTCCGGCGCGGAAGGCGCCGCTCGAAGGGATGCCGCGATGACTGATCGTATTTTGGAATTTCTCCGCGACCGCCGCGAGGATGGGCCTTGCCTGGTGCTCGACCTCGATGTCGTGCGCGATAATTACCTGACATTCGCCAAGGTCTTGCCGGATACGCGGGTGTTCTACGCGGTCAAGGCCAATCCCGATCCGCGCGTGCTCGAGCTCTTGGCCGGGCTTGGCTCCTGCTTCGACACGGCCTCGGTGGCCGAGATCGAAATGGTGCTCGCCGCCGGCGCCGGGCCGGAGCGCGTCAGCTATGGCAATACGATCAAGAAGGAGAGCGACATTAAGCGCGCCTATGAGCTCGGCGTGCGTCTCTTTGCCGTCGATTGTGAGGCCGAGGTCGAAAAGATCAGCCGCGCCGCGCCGGGGTCCAAGGTCTTTTGCCGCATGCTGTGCGATGGGGCCGGCGCCGAATGGCCGCTGTCGCGCAAATTCGGCTGCGCCCCGGAGATGGCGCCACGGATACTCGAGCATGCGCATCGGCAAGGCCTCGTCGCTTTCGGACTCTCCTTCCATGTCGGCTCCCAGCAGCGCAATCCGCGCATGTGGAATGGCGCCTTGAAGGCGGCGGCGGCGATCTTCCGGGATTTGGCCGAGCGCGGAATCAATTTGCAGATGGTCAATCTCGGCGGCGGCTTTCCGACGAAGTATCTCAAGAAGGTGCCGGCCGTGAACACTTACGGCCAGGCGATCTTCCAATCGCTGCGCCGTCATTTCGGCAACCGCATCCCCGAGACCATCATCGAGCCGGGGCGCGGTATGGTCGGCAATGCCGGCGTGATCGAGGCGGAAGTGGTGCTGATATCGAGAAAATCGGACGATGACAAGGTGAAATGGGTCTATCTCGACATCGGCAAGTTCAATGGGCTCGCCGAAACGATGGATGAGATGATCCGCTATCCGATCCGCACCGCCTTCGATGGCGAGGCGACCGAGCCTTGCGTGATCGCCGGGCCGAGTTGCGATTCGGTCGATGTCCTTTATGAGAAAGAGCCTTATCACCTGCCGATCGGCCTTGAGATCGGCTCGAAGGTCCTGATCGAGGGGACGGGCGCCTATACGACGACCTATTCCACGATCGGCTTCAATGGCTTCCCGCCGCTTAAATCCTATGTGATCTGAGCACCGGCTTCTTCGTGGCGAGGCAGTCACCTCGCCCCGCCCATCACCACATCCTGTCCCGACGGCGGGCCAGAGCTCAGAGCAGATGCGATGTTTCGTATCTGCTCCCTCCTCAGAGCAGATGCGATGTTTCGCATCGGCTCCACTCCTCAGAGCAGATGCGATGTTTCGCATCGGCTCCACTCCTCAGAGCAGATGCGATGTTTCG
>DATJTB010000059.1:0-10376 GCA_035503795.1 Methylocella sp.
CGGTCGCCCCAGTCCAAATCAACACGGATCGTGTCGCGCGTCAGGCCTGGCTCAGGTCCGGTCAGCAGCCGGTCTTCCCCCAAAATCTTATTGAGAAGAGTTGATTTTCCAGCATTTGGCCGGCCGATTATGGCGATCTTGAGAGGCTTGGTGACATCAAGCTCGGAGCCGTCTTCTTCCTCCCCGAATTCAACTCCCGCAGCCGTCTCCTTCTCCTCGGCCACGGGCAAGCGGGTCGATTCGGGTAGCGCCTCACAAAATGCGCCGTAAAGTTCAGCAAATCCGTCCCCGTGCTCGGCGGACAGCGGCACAGGTTCTCCTAAACCCAAGTCGAATCCCTCAAGCACGCCAGCCGCGCCGGTCCGTCCCTCAGCTTTGTTGGCAACCAGGATCAGTGGCTTATTTGCCCGATGCAAGAGCTTGGCGAAGAAACGGTCGGCCGGCGTTAGACCGGCGCGGGCATCAAAAACAAAGAAAATTAGGTCGGCCAGGTTAATGGCGGCTTCAGTCTGGGCGCGCATCCGGCCTGATAAGGAAGCCGCATCTCCTTCTTCGAGACCGGCGGTGTCGATGATCCTGAAAGCGAGATCACCGAGTTTCCCCTCCCCTTCGCGCCGGTCGCGCGTGACACCCGGTCGGTCATCCACCAGAGCCAGTCTTTTGCCGGCGAGGCGATTAAAGAGAGTCGATTTACCGACGTTCGGCCGGCCGATGATAGCAACAGTGAACATCGTTTTCGGCGATCATTTCTTCTTCGCCAGCTACTTTCCGGACTGCATTTTTTTGGGCTGACCCTTGGCAGCTTGTGCGGCGGTTCCTCCCGGTGCCGCGGCTGAAGACTTTTCAGCTTGCGCGTCGACGGGCATTGGCGTTGGCGTCGACGAAGGCTTTTCGGCTGCGACGGTCTCAGTCTGGTCCTTTCCCGCCTCCGCATTGCCGGCTTGCCCATCGGACGGCTTGGCCGGTGGCGGGGCGGGCACAAGAGAGGATTGCACGAGGCCCATCAAGGCGCCGGCACGCATGCGCACACCCCCCGGCGCGTGCAAGTCGGAAACGATGCCGTCAAACCAGATGCCTGCGGAATCAAATGCGTTTCGTTTCAAGGCGGCGAGGCCCAGCAGTTCGCGGATTTCATGACGATAGGGAAAATTATCCGAGGCGAGGGGCGCGTATCTTTTCTCAAATTCCAATGGGTCGTCCGTATCCACACGCAGCATGGCTGCGCGCAACTTGGCCAGATCTTTGAAGGCCGGATCAAACCCCGGATCCTCAATCAAGGCCTCGTAGGCTTTGATCGCGGCCTGTTTATCGCTGGTCGCGACTTCATTTGCCGCGCTCAAGCGGGAGAGCGCCGCATAGCCCTTCGGCGCCGTTCGGCTGAGAGCCTCGAAAGCAGCGGCGGCTTCAGCCGGCTTGGCATCGCGGGCCAGCTGTGCGGCTGCTTCAAATTTGGTGGAAGCCTCTTCGGCGGCCCGATCTCTATAATACTCATAGCTGCGCCACGCTGCAGTACCGGCAACGATCGCAATAGCCAACCCTATGAAGAGAAGCCGATATTGGGTCCAGATGCGGATGATCCGGTCGCGCCGGACATCTTCATCGACCTCGCGGAAAAAATCTGTCATTTCGGGTCACACGGCAGTGGCTTAGGGAGAGAAATTGCACGGATGAACGATCTGGGAAAGCCTCTTTTGGCTGGTTCTCTCATGCTTGCGATACCCTATGATTTTGCTCGACGCAGCGCGGTATTAACCTGCACATAACCGCACGGAGCAAAAAATGGAAGCAGGAACCTTCAAGACCATGGACCCTGTTTGATGATCCCGGCGAGTTTGCCAAGGGCGCGGCGCCAAGCCTATCGGATAAGGCAGGACAGCTTGACTTCAGCGGGTCATTCGCAATCTTGGCTCGAAAATCTTCAAATCCATCCGGGCGGACCTCGGCCAGCGCGTGGGGCTTTCTCGATCTCTTGGGCAGACGCTTGCATCCCATGCGCATATTGGAGCTTAAGTGAGAACGCCCCGCTTTGGGATACTGAACAGGCTAATTGGCGACGCCCGATTCGGCAAGCGCCAGCCATTCCTCCTCGGCTTCGCCGAGACGGCGCTCGAGTTCGCCGCGCTGGGCCACGAGCTGTGCCGCCTTGGCGGGCGCCTTGCTGAAGGTTGAAGGGTCGGCGAGCGTCGCATCGATGCGCGCGATCAGCTCGTGGAACTTGTGCAGCTTTTCCTCGATCGCGTTAAGACGCTTGCTGATCCGCGCCGGACTTTGGCGTGGACTCGAAGGATTTTGCGCCCGTGCCTCCTCGCGAGAATCCGCCCTTGGTTTTGCAGGCTTCCGGCCGTCGGAACTGGTAGAACGATCGAGGATATATTTGTTGTAATCCTCGATCGTGCCATCGAATGGTCTGACCGTCTGGTTTTCAACGAGCCAAAGGCGGTCGGCGCAGGCTTCGAGCAGATATTTGTCATGACTGACCAGGATAACGGCGCCCTCATAAGCGTTGATCGCCTCTATCAAGGCAGCCCGGCTGTCAATGTCGAGATGGTTCGTCGGCTCGTCGAGAATGAGAAGATGGGGGCCATCGAAACTGGCAAGTCCGAGCAGCAGACGGGCTTTTTCTCCGCCGGATAGTAGCGCGATTTTGGTATCCGCCTTAACGTTTGGAAAGCCGAGCTGGGCGCAGCGCGCTCGAATCTTCGCTTCGGTTCCCTCCGGCATCCGCGCTGCGACATATTGATAGGGCGTTTGCGCCGGATCGAGCTCATCGAGCTGATGCTGGGCGAAAAAGCCGATCTCAAGCCGGGAGGCGTGCTTGAGGCGTCCCTCTTGGACCTTGAGCCGTCCGCAGATGAGCTTGGCGAAGGTCGATTTGCCATTGCCGTTGGCGCCCAACAGGCCGATTCGGTCTTCATCCGAAATATTGAGCGAGAGGCGCCGCAGGGCGGGCGTCTCCCCGTAGCCGACGCTCACATCCTGGAGGGTGACCAGCGGTGGGTTCAAAGGCTTTTGCGGCGAGGGCAGATGAAAGGGCAAGACTTCGCCATCGATGATCGCCGTCACCGGTTCGAGCCGGGCCAGCATTTTGAGGCGCGCTTGCGCTTGCGAGGCTTTCGTCGCCTTGGCGCGGAAGCGATCGACGAAGGCTTGCAGATGGCGGCGCTGATCATCCTGCTTCTTCTTTTGTTTCAGCTGGACCGCCTGGCGCTCGCGGCGCTGGCGCTCGAAGCTCGAATAATTGCCCCGCCAAAGGGTAAGCTTGGCCCGATCGAGATGGAGAATATGGTCGCAGACGGCATCCAGAAGATCCCGGTCATGGCTGATGACGAGGATCATGGCCGGGTAGCGCTTGAGATAGTCGATCAGCCAAAGCGTGCCTTCGAGATCGAGGTAGTTGGTCGGCTCGTCGAGGAGCAGGAGATCAGGCTCCGAGAAAAGAATGGCGGCGAGCGCCACGCGCATCCGCCAGCCGCCGGAAAATTCCTCGAGCGGACGGGCCCGCGCTTCTTCATCGAAGCCAAGGCCGGCGAGAATGCTGGCCGCGCGGGAGGGTGCCGCATGCGCTGAAATGTCGACAAGCCGCGTCTGGATTTCGCCGATTCGGGCGGGATCGACCGCCGTCTCGGCCTCGTCGAGCAGGTGCGCCCGCTCGTGATCCGCGGCGAGAACGAAATCGGCGAGGCTTTGCGGCCCCCCCGGGGCTTCCTGCTCGACCCGTCCGAGCCGGAAACCGCGCGGCCAGGAGATCAAGCCTGAGTCCGGGATGAGATCGCCGAAAATCATTCTGAAAAGCGTCGTCTTGCCGGCGCCGTTATGCCCGACAAATCCAACCCGGGCTTGCGAAGGCAAGGCGGCCGTCGCCTTATCGAATAAAAGCCGCGGCCCAAGCCGGAAGGTGAGGTCATTGAGATGGAGCATGGGCCGGCTTGTCGCCGGATTGCCCGGCTCTGGCAAGAGCCTAAGTTTTGTCCCTGGCAATCTTACCAAAATGTTTCACGTGAAACATTTTGGTAAGGTTAGGGCTCAAAACCGGACAAACCACCGCACAGGTTCACTCCGTTCCCTTTGTCGGATTGGCAGGCTTGACCGTCCCAAAGCGCTTTGGAACGGAGAAGCACCTCTTGAAAATTGCTGAGATACTCTTCGCGTGGGCCTCATCATTCGAGGCGCCGCCCTCGGTGGCTCCGCGGCAAGACCGGTGAAGCACACCGCCGCCCGCAGCTGGAGCCTGTCTGAGTCGAAGGGAGTGCACCGCGTCTCGCAGAATGGGGACTCGCTCCAAGCCTTTTTCAAGAGCCTGCCGCTTAGGTCCAAGACTCTAGTAAGTGCCGGATTTCACCACCCGCCAAACCAGGATCAGCCCGAGGCCATAGCTCGCGGCGAACACGCCGAGCCCCATGACGGCCGTTTCCCATACACGGGCGCCATGGTTGAAGAGTAGGAAGCCCGAGCCAACGATCAGCACGCCAATCACTGCGGCAAGGACGATGTTCCTATCGCTCGACCGGCTCAGTTCGCCTCGCTGTGCCTCCTCCTCGCGCGCTTTCGCCGCCCTGGCCTCCGACAGCTTGCGCTCGGTGATGTCGGTCCAGAAGCCAACGATTTCCTTAGGCCTCCCATCAGAACGGCGCAAGAGGCTTGCTTCGTCCCGGATCCAGAGATAACGGCCGTCCCTAGCCTCGAACCGATATTCTTGCACCAAGCGGCCCTCCCTCATCAGGATCGGCGTCTTTTCGACCGCGGCCTTCTTGTCATCGGGATGCAGATGGCGGATCCACCAATCCGGGGCGAGCGCCTCCTCGACTTCATAACCCAGGATTCGTTTGACGCTATCACTGACCCATTGGGTGGGAAATCCCTTCGGAGTCACCCCAAGTTCATAGATGACGGTCGGAATGGAATTCAAAATATGGCTGGAACGTTTGTCCAATTTGAGCCGGAGCCAGGCCAGGGTCAGAGCAAGGCTGGAGCCAATCGCAAAGGTTGAGAGACCGAGCAGGGTCATGCCCCGCGAAAGAGAACCTTCACCGGCAAGGAGCACGAAACCTGATCCGACGATCAGGGCCATGATCACCAAACGCAAGGCAATGCGATTGGTCGATTGATTGAATTCTCCAATCTCGGTCTCTTGCTCGCGTGCTTGCGCCTCATGTTCTTGCGCTTGTTTGTGCTCCGTAATGTTGGTCCAAAAGCCGACGATTTCCTTGGGCCTTCCATCGGCTTCATGTAAAAGGCTTGCCTCATCCCGAATCCAAAGATAGTCGCCATCCTTGGCTTGAAACCGGTATTCCTGCACCAAGCGGTCCTGGGTCATCAGGACCTGCGTCTTCCCGGCCGCGGCCTTCATGTCATCGGGGTGCAGATGGCTGATCCACCAATCCGGGGCGAGTGCTTCCTCGGCTTCATAGCCCAGGATTATTTTGACGCTGTCGCTGACCCATTGGGGAGAAAAACCTTTCTCGGTGACCGCCAACTCATAAATGACGGTTGGAATGGATTGCAGTATTTGGCGGGACCGCGCCGAGGTGAGGAGAAGATCGCTGGATGGGCGTGGCTCGTACATGGCTTGACACTCCAAATTCCGGTCCGCCGCAGGCTTGGCTGCTGGGGCGGGTGCCAACTGCGTCATTCACACCAGGCAGATTTCGGATCTTCGTTCGGGAGCTAAATCCCCGTGCTTATAGTTAGGGTCCGATAGACAAAGCGCATCATTTTGCCACAACACGTATCCGTGAACGCCACGTCTGGCTACGCCGGCGTCGAGAGTGAATTGTTCCCCAATAAGACCATGCTCTTCGGCGACGCAAGAAAATGGTTCGACGGGATCGTCAAGGCATTGAGCTCAAGCGGAAACGCCCGGAGCACTCTATAATAAATTCACGGCCCTGCGCTTCGCTCGAAGTCACGGGCATGCTTTTATAACTTTCACTCCATAAGCGTGAAACGATCCAAATCGGCAGTCGCGAGGCTGAAGAGATAGTTCGCTTCCTTGGGATTGGACCAGTCTTCCGGCCAGTTCCCGAGCAGCCATACGGCCTGATCGAGCCAAGCGAGGCGCAGAACGGCTGGCCAGTTCGCATGCTCAGCAGATGTCAGGTCGACGTGCCGTCGATAGCTGGAAAGAAAAATCTTCCACTCTTCAACGTTCCAAAGGCGGGCAGGCGCGGTTGGCGCATCGCAGTGAAAAAGGAGCAAGGCCGTGGCGAGATCCAGGATCCGCGGAGCAAGCGCTGCATTATCGGGATCGATGAGCACAGCATGAGGGGCGAATATAAGATTTGCAGCCTTATAATCGAAACTGCAGCCGCTCAGCGGAAGGCTCTGAACCGGATCGGACCGCGCTCCATATTTATCCACCAAGGCGACGAAGCGTTCTGAAGCAAAGCCCGCCTTTCTCATCTCGACGATCGCCGCGCCCGCATGACGTTCGAGCCACTCGGCCGACCGTAGAATAGGCGTTTTGAATATCGCGAGCGCTTCCGCTTCGAGTGGTGCCGCCGCATGAATCCTCCCGAGAAGATCGCCGGCGGAGCGGATTTCCGCAATGCTGCCCGTATAAGTTTGGCCGGATATGAAAGGGTAAACAACCCAGTCCTTACCATCGGCCAATCGTCGCGGATTGGGAGAGAAGATCGCAGAAGGCGCGACAATCTCCACGCCCATTCGGCGCAAAGCAATGAGCCAAGCCGCAATCGCCTCAGCGCTTGAATGAACGTGCCCCGTGCGCTTGACGACCCAATCGCCCCGGCGATCCTGGATCCGAAAAACTGGAGCATAGGCATAAAGGGATAGGGGCGCAGCAGGCTGGTCGAAATCAAAAGCCGAGAGGAAGGGAAACTTCGGCATCAGAGTGACGCTTGGTATCGCGGGGCACAAGGCCCCCGCCTTCGAAGCCTACCTCATCCTTCGGGACGCCCGATACCGCGGGCTTCCCAGGATGAGGTCTTGTAAGCACCTACCACCTCATGGTGAGGAGCTTGCGGAGCAAGCGTCTCGAACCATGAGGTCTTGTAAGCACCCTCCACCTCATGGTGAGGAGCATGCGGAGCAAGCGTCTCGAACCATGAGGAGCAGCCGTCGAGCGATGTCTTCAAACCGCCTGGGCTAAGCCAGGATGAGTTGGCCCCCTAAATCTGTCTGGCGATCAGCATGTTCTTGATGTCGGCGATCGCCTTCGCAGGGTTGAGGCCCTTCGGACAGGCCTTGGCGCAGTTCATGATCGTGTGACAGCGGTAAAGGCGGAACGGGTCCTCGACGGCATCAAGACGCTTGCCCGCCGCCTCATCGCGCGAGTCGACGAGCCAGCGATAGGCCTGCAGCAACACCGCCGGACCCAGATAGCGGTCGCCGTTCCACCAATAGCTCGGGCAGGAGGTCGAGCAACAGGCGCAAAGGATGCACTCATAAAGGCCGTCGAGCTTGCTGCGGTCTTCCGGCGATTGCAGCCATTCCTTCTCGGGCTCCGGAGTCACCGTCTGCAACCAGGGCTCAATCGATGCGTGCTGGGCATAGAAGCCGGTCAAATCCGGGACGAGATCCTTGACGACCGGCAGATGCGGCAAGGGATAGATCTTGACCGCGCCCTTCACCTCATCGGTATATTTCGTGCAGGCGAGCGTATTGGTGCCATCGATGTTCATCGCGCAGGAGCCGCAGATGCCTTCCCGGCAGGAACGCCGGAAGGTCAGGGTCGGATCGACCTTGTTTTTGATCCAGATCAGCGCGTCGAGAATCATCGGCCCGCAATCGCCGCGAT
This sequence comes from Methylocella sp., assembly GCA_035503795.1. GTDB lineage: Bacteria > Pseudomonadota > Alphaproteobacteria > Rhizobiales > Beijerinckiaceae > Methylocapsa. The sequence continues at coordinate 7,757 of DATJTB010000059.1, forward strand.
CGACCCGGTAGCTGTCGACCTGCGGATTTTTGCCGTCATCCGGGTTCCAGCGATAGATGCGGAATTCCGTGAGGCTCTTGGCTTCGGCCGGCTTTGGCCAGACCTTGCCCGTGCCGATCTTGGAATTTTTGGGAAGCGTAAATTGAACCATCAGCCTGTACCCCAGGTTTCTCGCTGAGTTCTGCTCAGATTGTTTTCCATTCATTTAGGAGCACAACCGAGGAAGAATAGCGCTCGCGACACTTCCGAACGGACTTCACATCATCGCTAATGACTTGCCCACCCAGATGCTGCGCACAAGCCAAGTACAAACAATCAGTTACCGGATGTTCCATCTCGACTGCCAGTTCAAACGCGTCGTATATGATCAATTCTGTAGCAACCACATTGGGGAGATATACCGGCAGATCATGCAATACGGACCTCGCCTGCTCTGCAGAGATCTCACCCATGACAATCTTCTTGCGACGTGCATTCGCAACTTCGGAAAAAACAATGTCAGGAACAAACCGGAAAATCCCTTCGCGAAGGAGGTCACGAGCCTTGTCACGCCTTTCCTCATCGACAAACCATTTAACAATTATGCTTGCATCGATGATAAATATCAACGATCACGATCTTCCCTGATTAGTAGTGTGCTGTCGGTTTGCCTGATGCCCTTGGGGGTCATGGTAGCAATCCTGTCCGCGCATTCAAGCAAGTCTTCTCGATCCTCAGCCATGTTCTCGCGGTTAAGCTGAAGTGCCTCTCGCAAGACGGATAGGATCTGCTCTTCGACAGATACATCGCGCGCTTGGGCAAGCTCTTTGATCCTGGCAAAGAGAACATTATCCATCTTCTCGATAATGATTTGGAACATGGGTTCGCCTCCCTTCGGATCATTAATACACCCGCTTGATATAGGCCATGTCGTTCATCATTGTGCGAAATTCCGCGAGGTTTTTGGCTTCTTCCGGCTTCGGCCAGACCTTGCCCTTGCCGATTTTCGAATTCTTGGGAAGCGTGAATTGAACCATCGTGAACCTCAGCCCGTCCTTCTTCTTCCGCAAACCATTTCACGGCAACCGAGGCATCGACCCGGAGTATGACCCATCCCGGTCTTCTCGAACGAGGATCGTTGAATCCGTCTGTGTCACGCCCGTCGGGATCAGGGCTGCTATGGCTTCGGCGTTCTCGACAAACGATCTGCGACGCTGAGCCACCGCCTGTTGAAGCAGATGTCGGATCTCCGTCTCAACCGAACGATGGTGCGCCTCGGCGAGATCTTTGATTTTTTCGACGAGAGCATCATCAACATCTGAAATCGTGGCCATTGCCGTGCTTTCAGAATGGTCAATACACTCGCGCCTTCGGCTCGATATAGGCCATGTCATTGGTCATTGTGTAGCTATGCACCGGCCGGTAGTCGAGCGTCACCTTGCGGAGCTGCGGCTCGATGGAGGCGAGCGTGTGCTTCATCCAGTTCTTGTCGTCGCGCGAAGCGTAATCCTCGCGTGCATGGGCGCCGCGGGATTCGGTGCGCCTGGCGGCGCCGACCATGGTGACGACGGCCTGGACGATCAGATTGTCGAATTCGAGCGTCTCGATGAGATCGGAATTCCAGATCAGGGAGCGGTCGGTGACACTGATCTGGTCGCGCGCCGCCCAGACCTCATGAATGAGCTGCACGCCTTCTTCGAGCACCGGTCCCGTCCGGTAGACGGAGCAATGGCTCTGCATGATTTTCTGCATTCTGAGGCGCAGCTCCGCCGTCGAGACCTCACCTTTCGCGTGGCGGAAAAAGTCGAGGCGGGAAAGCGCTTGATCGGCTGAATCGGGGGCGAGTTCGGCCTGTTTCGCCCCGGCCGTTGCGAGTTCCGCCGCGCGAAGCCCGGCGGCGCGGCCAAAGACGATGAGATCGATCAGCGAATTCGAGCCGAGCCTGTTGGCGCCATGGACGGAGACGCAGGCGGCTTCGCCGATCGCCATCAGGCCCGGTACGATGCTATCTGGATCCTTGCCCTTCTTCACCACGACCTCGCCGTGAAAATTCGTCGGGATCCCGCCCATATTGTAATGGGCGGTCGGGATCACCGGGATTGGCTCGCGCGTCACATCGACGCCGGCGAAGATCCGCGCGCTTTCCGAAATGCCCGGCAGGCGCTCATGCAGGATTTTTGGATCGAGATGCTCGAGATGAAGATAGATATGGTCCTTATGCTTGCCGACCCCCCGCCCTTCGCGGATCTCGACGGTCATCGCGCGCGAGACCATATCGCGCGGCGCCAGATCCTTGACCGAGGGCGCGTAGCGCTCCATGAAGCGCTCGCCTTCCGCGTTGGTCAGATAGCCGCCTTCGCCGCGTGAGCCCTCGGTTATGAGGCAGCCGGCCCCATAGATGCCGGTTGGATGGAACTGGACGAATTCCATGTCCTGCAGAGGCAGCCTGGCGCGCAGCACCATGCCATTGCCATCGCCGGTGCAGGTATGGGCCGAGGTGCAAGAGAAATAGGCCCGTCCGTAGCCGCCGGTCGCCAGAACCACGAGCTGTGAACGGAAGCGATGGATCGTTCCGTCGTCGAGCTTCAGGCAGACCACGCCGCGGCAGCGGCCCTCTTCCATGATGAGGTCGATGGCGAAG
>DATJTB010000060.1:0-7535 GCA_035503795.1 Methylocella sp.
TCGCAAAAGTCTGTCAACTTTTGCGGAATTCGCTCTAGGCCACCTATGCAACCTCGAGCAAGCCGAAATTTCGAGTGGGGCCTTCGCCTGCCTCTCGGAGAAGGTTCGTACAGCGCCATGCTCACGATGTTTGGGCTTTGCTTCACGTCCTCCCTTGTCTCGCGCGCCATCGCCGCATCGGAAGGCGCCACAGCAGATCCGTCCGAGGCTCTCTTCATAGCACAGATCGTGTTGTTACTTCTAGTTGGCCGCCTCCTTGGCGAAGCCATGCAGCGGGTCGGCCAGTCGGCAGTTGTGGGGCAGCTGCTCGCGGGCGTCATCCTGGGTCCTTCGGTATTTGGGGCGTTTTGGCCTGAGTCGCAGCAAGCAATCTTCGCTGGTGGACGTGAGCAAAAGGCGATGCTCGAGGCTGTTTCAAACCTCGGGATTTTGATGCTTCTGCTGCTGACCGGAATGGAGACCGACCTCAAACTCGTAAAAAGCGCTCGGCGTGTCGCGTTGAGTGTGTCCGCGGCGGGAATCATCATACCTTTCGCTTGTGGGATCACACTCGGTCAATACTTGCCGGAGACCATGCTGCCGCGGCCCGACCAGCGACTGATTACCTCATTGTTTCTCGGAACGGCGCTGTCGGTCGCGTCGGTCAAGATCGTGGCAATGGTCGTGCGCGAAATGAAATTCATGCGCCGGAAGATCGGAATTACGCTCGTTGCCTCCGCCATCATAGACGACACAGTCGGGTGGACCATCATCGCGATCACTTCCAGCTTGGCATTGCATGGCGTGCTCAACGTGGCAACCTTAGCGCAAAGCGTGCTCGGAACCGGACTATTCCTCCTGGCGAGCTTTACGGTTGGCAGACGCCTCGTATTTGGATTGATCCGCTGGACCAACGATACGTTCATCAGCGAGGCGCCGGTCGTTACGGCAATTTTGATTGTTATGGGCGTGATGGCATTGATCACGCACCTCATAGGTATCCACACCGTTCTCGGAGCATTCGTCGCAGGAATTCTGGTCGGTGAATCGCCGATCCTGACCCGCCACATCGACGAGCAACTGCGCGGATTGGTCGTTGGTCTCTTCATGCCGGTCTTTTTTGCGCTAGCTGGCCTCAACGCCGACTTGTCGATTCTCAAAGACCCGCAACTCGTTATTCTCACCGGTGCTCTGATCGCGATTGCGAGCGTCGGCAAGTTCTCCGGAGCGTTTCTGGGAGGTGCGATTGGTCGGCTGACCCTTCGGGAATCAATGGCGCTTGCCTGTGGCATGAACGCCCGCGGCTCCACCGAGGTGATCGTTGCCTCCATTGGTCTCTCGATGGGCGTGATCAGCCAGGATCTCTTCACGATGATCGTTACCATGGCGGTCGTGACCACCTTGGCGATGCCACCAACGCTGCGCTGGGCGCTGTCGAGGCTTCCGCTGCACAAGGAGGAGCAGGCCCGGCTCGAGCGTGAAGCATTCGAAGCGAAGGGCTTTATTACCAAAGTGGAGCGCCTGCTCATCGCCGTCGATGACAGCGCAAATGGGAAGCTTGCCCTTCGTCTGGCTGCCTTGATCGCCGGATCGCGGGGGATCACGACCACCATCCTCCACCTCGGACCGGAGAGCCCGGAAGTCGCTGTCAAATCAGCAATCGCGCCAAAGTCTACCCCGCCATCGGGGCCGAATAGGGATAGAACGCAGAAGGCCCATCATGTCACCCTGCGGACGGATGCGCTCCCAGCTGAATCGGCCGTCACGCGGGAAGCGCAGAAGGGCTACGGCTTGCTTGTCCTCGGCATTTCGAAGACCGTTGCTCCCCAAGGTGGATTTCATGAGGAGATCGCTCGCATAGCTGCCGTGTACGAAGGTCCATTTGCGGTCGTCGTGGCGCGCGGGCAGCACCTCGACTCGCCCGATGGAGGTGCCCTAAATATCTTGGTTCCGGTCAGGGGCAATCAGGCGTCGCTACGGGGCGCCGAGTTCGCGCTCGCGATGGCACGAACGAGCGACAGTCCGATGACGGCACTCTATGTCCTGGGCACGGTTGGAATGGGCGCCGCGCAACGCCGCCTCAAACGTCCGACAGCCACCCGAGGCCATGAGGAGGCGGTCCTCAAGGACATCGTGAACCTGGCCGACCGCTATGGTCGATCGATCCGAACAGCATTACGCCTCGATATCGCCCCCGAGGATGCCATCCTGCGGCAGGCTCGCCTCGGGCACTACAACCTGATCGTCATGGGGGTGGACCGTCCGGCTGGCGAGACGCTATTTTTCGGCAAGGTGGCAGCAGCCGTTCTCGAGAACTCGGATCGCTCGATTCTTTTTGTGTCCAGCTGATGCTGGACTGTCACGGCAACCGAATTGGCTAACGGCGGACTCATCCTTGGAGTCCGGAAAGCCGCATCGGGAACTTCCGCTTTCCAACGTTGAGAGAGGTTCACGAGAATCCGGAACGGGTCAGAACCAGGCATTAACCATGCCGAATGCGAATGACGGAAACGGGCGCAAACCTGGCCTTCAGAGTGTGGTCGGTGAATTGCCGCTCCCCACATCTCAGCCTTCTGATTGGGTTTTCATCCTAGAGCAGCGGACGATCAATTCGAATCGATCCGTTGCTCTAACATTTTGTTTGAGCATCGGATTGTTCCCAAAACCGGTTTCCACTTTGGGGCCGATGCTCCAGGCTCAATCCCAGTATGGCGGATGACCGAACTGTTCGACGGGGAAATCGACGAAGGCTTTCACTTTCGGTGACACTTGGGTGGATAAACGGCCGAGATCGCGCGCTCCGGGCCTGGCGCCATAAGCCATTCATAGTCCGGTAGCAGCGAGATCAGGTGCTGCGCCCGAACATCCGCTCCGACCAGCCATCTCGGCAGCAGCGCGATGCCCAAGCCGGACAGGACCGCGTCGCCCAGCGCCTCTGGATCGTTGGCCCTCAACGGTCCTGTCACGGCCACTTCGAGCAGCTCCTCCCGCGGTCGGTCCAAGCGACGGTCGTGCCGCCGCAGGTCGTCGGCGCGAATAGAAGGCAGGGATGGTCGCGGAGCGCATTAGGCACTGCGGTTCCGATCGGCCGGCGAGATCGCGAGCTTGCGGCAACCAGTGTCGAGTCGATGAGCGCGCCGATCCGGACGGCCACATCCGTGCCCGTCTCGATGAGGTCCAGGGTCGCATAGGTCAGCGTCGCATCGGGCCGGATATCCCGGAGATATGCGCCAGGACGTGCCGGCGCCCGCAGCCGTGCAGCGTCCCTGCCGTCAGGTGACGCCCCCTCACGACATCATGTGGCAGCGGAGCGGCCAGTTGGCGACAGTGAATTCAGCGAGCTGAGAATGGAGGAACGAAAGCCGGCAAAGTATATGATGCCACAGGACCGACAAGCAGGTTTTCCTGCCCTCCATTAAGGAAATGGCACGTCCCGTCAAAGGTGAATGAGTACAACACTAACTTTGTAGTGAAAGGAGGAGTGGGATAATAGATTTTTCCTGCCATAATCTGACCTTGCGTTGGTAGGTCGCCTGCCACGGCATATGCTGTTCCGCTGCAATCAGTTGATGTAAAATATTCATTTAAAGCTGTAACTATATTAGTTATCCCTGTAGCAATCACAGAAAATGCGATCCATTGCTTCCCTATTCGTCTCTGTACAAGTTGGTTTGATATTAGATACCCAACGAATGTTCCTCGAGAGTCATATATTTCTGTGCCATTGTCAGAGAATATGCCACGCTCAGCAAATTGAGCCATTGATGCCGTATTTGCGCCTGCAAATAACACGATCGCCAGAAGAGCTCGTTTCATCTTTTGACCTCATCTTTTTGGCTAGCGAAGCACGGTAATGCGAACATTTCCCCGGATGCCGCCTCCCGCGACGGCCAACATGGCCGGTATTGGCGCTGCTCTCAAGCGGGCTTTTCAGGGCGTGTCCCCCCGTCCAGACTGGGTACGTCCAGGCCGTGGGTTGCGTGCTAGTTTAGCCCATTTGCTAGCTTGCTTGACGATAATGTTGGAAGGAGAATTAAAGGGAATAGCAACGACTTAGTTTCCACGGTCACATGCTACTCCGCTGCCTGTTTCTTGACGGGGCGGCGGTCGAGGGCCTCCTTCAGATATTAGCCGGTAAAACTACCCTTGACGCGGGCGATCGACTCGGGGCGGTCCGGTGGCCGAGGCACCCGCCGATCAAGCCCGAGCTTGCGCGCCGCACCAAGACCAAAATAACCTGGCCATGCTGCGGCGCCTGCTCGATCTCGACCTGATCAGCCGGTGAAACCCGCGCCTCGTTCTTGAGGATGCGCCGCGCATTAACCGAATTTGTCGGCAAGGAGCGTGTTTCGCGAAACGAGTTCCAGCGTGCGATGGGATCGACTGGCGCCCATGCTGGGTTGGAAAAAGCAGAAGGTGCGCCCGCCGTCCTCTTTGGTGCGGTAGAGCGCGATGTCGGCGTTTTTCAGAAGTTGATCGGAGGTCTCGCTATCGCCGGGAGCGACCGCGATGCCGATGCTGGCTGCGATTACGACAGGTTGACCGTCGATATCGTAAGGCTCGCCCAAGAGCCTCACGATGCGGTCGGCCAAGGCGCTCGCCTCGTCCGGTCCGGCGAGCCCCAATTGCAGGACCATGAATTCGTCGCCGCCGAATCTAGCGGCCATATCGTAGCCGCGTAAGCACTTGTTGAGACGCTCCGCCACCATCACCAAAAGCTTGTCGCCGGTGGGATGCCCCAAGGTATCGTTGACGTTCTTGAATCGATCGAGGTCAACACTCAGAACGGCGAGCATTTCCCGATCCCGGCGCACGCGCAAGAGCGCTTCGTCCAAGCGCTCGCGAAACAACATACGGTTTGGCAAATCAGTGAGCGCGTCGTGATGCGCCAAATGGGCGATGCGTGCTTCGGCAAGGCGCTGTTCCGTCACATCGACGATCGCCACAAGCTGCGTTTGCCGATCTAGAAACGTGGTGACGCGCCAATAAGTGCGGACGTCGATTTCCGTCCCATCCGCCTTGATGTGTTGCCAAACATGGCTGGGGCCGCCTTCGCCTAAATTAGGTGTGTTTTGAATCGCCGCCTTGAGTTTATCCCGGTCCTCTTGCCGCATTATGCTGAGCAAGGTCAAGTTTAGGAAAGCCTCTCTGTCATAGCCGTAATGATCCACCGCCGCGTCGTTCACGGCCAAAAATTTCATGTTCTCCGGGTCAAAGAGCAACATCGGCACGGGATTGGCCTCGAAAAGCAATCTGAACGATTCTTCCGCCTTAACAACCGTGGTCACATCCGTGTACGTCCCGATCCAGCGGACCGGCACGCCATGTTGATCCAAAACCAACTCGGCTTCGTGACGAACCCATCCAACCGCGCCCCCAGGCCGGACGATGCGAAACCGGAGGGAAGCACACGGCAATTTATGAAGCCAGCACGCGGCGGCGGTTTCGTGAGCGGGCTCAGGTGTTTCACAGGCGGCGAGATCGCCAGGACGAAAGAGAGCGAGGAAAGCTTCCCCCACGGGAGGGGGCAGATTCGGATCGAGACCGAAGATCCGGTAGGCTTCGCCGAACCATTCGATGACTCCAGTCCGCAAATCTTGCTCGATGCTGCCGGTATGGGCGATCCGCTGAGCGCGCGCCAAATGTTCCTCGCTGCGCCGGAGCCGCTCCATCAAATAATTATCCACGGTCACGCCCACTAGGCCGAGCGTAGCGATGAGAGCCATCACCGTAGCGACCGCGATGGCGAGGACGCTGGGGGCTATGGCATGGCCGGGCACCACGATAAATGGATCGGGCACAAGAGTAATCGCCGCCATGGCCGTGAAATGAAGTCCGCAAATCGCCAGGACCAGCAGCAACGCGGCCATGAGGCGGCCCGGCAAGGCCGGTCCCCGTTGCAAGATACACATCGCAGCGGCGGTGAAGGTCACCGCAATTGCGATCGACGCCAGGACATAGCGGGCGTCCCAATGCTGTTGGGCGGGCGCCCGCAACGCGGCCATCCCTATATAGTGCATCGTGGCGATACCCGCCCCGATCATGGCCCCGCCTAGCACTGGAGCCGCATAATACCGGTGCGCGAGAAACATCCCAAACCCGGCGGCGCCTATCGCGGCCACCAATGAAATTGCGGTCAAGCCGGTATCGTAGCTTATGAGAAAACCCGGCTCATAGGCCAACTCGGCGATGAAATGGGTCGCCCACACGCCTGCGCCGAAGACCGCGGCCGCCCCGAACAACCATGAAACGGGCAGATTTTTCTCCCCGTCATTGGCGCGAATGAAAAGATTCACGGATATCAAGCAAGCGGCAATGCAAATCAATCCGGCGAGGAAGACGAGCCGGAGATCATGTCGTTCGGTAATACAGTCATATAGGCGCAGCATCGTTTATCTGTAGCTACGTTCGGTTCGTGTTTCTGGTACCGCCAAACGCCGGATCCGGGAAAGTGTTTTGACAAAGGATCGAGCGAGCTGCCAGCCCACAAATATCTCACAAGGCTGTTGTGTTTTGATGTTATGGATTGCTCAAAGTTTACCTTGTCGGCCGATGTGCACCGCGGGCCGGCGCGGGTGGAAGCCGGCGGCGATTTCGGAAAATGGATATCGGAAACCGTTGGCAATCCTGAATGAAACACCTCCACCGAAGGCGCCTTCGTGGTGTCCGGTGATACCCCGCCGCTGGTGTGGCGTTTCGGTCATTGATCCTCTGCACCTTAGAGCGAATTCTCGTCGCAAATGTCTGTCAACTTGCGGAATTTGCTGTAGAGCGGGATGAATTTAAATTGAGTCACTTCGTGATTGTTGTTGATCCCGCTCTCGTTTTTTAAATGGAGCGTGATGTGAAACATCGCATCAGGCTCCTCGCCATGACGGGCCAATCGCTCTTTGACAAACTCAGCTATATCGACCGGCTTAAAGCCGCCGGGATCGACGTACAACAGGTGCGCGCCCACGCGGACGGCCTTGATCAAGCGTTCCGGGAAGAGCTGGCGCGTAGAGGCTGCGCTAAGGACCGAAATAGAGCGCGTTAGAACAGATCTACAGGTCCTTCGTGCCGACCTCACTGCCGAACTGCACTCAACCATCTACAAAGCCGGAGGCCTTCTCGGCGCTCCGATTGCCGCGTCTTCAATCCTCTCGCACTTTTGGAAATGAACGTCTGATGGCCGCTTTAACCGGCGGGCCAGGCTACTCCGCCGCCTGCTTCTTGAGGGGGCGGCGGTCGAGGGCCTCCTTCAGATATTGGCCTGTAAAACTGCCCTTGACACGGGTGATCGACTCGGGCGTTCCGGTGGCGACGATCTCGCCGCCGCCGTCGCCACCTTCGGGGCCCAAATCGATGATCCAATCGGCCGTCTTGATGACTTCGAGATTATGCTCGATGACGACCACCGTATTGCCCTGCTCGACGAGTTCCTGCAGCACTTCGAGAAGCTTCGCGACATCATGGAAATGCAGGCCGGTCGTCGGCTCATCCAGAATATAGAGAGTCCGGCCGGTCGAGCGGCGGGAGAGCTCCTTGGCGAGCTTGACCCGCTGCGCCTCGCCGCC
>DATJTB010000061.1:0-4463 GCA_035503795.1 Methylocella sp.
CGATCGAGGCCTGGCCGTCCGGATGGGCGACGACGGTATCGGGCCCCTTCAGCAACACGGTGGCGTCGGTCAATCGCGCCGCCGCCCGGGCGCGCTCAAGTTTTGAAGCCGACTGCAAGCCGGCGAGCCGCGAAGCCAGCTCCTCTTTGGGCAGGAGGCGCGCCCAGCCCTCGTCTTCCGCTCGGCTTGGAGGGGTGAACAACCTCGTATATTCCCCGTCATGAGGGGTGAGGACAACCGCTTTGCCGGAAGCTCGGATCAAGCCCGCAAGGTGTCCGGCGTCACCAGCAAAACTCGTCAACGCATCGGCATCAAGGACGATGGCACGCGCTGGCGCATCAGCCTGACTGGCGGCAAGCGCCGTTTCGACCAGCGCGCGGGCCGCGCCGCCAACCCCTAGAGCGGGACCGAGCACAATCGCATTTTTGCGTGGATCGTCGAGGAGAGCGGCGAGCTCATCGGGCCCGTCGCAAAGCCTCGTCATGATGGCGGTGAGCGCCGCGGCATGGGCAACCAAAGCCTCGCGCGGAGTCGCGATCGTCACCAGCCCGGCCCCCATCCGCAAAGCGCCGCGCGCGGCAAGCCGTGCCGCGCCCGTATGGGCGAGGCCGCCCGACAGTACCAGGGCATGGCCGCGGGTGTATTTATGGCCATCGATCCGCGGGATAGGAAAATCGTTCCGCCAGAGAGCTGGATCATTGACGAAGGTTTTGGGCCCGATCTGGTCGAGGACCTCGGGCTTGATGCCGATATCGGCGACAACCGTTCGGCCGCAATAAAGGCGGCCCGGTAGGAGAACGTGCCCCGGCTTGCGGCGAAAAAAGGTGACGGTCTTTCTCGCCTCGACCGCCGCGCCGCGGACCTGGCCGCTCGACCCGTCGATACCAGAAGGAACGTCGACCGCGATCACAGGCTTTTTGGTTCGCGCGCTCCATTCATTGAGACGCAGGACCGCGGCCTTGGCGGCGCCGTCGAGATCGCGCGCGAGGCCGGCGCCGAACAAAGCGTCGATCGCGAGATCGGCCGCTTCAAGATCGAGGGTCTCGATCGGCACGATGGGGCCAGTATAACAGGCTGCCGCGAGCGATGCGTCGCCGTGCAAATTCCCCCGCGCGCCGAGGAGCCCCACTGTGACGGCATAACCCTGCTCGGCCAGCAGACGGGCGGCGACGAACCCATCGCCGCCATTGTTGCCTGGGCCGCAGAAAACCGCGATCGACTCCTTTGGCACAAGCTTGATGGCCTCCCAGAAAACCGCAGCGCCGGCCGCCTCCATCAGCGTGATGCCGGCCACCCCCCCGGCAATGGTCAGCCGGTCGGCCTCCGCCATTTCGGTATTGCAAAGAAGAACCGCTGGCTGAGTTTGCGACATGGCGAGACCTTGTCCTCGACCTCTCTCATCAACGGTTCATCAACGGGACCGCAAGTTGACAGCATGAGGGCGAGCAATTATCCGGAAAGATTGGCTCATTCGTCTCTGGTTTGACGCGCCCCGCCGCAATGAAACCTCGTATTGCAAAATTTTCCATCGGCCAAATCGTCAAGCACCGGAGATATCCCTTCCGGGGCATCATCTTCGACGTCGATCCGGAATTTGCCAATACCGAGGAATGGTGGCAATCCATTCCCGCCGATGTCCGGCCAAGCAAGGACCAGCCCTTCTATCATCTTTTTGCCGAGAACGCCGAAACCGAATATGTGGCCTATGTGTCGGAGCAGAACCTTTTGCCCGATACATCAGGCGATCCGGTGCGCCATCCGCAAGTCGAGGAGATGTTCGTGCGCGCCCAGGACGGCGGCTATAGAATCAAGGCACCCCGACTGAATTGACGGGCCTCAAGCCTGAGCGCCTGTTTGTCGTCAGAAAGGGCGGATGTCCTGTGACGATGCGCTTGCGCTGCCTAGCTTGAAGGGGCTGCCATTGAATTCGCATCGCCCTTTTCACCCCATGCAGGTCGGATTTGGCAAGGCGTGATGAGCGAAAAAGAAATCAATGAGCCTTTTGTCCTCGGCCGCCGGAGCCAGATCAATCCCATCCATGAAGCAAGCGAGCCCCGCTTTCGTTGCGAGGAAGGAGCGCGAACTCTCACCGCAGGCAAAGCCGAGAATGCGCAAGCTCGGCACTGCATTTCTGTACCGGAAGCCCATGCATGGCCGGCGGGCTGCCCCATTCCAGTCAAGATCGATGCGTGCCACTTCGAAAGGACCGAATTTCGTCGCGAGGGCGGCCGGCTGGTCGGCCTTGAGGATGGCGTGGCCGCCTTCGGCCGCCCGCCTCGTGAGCTCTACGTAGAATGACGTGTCGACCACCACCTCCTTGCCTGGCTGGTAGATGAGGAGATCCAGAAGCGCCGAGGGCTCATCGGCCGAAGTGAATTGCCAGATATCCTGCCGTCCCCCGCCGAGCCGATGCCGGCGGGTCATGTGGCGTCCGGCGGCGCCTGGAAGTTGCGGCCCTTTGAGTTGGAAAACTGGTTGGGGGTCCGACAACTCGACCCAGGCCGGCAAGGGAGGGCCAGGCCTGGCTAGAACATCCGGCTGGGTTTCTTTCAGGCGCGGAGCAATGTGAACGAGCGCGAGGCCGGCGAAGAAAAGGAAACCCAGATGCCGATGCCAGGCCGCTGAGCGTTTGGCGGCCCTGGCGGCGTGACTGGGCCCGAGGCGAGAGGAATTCCCGCCTTCTTCCTTTTCATTGCCGCTCATCGAAAACGCCGAACGCATGGAAACCTTTCTTCCTGCTTTGAGCGCGAAGATGTGAAGCTTAAATTCAGCTTTGAATCTTGCAGGAAGGTTACCCAGCGGGGTCGGCCTGTCATTACGGTCAACGCCACCTTTACGGGAGCGGGATGCGGGTTTGTTCGGCGCCGAGCCGGGAGCTTGCCACCGGCGTTGCGGGGCCCGCCAAGATCGCCTATGCAGAGCCGTGCGCGCGAGGGTCAGGCAAGATCGTCAAGGGAGCAGTGATTATGGGTTTCAAACTTGCGGTTGTCGGGGCGACGGGCAATGTCGGGCGGGAAATGCTCGATATTCTGGCCGAGCGCCGCTTTCCGGTCTCTGAGGTTGCCGCCGTCGCCTCGGCGCGCTCCAATGGCACGGAGGTCTCCTTCGGCGACAAAACCCTGAAATGCAAGGTCCTCGAACATTTCGAATTCAGCGGCACCGACATCTGCCTCATGTCGGCGGGCGGTGAGGTTTCCAAGGAATGGTCGCCAAGGATTGCCGCGCAAGGCTGCGTCGTCATCGATAATTCTTCTGCCTGGCGCTATGATTCAAGCGTGCCCCTGATCGTGCCGGAGGTGAACGCCGACGCCATCACTGGCTTCTCGAAGAAGAACATCATCGCCAATCCCAACTGTTCGACAGTGCAACTCGTCGTCGCCTTGAAGCCCTTGCATGATAAGGCGGTGATCAAGCGGGTGGTTGTCGCGACCTATCAATCGGTTTCCGGCGCCGGCAAGGAGGCGATGGACGAGCTTTTCGCCCAGACCCGCGCGATCTTTGTGTCGGACCCTGTCGTCCATAAGAAATTTTCCAAGCGCATCGCCTTCAACGTGATCCCCGAGATCGACGTCTTCATGGAGGACGGCTTCACCAAGGAAGAGTGGAAGATGATGGCGGAGACAAAGAAGATTCTGGATCCCAGGATCAAGGTCACGGCCACTTGCGTGCGCGTGCCGGTCTTCATCGGCCATGCCGAAGCCGTCAATGTCGAATTCGAGCAGCCGATCAGCGCCGAGCAAGCGCGCGCGATTCTCCGCGAGGCGCCGGGCTGTCTTGTCATCGATAAGCGCGAGCCGGGCGGCTATATCACGCCGCATGAGGCGGTGGGCGAGGATGCGACCTACGTTTCGCGCATCCGCGAGGACATGACCGTCGAGAACGGTCTTGCCTTCTGGTGTGTCGCCGACAATCTGCGCAAGGGCGCGGCGCTCAACGCGGTGCAAATCGCCGAGGTGCTGATCAACCGCAAGCTGATCACACCGAAGAAAAAGGCCGCTTGAATCGGGTTGTCCAATCGTGGCGCTCAATCGGACGAAAATGTTTCACGTGAAACATTTTCGTCCGATGGCGAGAAAAAATCTTACACGGACGAGGACAGCGGCTGCTCGTCAAAATGTGGTATGAGCAAGAGAGAAGCCCTCTTGCGTCATGCGCTGCTCACGCCGCCGATTCGTCGGGCTTCTCGGCGGTCGCGCGTTTCTCGAACCAGGCCTCGATCTCGAGCATGGGGACGGATTCATCATCTGGGCCTTCGATAGCAGTGATCTCATTGGCGCCCTGCGCTAGGTTCCAGGCGGCTTCCAGCGCCTCCTCCTCGGTGAAATATTCGGGCGATTCCATCTCATGCTTCAATTCGTCATCGATATAGCGCACGATCCAGCCCATTCTTGTTTCTCCCCTTGAGGCTTGCTGTAACTTGGCCCTTCGATATTCTTCCCTCAATCCCATTGCGGCAATAGGAC
>DATJTB010000062.1:0-6179 GCA_035503795.1 Methylocella sp.
CCATAAGAGCGCAGCACAGCAAACGCGTCGGAAAAGACAGCGTCACCTGTCGAAAGAGCAATCATTTCCAGTCCCTTGGCGACTGCTCTCAAATCAATCTCTTTACAATCTGGCATCCTGTAGAGACGTAGCTGACTCCCAGGAAGGGCGCTCACGCGGTACCTCTTGCCTGTACCGCTTTTTAGGCTTTCCCATTTTTGCCTCAAAGCATCTCGGTGGCCGGCACGCAGCAGATCTGTCTCAGTTTTTTTGGTAACCATCACACAGCCCCCCGCATTTCATCGATCTTGTCGGCCCACCAGCTCATCATCCGCACGCGCTCGTCCCAATATTCGGCCCGCGCATAGGCGCGGCGGATGCTGTCCGCGTCGGCATGGGCGAGCTGGGCCTCGATGGCGTCCGAGTTCCAAAGGCCGCTCTCGTTCAGGATCGAGCTCGCCGCTGCCCGGAAGCCATGCGACGTCATCTCATCCTTGGTGAAGCCCATCCGGCGCAGAGCCGCGTTGAGCGTGTTTTCGCTCATCGAGCGTGAAGCCGAGCGGACGGACGGCAAAAGGAATGCGCCGCGGCCGGTCAAGGCGTGGAGCTCCTTCAAGGTGGCAATGGCCTGCCTCGAAAGGGGCACCTTATGCGGGCGCCTCATCTTCATCTTGGCGGCCGGGATCGACCAGGCGGCCACATCCAAGTCAAACTCGGCCCAAAGCGCCGAGCGAAGCTCGCCAGGGCGCACAAAGGTCAAGGCAAGGAGCTCCAAGGCCAGCCGCGTTTCCGGCGCCCCTTCATAGGCCGAAATCGCGCGGAGCAATCCCCCGAAGGCCTCCGGCTTGACAAGAGCCGCTCGATGCCGGGCAGCGGGTGCGATCAAAGCGCCGCGAAGCGCATAGGTCGGATCATTCCCCGCGCGGCCGGTTGCGATCGCATAGCGGAAAATCTCCCCGATGATGGCCCGAACGCGCGCCGCCGTTTCATACCGGCCGCGCGCTTCGATGAGGCGAAGAACGGCTAGAACATCCGCCGGCGTGATTTCGTCAAGCGGCAGCTGGCCGAGCGCCGGAGCGGCAAGGCGCACATACCAACGGAATTTGGTAAGCGTATTGTCCGCCCGGCCCTCTTTCACCTTCTTTTCGAGCAATTCGGCGGCAATGGCGCCGAAGAGATTCACGCTCGCCTCGGCTTTCCCGGCCTTTTCGAGCTTGCGGAGCTGCGAGGGATCCCGGCCAGCGTTCAGAAGCCGCCGGGCGCCCTCCCGGGCTTCGCGGGCCTCCTTCAGGCCCATCCGCGGATAAACCCCTAAGGCAAGCAGTTTTTGCTTGCCGCTGAACCGATAGGCGAGGCGCCAGAGCTTCGACCCGTTCGGCTGGATCCAGAGCTGCAGGCCGGCGCCATCGGAAAGCTTGCGGATCCGCGCGTCCGGCTTCGTCCGCTTGACCTCAAGATCCGTGAGCATCCCGCGATACCAACGCAATTTGGTTTCGGTACCAATGGATATACCAACGGATTTTGCGATTTCTCAAGGCCATTCGCGAACAAATGCGACACAAAGCGGCTTTAAGCTGAGCCCTTCGTTTCAGGTCAAACCTTTGATTTTTATGGAGATACTGAACCGCAGCGAACAACTGCAAACAAGTGTGGATGACTGCAAAAATAGGAAGGTGGCTCCCTGAGCAGGACTCGAACCTGCGACCGATCGATTAACAGTCGATTGCTCTACCGGCTGAGCTATCAGGGATCAGGGCCGTGAAATCGGGGCATATAGCAAGCCCGAGGCGGCCTGGCAAAGGGCTGGATCATGTTTCATGATTTTGCGTTGCGTCGACCAAAATCATGAAACATGATCGATTCTAAAAACTTAAAGCGGGATTTCAGCGAAAAACCGGTACCCACTTTTTCGAATCCCGCTCTAGAGCATCAGACCAAAAATGGCAACTGGTTTTGCCGAAATCCGGGCAAGCTTGCCCGCCCTCGCTTGCGATCAATCCTCAACCTTTGTATAGGCGGGGGCCTTGGGGCCTCGTGGCGGAATGGTTACGCAGAGGACTGCAAATCCTTCCATCCCGGTTCGATTCCGGGCGAGGCCTCCACCAACGTGCGATTTCAGGGCTGGTCACGGGGAGCGGCGGCGCGCATCAGGCGGTCATTGATCGCTTCCCCCAAGCCCTCATGAGGGATCGGCGCGACGGCGATCCCTGGCAACCCGAGCGCATCGAGCGCCCGCAGAAAGCTGAAGAGATTGGCGGCGGCTTCCTTAAGATCGCGCTTCTCGGAAAGATCGCGAACGTTTTTTTGGCGGCCAAAAACACCGCCAAAATCAAGCCCCGCTTCATGCGGCGCAAGCGTCCGCGCATTGAGCCTCAAGGCAGCGCGCGGCGCGTAATGGGAGGCGAGCTGGCCGGGGGCCTGGGGCGTCGCGGTCGGAGCAGCGGGGCTCACGAGGCCAAAACCCAGCACGGCTTCAATGTCCTTTCGTTCAAGCGCGCCGGGACGCAGCAGGCAGGGCGAGCCATCGAGACAGGCGATGACCGTCGATTCGAGCCCATAAAGACAAGGCCCGCCATCGAGAATGACGTCAACCAAATCGCCGAGCTCTTGTCCCACATGCGCGGCCGTGACCGGGCTCACCCGGCCTGAGCGATTGGCGGATGGAGCCGCCAGCGGCCTGCCCGTAGCCCTAATCAGGGCTTGGGCAATGGGATGAGCCGGGGCGCGCAAGGCAATGGTCGGCAGATCGGCGCGCGCCGCCGGCACAACGGTCGCCCTCCGCGCGAGCGGCACGACGAGGGTCAGCGGACCTGGCCAGAAAGCCTTGGCGAGACGCATCGCCTCCGGTGGAAAAATGCCCTGCTCCAAACCCTCCGCAAGGCTTGCGACATGCGCGATGAGCGGGTTTTTGACAGGCCTCGCCTTGGCGGCATAGATCCGTCTAACGGCCTCATTCGAGGTCGCATCCCCGGCCAGGCCATAAACGGTCTCCGTCGGGAAAGCGACAAGCCCCCCTGACCTGAGGCAGGCCGCCGCCTCGGCAATGCCGGCGGAATCGATCGCCTTTATTTTTGCCGCCCTGTGAAAATCGCGGAAAGCTTCATAAGTCATCTGATGACATTCACACTGGCCAATAAGGTGCCTCCTTGCACGCAGCGGTCACGCATATAGTCTTGGCACCAAACTTATGCCAGTCTTTCGAATTGGCGTCAGTCCCGGCTCGTAAAGCCGTTGCGCACGGCCGATTTTCGCGGGGATCGCGATGAGCTATCGAGCCCCAATTTCCGACCTTCTCTTCGCCATCACCCATGAGGTGGGCCCGGATCTCGACGGCAAGGGTCTCTATGAAGATTTGGCCGACGGCCTGGCCGAAACCATGCTGGTCGAAGCGGCCAAATTCGCCGAAAATCGTTTGGCGCCCTTGAACCGCATCGGCGACCGGCAAGGACCAACCCTAGCCGAGGGTCAAGTCACGTCGCCGCCGGGTTTTGCCGAGGCCTATCGGCAATGGGCGCTAGGTGGCTGGAATGCGGTCACGGGCCCTCCAAACTACGGCGGCATGGGATTGCCGCAGCTTCTCAACACGGCCTGCATCGAAATCTGGAACGCGGCAAATCTGTCCTTCAGCCTCTGCCCTCTGTTGACGCTGGGCGCCATCGAAGCCTTGCAGGCGCATGGAAGCGAAACGCTGAAGACGCTTTATCTCAAAAAGCTCGTCAGCGGCGAATGGACGGGCACCATGAATCTGACGGAGCCGCAAGCGGGCTCCGATCTGGGATTGCTCAAAACGCGCGCCGAGCGCGAGAGCGACGGCGGCTACAAGCTCTTCGGCACGAAAATTTTCATCACATACGGCGAGCATGATCTGGCGGACAATATCGTGCATTTGGTGCTGGCGCGGCTGCCGGATGCGCCGCCGGGAACGCATGGCCTCTCGCTGTTTCTTGTGCCGAAATTCCTGGTCGAAGCGGATGGCCGGCTTGGACCTCGCAATGATGTCTTCTGCAGCGGGCTCGAGCATAAGCTCGGAATCCATGGCTCCCCGACCTGCACCATGATCTTTGGCGACCATGGCGGCGCGACGGCCTATCTCGTCGGCGAGGAGCATAAGGGGCTCGCCTGCATGTTCACCATGATGAACAATGCGCGGCTCAATGTTGGCGTCCAGGGCGTCGCCATCGCCGAGCGGGCCACTCAGCAAGCCTTGGCCTATGCGAAGGAAAGACGCCAGGGGCATGCGGTCGGCGGCAAGCCTGGGGAAACGATGGTCATCCTACGCCATCCTGATGTCGCGCGCATGCTCATGACAATGAAGGCACTCACCGCCGCGGCGAGGGCCATCTGCCTGATGACGGCTTATGCCATCGACCTTTCGCGGCGAGGGAAAGATGCCGAGACGCGCGAGCGGGCGGCGGCCCGCGCCTCCCTGCTGACGCCGGTCGCCAAGGCTTTTGCCACCGATATTGCCAATGAGGTGACCTCGCTCGGCGTTCAGGTGCATGGCGGCGCGGGCTACATAGAAGAAACGGGCGCCGCGCAGCTTTACCGCGATGCGCGGATTCTCGCCATCTATGAAGGGACCAATGGCATTCAGGCGATCGACCTGGTGCAGCGGAAGCTCCCACTTCTTCGGGGCGAAGCGGTGGCGCGGGAGATCGCCGACATGCAAGGGGTGATCGCCGAGCTTGTGGCAAACGAGTCGGCGCCATTCGGCCATACGGAATTGAGTCTCGTGGCGGCCGTCGAATCCTTGGCCCGCGCCACAGAATTCTTGCACAACATGGCCGTCTTGAAACCCGCTGCCGCACTGGCGGGAGCGACGGCCTATCTGCGCCTTTTTGCACTGGCGCGCGGCGGCACCGCGCTGGCCCGGGGAGCCCTCGCCGCGGCCCGCCTTGGCGCCACGCGCCATAACGACCAAAGTTCGGAAGCGCATATCGTCACGGCGCGCTTTTTCGCCGAGCATATCGCGTCCGGCGCGAGCGGCCTTGAGTTCAGCATTCTCGAAGGCGCCGGCTCGGTCGAAGCCGGTCTCTCCTGGCTCTGCGCCTGATGCCCGCGACAACAGCCCATATTCGGATCGAACGGCGGGGCGCGGTGCTCTGCGTGATCTTCGACCGGCCGGAGAAAAAGAACGCCCTGACGCGGGCCATGTATGAGGCGGCAACCTCGGTGCTGCGAGACGCCGCAGCGGATCCGGCGATCGGCGCCATCCTCTTTTCCGGGACCGGCGGGGTTTTCAGCGCGGGCAATGATATCGCCGATTTTCTGGATGTCAGCGACGGCCCCGATGAATTTCCGGCCTTCCCTTTCATCAAAACGCTCGCGGCTTGCCCGGTCCCGCTCGTCGCGGCGATCGAAGGTTTGGCGATCGGCATCGGCGCGACGCTGATGCTGCATTGTGATCTCGTCTATGTGGCGCCGGGGACGATCTTCCGCCTGCCTTTCGTCGATCTCGGTGTGGTGCCGGAAGCGGCCACCTCGCTCATCCTGCCGCGCCGGATCGGCCTCGCCAAGGCCTCCGAATTCCTGCTTCTTTGCGAGAGTTTTGGCGCCGAGGAAGCGCTGCGGCTTGGCCTCGCCAATGCCATCGTGCGGGCGGATGAAGTCGTGAAATTTGCCTTGGAAAAAGCCGAACGCCTGGCCGCCAAACCCCGCGCCGCGCGCGACGCCACCCGCCGCCTGATCCGAGGCGATGCCGGGGAGATTCTCACGCGAATCGAGACCGAGGCGAAATTGTTTTGGGCCGCTTTGCAATCTGATGAAGCCCACGCGGCGTTCACGGCCTTTCTCGACAAACAGGACAGGGGCCGGGAAAGATAAGAGGTAACTCTTCGGGTACTATTGCTGCGGAATCGGATCTTTGAAGTCCGCCCGCTTGCCCGGGCGCTTCCCCATCGCCTAGAGAATTATTTGTTATGTAGGAAGTTCAGGTTAATCAATACAAGACTATATCGTGAACTGATGATTTTCGGCTAACCTTGGCGGCGTAATCGTAGGGCCAAGGAGCCTTCGATTTTTCATAAATTTAATCGCTGGCAAGAGACAGCGCGCACCGATGACGACCGCCTACCATGCTAAGCTGTTTGCACATGAACTCCTCCGCCGCCACTCGGTGGCGGACTCGGAAAAGCTCGCAGGCGCCTTGCTCGACGCTCAGGTGGACCTGTACCCCCATCAGGTCGAAGCCGCGCTTTTCG
>DATJTB010000063.1:0-7293 GCA_035503795.1 Methylocella sp.
TGACACCCGCGTGATCACGACGACTTTCAAAGCAGAAAAGACCCTCACCAAGGATACCGTGCCGGTAAACGTCGATGCAGTGCTGTTTTGGAAAGTCGAGGACGCCATGAAAGCGGCTTTGGATGTGGCTGACTACGGGAGCGCGATAAGTTGGGCTTCCCAAACGGCTCTCCGGGACGTGATCGGCAAGACGATGCTCTCGGACATGCTGGAAGGCCGGGAAAAGATCAGCAACGAACTCAAGCAAATCATCGATGTTCGCACCGAACCTTGGGGCATTAATGTTATTTCCGTTGAAGTCAAGGATGTTTTGATTCCTCCAGCTTTGGAGAATGCGATGTCCATGCAGGCCCAAGCGGAAAGAGAGCGTCAGGCGCGTGTGATTCTCGGGGATTCGGAACGGCAGGTGGCGGAAAAATTTGCCGAAGCGGCGCAGACCTACGCGAACAATCCAACAGCCTTTCATTTGAGGGCAATGAATATGCTTTACGAGGGTTTGAAGCAGAACGCCACAATCGTCATTGTGCCGAGCACGGCCGTTGAGTCGATGCAATTAGGTGGTCTTTTCGGGGTGACGACAAGCGCCAAAGGATTGGAACAAGGACATTCCAAAAAAGAGCAAGTAATGGAGAGCAACAAAGAGGAGCACATACGCCCCCATCCGAAACCTGATCAAGAGTCATGAGATCAATGTGCCAGTCTAGGATACGCAGAACGCTTCCAAAATTTTCGGTTGCGCTCGGTCGAGACCATTGGCGTGGCGGCCGACCCAAATGAAGATTGGCACGGCCGCCAATTGAGCGGTGACACAAAAGATGATCATAGCTGGTATTTGAGATATCATAGAGAAATCCGATCGCCGCGCTCCCACCCAACCCTTAATGGCCCAACAAGTAAGCGCTGGGTGGTAAGGTCCAATAGAGATAAATCGCATAGATCACATAGAGCGGTATGACTAAGCGCATGGCCATCAATATCCACCAAAAGACAGCAGCCTGGCGCTTATCTCTCGCCGCAATTCTGGATTCTAAAGATTCGTGCTGTAGTGGCATCCTCGTTTCCTCCTCTCGTGGAAATGCTGCTTAAGCTCAGGCCAGCATCGCTGAGCCCGCGATCCTACTCACCGCGGCGTCGATCACCGATGGCACATCCTGTTCCTTCGCATGCTTGGCTGCTATGACCATTTGCACAATGGCTCGGCAAGCAGGTCAGCGAAAGTCGACGGGATCTCTGGGGATTTTGAACATCGGCGAAACTCTGCCCAAACAGTGAGCGCGCTCACGAAGTTATCAAAGGCAGGAGTTATCAGCCGATTGGCGGTTAATGGGGAACTCCATCCCCGCTTGATAGATAGACATGAATGTGGCCCAGTCAATAGTGGGGTGCCTCATTGGATCCTATTACATCGAGGACCGCCGAGACTCTTCGGGACCCGCAAACTCTATCATCGCTGTCCGGCAAAATCGCGCCGCGGTTTGCGCCAAGTCACTTCAACACATCGGCCGTCTACCCAGCAAAAGCTTGAGCCATTTTCACTAGGAGCCCGGCCGGATAGAGTTTGGGTTGGAGGATTTCGTGAGATTTGGTGTGCTCGAAACCTAACGCTTGGTTCCCGTTGCAGGGAGGAGTTGTATCGGTTGCCAGTTGACCACTTTTGACCCGAAGGTGACATTCACCGTCGCGGGTAGGAGTGGGAATGAGTGAACCTGGCACGGAGGATAAGCGCAAGAAGATGCACCGAGCCTTTCCTGGTATCGGCGATGCAAACGCCGCACAATGCCGAACGCCGCAGCCTAAGCCAGACGTCCTGGTGATTTGCGAGGTCGAACGTTCGACGTCGCGATAGAACCAACTGGAGCGATTTTGTTAAGGCTCAACGGGTGGTGGACGGTCCGGCTCGATCAGACTCAAGCGGGAGAGATCGGCGACCGGCCGCATTTGATCATCGATTGTGACGGCTTCGGCGTAGTGCATCCCAAACAAGACTTCGTCTGGCGTGTAAATGCGTATGTCATGGACCGCTGCACCGAGAGCAAAATCACGAGCCTCGATGGTTAGAACGAGGCGTGCGTCGAACTCCTTGAGGCGCTCAGCGTCGTAGTCAGCGAGTGGACTTTTTTCGTCGATTTCGTGCATCACCGTCCAAGTCAGCGGAAACATAGAAAGAGTCGCGTTCGACAGCAGAAGGTCGTGCAATAGGCGGAACCGATGGCCCTCCGCGCTTTCTTCCAGCAACACAACCCCCAAACGTACCACGGCATTGGTTAGCAAGGTCATACGTGCATTAGCGATACGAACCATCAAGGCCGGCGAGCCATTATGCCTTGTGACGACAGCCTGATCGGCAAAGAGGATCTTCGATCTCGGTTTGGAGAAACGGACAAACAAAAGGCCGGTCATGATCGCGGTGAAGACCAAGCCGCAAACCATTTCAGAAGCCGCCACGGCGTTGCCATAGAACGTCACCGGAGCCATCGTTCCGTAGCCCACGGTGGCCAGCGTCTCGATGCTGAAAAAGAACGCATCGGAAAACGATCCCAGTCGCGCATTGGCGATGCAGCCCGGACGTGCGAGATAAAGAAGGGCGAAGACAATATTGATGCCGAGTTCTAATCCGAGGAAAGCAAGCGCGAATTCTTTCCAGCTCAAATCGATGGCGATATGATACGGGTCCCTGAAATCATAGCGGACAGCGCCGCGCTTGACGATCTCAATACTGCCGGCGCCAAGGCGCATTGTGGCCTCGCCGTTTTTGTGCCTCCTTTGCTTGGATTCGATGGGTTTCAACTTCCGGATCTCCGCGCCCACCTCGAACAATCAATCCGCGTTCTTATCAATCTCTGCTTTGCCGCTCAATCACCGCTTTGCCGCCCACTTGAGGCACCCGCCCCTAAGATTGCTGTGAGGCGTTAACGGGGACCCCGAGCGCCATGAACTAGATGGGGAACGGGCGAAAGATACTTGTTCTCCCGGTAATTTGCGATTGGGGCCGAACTCTATCTCTTGCTTCAAGAAGCCTTGTTTTGTTTCTCGACGGGAGGCTGCCTACGGAAGCCTATCGAAAGCCGGTTCCAGAGATTGATCAAGCCGATGAGAATCGTCAGATCAACGATCTCCTTGTCGGAGAAATGCGGGCGCAACGCTTCATAAGCGGAGTCGGGCGCATGTGTGTCGGCAATGCGAGTTATGGTTTCGGTCCATGCCAGCGCGGCCCGTTCGCGTGCGCTGTAAAGAGAGGATTCGGCCCATGCGTCCAGCAAGTAAAGCCGCTGCTCGCATTCCCCGAGCCTTCGCGCGGCCTTGCTGTGCACATCGAGGCAAAATGCACAGCCGTTGATCTGCGAGGCGCGCATCTTCACGAGTTCGATCAGGCTGTGTTCGAGGCCGCAGTTTTGAACATAAGCCTCGGCCTCGGACAGCACTTTAATGCCCGCAGGTGCGATTTCGTAGCTCTTCAGTCTTTCACCCGACATTTGGTTTTTCTCCTGATGGTTTATGCAGGCAGATAGCACGCGCAGCATTGCCAGCGTCAACGCAGAGCGGTTCAGTTTGCGTGGGGTGGACCTGTGGAAAGGAACGAACTAAACGTTGATTGGTTTCTTTTGAGAGCGCGCATCGAGGAGGTGCGAAACTTTTCTTGCGGCGGCGTTGGGAAATCTGCAAGCGGCGGCTGTCGGGGCAGCGTCGAAGGCATAGGAGCCTCGGCCGCAATGAAAATCACGGAAGTCTTGGGCTTCATCAAATTCGGCAAGAATGGCCGGACCTTCCGATCGCCGGGGTCATCTCTGGCTATGGCTTGGTGTTGGCCACGAGGGAAATCCATATGCAGTTTTGGACTATGCGGGTTCGGTGGAATTCGTATCGCTCGATGGTTTCCGCGGTCGTGAAGTCGATGCCTTCGTAGAATTCGGCAAAGAGAGGATCGCGTCATCCATGAGGATATGGCCAACCCAATCTTCTCCCGCTCTCGCGAAGCGACCCGATCCTGCTCAAGGATGACATAGCACTGAATGGAGGGCATTGCCTGATATTCACCATTCTTGACGATGCGGTCGGTAGCAGAGGTGCTGGGGCTCAGGACCTCAATAATAACCCACGGGGTCACGCACGAACGACGGTCGCATCGTTCGCGACGGGGGAGCAGACGACGAAGCCATCAGGGTAGCGGATGCGACCGGCAACCTCGATCTTCAGATCGCTGCCGTAGAATTGGCAGGGCTTGCCGCGCAGGCGGCCGCCGATGGAAATGGCAAGGTTACGCTGAATCTTTGAATGAGCGACGGTCCCTCCCGTCCTTGCCACGGGATAAAGACCGTCGAATTCATATTTCAGCGGCTGCTTTTCCTCCCAGGCGAGGTCAGCGAGAGCCATAGGCTTGCGGAGCTGGAGGTTCATCGGCTTCGCCTCACAAGCGTGACGATGGCAAAGAGGGCTTCGACGAGAACGATATTGAAGCCGGATGTCCAGTGGGCTTTTCGTCGGTTACCACGTCCACAAGCAAAGGCCCTGGGAAACCCCAAGGCCTCACCCTTTTGCTTCAAGCGCCCCCCCCGGGTTGTTCAGTAATCCATGCCACCCATGCCGCCGCCAGGCATGGCTGGCGCTTCCTTCTTCGGATGTTCGGTGATCGTCGCCTCGGTGGTGACGACTAAGCCCGCGACGGATGCGGCGTCCTGGATGGCTGTGCGGACGACTTTCGTCGGATCGATGATGCCAAGTTTGACCATGTCACCATACTCACCGGTCTGCGCATCGTAGCCGTAATTATATTCCTTGGCGTCGAGCAGCTTGCCGACCACCACGGCGCCGTCCGCGCCGGCGTTGTCAACGATCTGGCGCGCCGGCGCCTGGATCGCCTTGCGGACAATGTCGACGCCGGTCTTTTGATCGGGGTTTTCGACCTTGAGGTTTTCGAGGGCCAGGATGGAACGGAGTAAGGCGATGCCGCCGCCGGGAGAAATGCCTTCCTCCACGGCTGCACGGGTGGCGTGGAGGGCATCCTCCACCCGATCTTTCTTCTCCTTGACCTCAACCTCGGTCGCGCCGCCAACGCGGATCACCGCGACGCCACCGGCGAGTTTGGCCAACCGCTCCTGGAGCTTTTCGCGGTCATAGTCCGAAGTGGTCTCTTCCATCTGCGCCTTGATTTGGCCAATGCGCGCTTCAATGTCCTTCTTTTCGCCGGCTCCATCGATGATCGTGGTTGCGTCCTTGTCGATATGCACCCGTTTGGCGCGGCCGAGCATCTGCAAAGTCACGTTCTCGAGCTTGATACCAAGGTCTTCCGAAATCAGCTGGCCGGCGGTCAGAATCGAGATATCCTCAAGCATGGCCTTGCGGCGATCGCCAAAGCCTGGCGCCTTGACCGCGGCGATCTTCAGTCCGCCGCGCAGCTTGTTGACGACCAGCGTGGCGAGCGCCTCGCCCTCGACGTCCTCGGCGATGATGAGAAGTGGCTTCCCGCTCTGCACCACCGCCTCGAGAATCGGGAGAAGGGTCTGCATCGAAGATAGCTTCTTTTCATACACAAGAATGTAAGGGTCTTCGAGTTCGGCGACCATCTTCTCCACGTTGGTGATAAAATAGGGCGAGAGATAGCCGCGATCGAATTGCATACCTTCAACGATTTCGGTCTCGGTTACGAGGCTTTTGGCTTCCTCGACCGTGATCACGCCCTCATTGCCGACCTTTTGCATCGCCTTGGCGATTTCTTCCCCGATAAATTGGTCGCCATTGGCCGAAATTTTACCGATCTGAGCGATCTCCTCGTTCGAAGAGACTTTCTTCGAGTTCTTCTTGAGATCAGCGGTGATCGCGTCCACGGCGAGGTCGATGCCACGCTTCAAGTCCATCGGATTGAGACCAGCGGCCACAGCCTTCGCGCCTTCGCGGGCGATGGAGGAAGCGAGCACGGTCGCGGTCGTCGTGCCGTCACCGGCAACGTCGTGTTGCTTCGAGGCAACTTCACGCACGAGTTGCGCGCCGAGGTTCTCGAACTTATCGGAGAGTTCAATTTCTTTTGCGACGGTCACGCCGTCCTTACTGATACGCGGCGCTCCATAGGATTTTTCGATGACCACGTTGCGGCCCTTTGGACCGAGGGTGATTTTCACCGCATTGTTGAGAATCTCTATGCCGCGCAGAATGCGATCGCGCGCGTCGGTGGAAAAACGGACGTCCTTGGCAGTCATTGTTATTCACCTCCTCAGAGAGACACCGCCCGCATGGTCAGTCGATGACGCCTAGATCACAATGATCTGGGACAAGTCGACCCAAAATCATGAAACGTGATCGATTCTAAAAATTAGAGCATCGGACCCAAATGTGGGGACTCAAACAAATGTGAGAACGGGATTTCAACGAAAAGAGGGTTTCGCTTCCCCCTCTAGGATATCGCTTTTTTCGTGATGAGCAGCTCATCACCGCCGATCTTGACTTCGGTGCCGGACCACTTTCCGATGAGGATACGGTCACCAGGCCTTGACGTCTAGGGGGATCAGCTTGCCGGTTTTCATCGCGCCCGGCCTAGCCGACGGCAATCACTTTGCCATGATGAGGCTTTGCCTTGGCGGTACCAGGGATGATGATGATACCGCCTTTGGCCTTCTCGTCGCCTTCGAGGCGCTTGACCACAACACGATCGTGCAAAGGATGGAAAGCCATGCCGACTCCTTCCTGTTCTGAGGTCCCATGTTCACTGAAATGGTGACTCCTCAGCAATACGAAAAAACCACGGACCTCCATATAGACTGGCGAGGGCGGGATTTCAGCGAAAAACCGGCGTTCTTATGTTCCAAGCCGCCGCGACACGGATCGTCGGTGCCTCGAAGCTTTTTCCTCAAGAAGCGGCACGATCCCGGAGCGGGATGTTTCTCACTGGTCAACTGAGAGATAAATCGGTCGAACAGTTTGATACGGTAACGATGGCCACAGGAATGAGCAAGCCAAGCCAAGGAAGTTCCGGGACCGTGCCCTTGGCCCGCAGCGGAGTCACCATTATACGCAAGGATTGGCGTGGGCCGAGATAGATGGACATTTCTCCGCCGGGACCTTTCGACGTGAGGTCCTTCTGGGTGCAAGAGGCAATCAGCCTTTGTATGGCGTTCGAGCTGTCGGTGCTGCGCAGGCAGCCGGCTTCGACAGCAAGGCCCCAACCAGAGCCGAGCAGCTGCCGGGCCACGGCATTTGCAAACAGCAGCCTCGAGGTGCCGTCCACTAACATCACGCCCCGGTTCAAGCTTTCAAGCCGCTCAGGAGCCGTGTCTTGGTCGAGATCGCGCAACCGGAGTTCGC